>JBNJDE010000034.1:0-19531 GCA_051744605.1 Halobacteriota archaeon
GAAGGGGCTTAAGTAGTTGCGTCGGGTAAATCGCTCCATATGCCGAACGGTAAGTACGCCGCTCGCAAGCTCAAGAAAGACCGCCAGAATCACCGGTGGTCCGACTCCGAGTACGCGCGGCGCGAACGGGGGCTTGGCAAGAAGTCCGACCCGCTCGAGGGTGCCCCCCAGGCCCGTGGTATCGTACTGGAAAAAGTCGGGATCGAAGCGAAACAGCCCAACTCCGCCATCCGAAAATGCGTTCGCGTGCAGCTCATCAAGAACGGGAAACAGGTCACCGCCTTCGCCCCTGGCGACGGTGCCATCTCGTTCATCGACGAGCACGACGAGGTCACCATCGCCGGTATCGGTGGCGCGAAGGGTCGCGCCATGGGTGACCTGTCTGGCGTGAACTACAAGGTGGACAAGGTCAACGGCGTCGCGCTGCTCGAACTCGTCCGTGGAAACGCAGAGAAGCCCGTCCGATAACATGTCCGAAGAAGAAGCCCCAGAGCCGGAGACGCCCGCTGGCACCGACGACGACGAGACCGTGGCCGAACTATTCGGCCGCTGGGACGTCACCGAGATACAGTACACGGACCCGAGCACTCGTCGCTACATCTCCGTGACTCCGGTCGCCCACACGATGGGCCGACACGCCTCCAAGCAGTTCAAGAAGTCCGAGATTTCGGTCGTCGAACGGCTCGCCAACCGACTGATGCAGAACTCCGACAACTCGGGGAAAAAACAGCAGTCGCTCAAGATCATCCAGGAGGCCTTCGAGATCATCGATTCGACCGCCGACGAGAACCCGGTCCAGGTCCTCGTTCGGGCCATCGAGAACTCGGCGCCACGTGAGGAGACCGTCCGCCTGAAGTACGGTGGTATCTCGGTCCCCAAGGCCGTCGACGTCGCCCCACAGCGCCGGGTCGACCAGGCCCTGAAGTTCATCGCGGACGGAACCTTCAGCGCGTCCTTCAAGTCCCCGACGCCGGTTGCGGAGGCACTCGCCCAGCAGCTCCTCGGCGCGGCCGACTACGACGTCCAGACGTACGCGGTCGGACAGAAAGAGGAAAAAGAGCGCGTCGCAGCGGCGGCACGCTAACGGTCGTTCGTTCTTCTCGACACACACTCGAGCGGGTCAGCGAGACCGACGTCTCGGGCCTCGGTGCCAACGCCTCGCTGTCCCGAATAGCCCTGCGTACGGGTCACACGCCCCGGTTCTCCCGATTCGAAACAGCACCCTTTTGTCCCTGCTATTGGAAGAACACTCATAATGGGCCGACGTAAGAAAATCGTCGAACAGTGCGAGCGGTTGATGGATAATCCACAGCAGATACGGAATATCGCCATCGCCGCCCACGTCGACCACGGGAAGACCACGCTGACGGACAACCTCCTCGCTGGTGCCGGGATGATCTCCGAGGACACCGCCGGCGAGCAACTCGCCATGGACACCGAGGAGGACGAACAGGAACGGGGCATCACCATCGACGCGGCGAACGTCTCGATGACCCACGAGTACGAGGGCGAGGCGAACCTCATCAACCTCATCGACACGCCGGGCCACGTCGACTTCGGTGGCGACGTCACGCGGGCGATGCGCGCTGTCGACGGTGCGCTCGTCGTCGTCGACGCCGTCGAGGGTGCCATGCCTCAGACCGAGACGGTCGTCCGGCAGGCGCTCCGCGAAGGCGTCAAACCGGCCCTGTTCATCAACAAGGTCGACCGCCTCATCTCGGAACTCCAGGAGGGGCCGGAAGAGATGCAACAGCGCCTCCTGAGTGTCATCCAGGACGTCAACGAACTCATCCGCGGGATGACCAAGGACAAAGACCTCGACTGGACCGTCTCCGTCGAGGAGGGAACCGTCGCGTTCGGCTCCGCGCTCTACAAATGGGGCGTCTCGATGCCCTCCATGCAGGAGACGGGGATGGACTTCGGCGACATCATCGACCTCGAACAGGAGGGCAAGCGAGAGGAACTCCACGAGCGCACCCCGCTCTCGGACGTCGTCCTCGACATGGTCGTCGAGCACTTCCCGAACCCTGTCGACGCCCAGCCCCGCCGTATCCCGAGCGTCTGGCGGGGCGACCCCGAGTCCGATATCGCACAGGAAATGGCCGCCGTCGACCCCGAGGGCGAAGTGGTCCTGATGGTCACCGACATCTCCATGGACCCCCACGCCGGCGAGATCGCGACCGGTCGCGTCTTCTCCGGTACCCTCGAGAAGGGCCAGGAGCTGTACGTATCCGGGACGGCGGGACGGAACCGCCTCCAGAGCGTCGGGCTCTTCATGGGTGGCGAGCGCGAAGAGGTCGACCGCGTTCCGGCCGGTAACATCGCCGCCGTGACCGGGCTTCGCGACGCCATCGCCGGTTCGACGGTGTCCTCCGTCGAGATGACGCCGTTCGAGTCCATCGAACACATCTCCGAGCCGGTCATCACGAAGTCCATCGAGGCCCAGCACATGGACGACCTGCCGAACCTCATCAAGACCCTTCAGCAGGTCGCCAAGGAGGACCCGACGATCCAGATCGAGATCAACGAGGACACCGGCGAGCACCTCGTCTCCGGGCAGGGCGAACTCCACCTCGAGGTCATCACCCAGCGCATCGAGCGCAACCAGGGGATTCCGGTCCGCACCGGTGAGCCCATCGTCGTCTACCGCGAGATGCCGACCCAGGCATCCGACGAGGTCGAGGGGATCTCCCCGAACCGCCACAACCGGTTCTACGTCACCGTCGAGCCCCTCTCCGACGACCTCACGGCAGCCCTGAAACTCGGCGAAGCGTCCATGGACATGCCCGAACAGGAGCGCCGCGAGAGCCTCCAGGAGGCCGGCATGGACAAGGACACCTCCCAGAACGTCGAGGACATCATCGGCACCAACATCTTCGTGGACGACACGAAGGGTATCCAGCACCTGAACGAGACGATGGAACTGGTCATCGAGGGTCTCGAAGAGGCGCTCGAAGACGGCCCACTGGCGGCCGAACCCGTCCAGGGCTCGCTCATCCGGCTTCACGACGCTCGCCTGCACGAGGACGCCATCCACCGCGGCCCCGCCCAGGTCATCCCGGCGGTCCGCGAGGCCATCCACCGTGGTCTCATCGACGCCGAGATCCGTCTCCTCGAGCCGATCCAGGACGTCCGCATCGACGTGCCGTCCGAGCACATGGGTGCCGCCTCCGGCGAGATCCAGGGTCGACGCGGCCGCGTCGACGACATGTACCAGGAAGGCGACCTGATGGTCGTCGAGGGCATCGCGCCCGTCGAGGAGATGATCGGGTTCTCCTCGGACATCCGCTCGGCCACCGAAGGCCGCGCCTCCTGGAACACCGAGAACGCGGGCTTCCGCGTCCTCGCCGACAATCTCCAGCCCGAGAAGATCACGGAGATCCGCGAGCGCAAGGGCATGAAGACCGAACTGCCGGCCAGCATCAACTACTTCTAGCTCCTCTGCCGAGTCCGGCAGGACTTTACCGGGCCCGACACAATATCGGGTAACGAACATGCAGGGCCAACAGCAGCAGGCCTACGACCGGGGAATTACCATCTTCTCCCCGGACGGTCGCCTCTACCAGGTCGAGTACGCACGAGAAGCAGTCAAACGCGGGACGACGAGCATCGGCGTCAGGACGGCGGAGGGCGTCGTCCTCGTCGTCGACAAGCGCTCGCGGTCGCCGCTCATGGAGCCGGAAAGCATCGAGAAACTCCACAAGGTCGCCGACCACGTCGCCATTGCCAGCGCCGGCCACGTCGCCGACGCCAGGCAACTCATCGACTTCGCCCGCCGCCGGGCCCAGGTCGAGGAACTCCGCTACGAGGAGCCGATGGACGTGGAGGCGCTGACGAAGGCCGTCACCGACAACATCCAGCAGTACACGCAGGTGGGCGGTGCCCGCCCGTTCGGTGCGGCCTTGCTCATCGCCGGTGTCTCGGACGGCGTTCCGCGGCTGTTCGAGACCGACCCGAGTGGCACCTCGAACGAGTGGAAGGCCGTCGCCATCGGCGCGGACCGCTCGGATACCCAGTCCTTCCTCGAGGAGGAGTGGCACGACGAGTTGACGCTCGAGGAGGGTATCGAACTCGGCGTTCGCGCACTCGCGCATCTACGCGAGGACTCCCTCGAGGCGTCGGGCGTCGGCGTGGGGACCGTCTCGGTCGAGGACCCCGTCTACGACGAACTATCGAACGAGGACCTCCAGGAGTACCTGGACGACCTCGACGAAGTCACCGAAGACGAGGACGAGGACGAATCGGAATGATGTCACCCGACCCCTACGAGCCGGAGCTGGGCTCCATTCCGGAGGAGACGGCGCCGGCGGACGACGTGGAATCGGCGAAGACCGGGACGACGTCCGTCGGCATCGCCGCCGAGGATGGGGTCGTCATCGCCACGGACCGTCGTGCCAGTCTCGGTGGCCGCATCGTCTCGAACAAGCAGGTCACGAAGGTCGAGCAGATTCACCCGACCGCCGCGCTCACCCTCGTTGGGAGCGTCGGGGGCGCACAGTCGTACATCCGCTCGTTGCGCGCGGAGGCAAATCTCTACGAGACGCGCCGTGGCGAAGCCATGAGCATCCACGCACTCGCGACCCTCGCGAGCAACTTCGCCCGAGGCGGCCCTTTCTTCAGGATCAACCCGGTCCTGGGTGGCGTCGACGACGAGGGCTCGCACGTCTATAGCATCGATCCGCTCGGTGGTCTCTCCGAAGACGACTACGTCGTCACCGGGAGTGGCATGCAGTTCGCACTCGGCGTCCTCGAACAGGCGTACGACAGCGACCTCTCCCTCGACGATGCGATCACGGTGGGTGCCCAGGCCGTACAGAGCGCAACGGAACGGGATACGGCCTCCGGTAACGGTATCACGATCGCGGAGATAACGGCCGACGGCGTCGAGATACACGAGCACGAAGACGTAGAGGACCTTCTGTAAGCGGACTACTCGTCCGTGTTCGCCATTTCGCATAGCAGCGCGTCGACCCGTCGCTCGATGTCGTCTCGAATGGCACGTACCGCCTCGAGCGGTCTGTCGTGGGGGTCGTCGAGATTCCAGTCTCGCTCGTCGCCGACCCAGTGGACGGGACAGACGTCCTCCGCCGAACAGCCCATCGTGACCACGACGGCGGAGTCGAACAGTTCTTCGTCGGAAATCTCGCGGGGCGTTCGGTCCGCGATGTCGATATCGCGTTCTGCCATCGCCTCGACGACCACCGGGTGGACCCGGTCTGCGGGGTCGGTTCCGCCGGAGACGACCTCGATGCGGTCGCTCATCCCGCGTTCTTCGACTGTCTCCCGTGCGAACGCCGCTGCCATCTGGCTTCGGCCGGCGTTCTGGACACAGACGAATGCGACTCTGGTATCTGGGTCGGTCATCGGCTCACTCCTTCGGAGATGGTCGCTTCGGTAGCCGGTTCCTCGGCGGCCAGGTGGACTGTGCGTGTCATCGTCGGTCAGTCGTCGTGGAGGGTGTCCGTCGCCGATTCGTCCAGGCTTCCGGTCTCGAACCCGCGCCAGTCGAATCTTCGCTGGAAGTACAGCGCGACGTTGACCAGCGCGAGAAGGACCGGCACCTCGATGAGCGGCCCGACGACGGTCGCGAACGCCACGCTCGAACCGACGCCGAAGACGGCCACGGCCACGGCGATGGCGAGTTCGAAATTGTTCGAGGCGGCGGTGAATCCGATGGCCGTCGTCGTCGAGTAGTCCGCGCCGATACCGCGACCCATGCCGAAGCTCACGAAGAACATCACGACGAAGTAGATGGTGAGCGGAACGGCGATGAGGAGGACGTCGCTCGGCTGGGCGACGATGGTCTCGCCCTGCATCGCGAACATCACGACGACGGTGAACAGCAGTGCGACCAGCGTCAGTGGATCGATCGTCGGGACGAATCGCTCTTCGTACCACTCGACTCCGTTCCGTCGAGTACCGACGACTCGTGAGAGGATGCCCGCCCCGAAGGGGATGCCGAGGAAGATGGCGATGGCCTGGAACACCTGTGCCGGGGTGATGTCGAACGCCTCGATGCCCGAAACCAGCGCCTCCATTCCCAGCAGCGGCGGCAGGAACAGCGCGAAGAACCAGATGTAGACCCCGTAGGTGACGATCTGGAAGACGCTGTTGAAGGCGACGAGTCCGGCGGCGTACTCCGAGGAGCCCTCGGCGAGTTCGTTCCAGACCAGGACCATCGCGATGCAGCGTGCCATTCCGATGAACACGAGACCGAGGAAGAACTCGGGCCGTGGCGGGAGCCCGGGCACGAGCCCGCTGAAGAAGACGACAGCGAGCGCGAACATCACGGTCGGGCCGATGAGCCAGTTCTGGACGAGGCTCAGTCCGAGGACCCGCCAGTTCCTGAAGACGGTCGGGAGTTGCCCGTAGTTCACCTTCGCGAGCGGCGGATACATCATCAGGATGAGGCCGATCTCGACGAGGTGGAGGCGCTGGATCGGGTCGGTGACGGCGGGAGCGACGTAGCCGAGACCGACGCCCAGTGCCATCGCCGCGAAGATCCAGACGGTCAGGTACTTGTCCAGGAGGGCCATCGAGCGGGGGTCCCCGCACTCCGGACAGGACGCGTCGGTCTCGTGCTCACAGTCGGTGTCACTCATCGGTCACGCTTCCGTCGAGAACGGTCAACAGCGCCACTGCCCGGTTCGTTGCGCGGTACTTGCGCCATCGTCCATCCGTCCGCCCCTCGACGAGACCGGCATCGACGAGCTCCGAGAGGGCATGACTGCGGCCACTCTCGCTCACGTCCACGAACGGATCCAGCTCGCAGACACAGAGTTCTTCGTCGGCCTCCACGAGGACCCGCACGATCGTGTAGCGGGTCTCGTTCGCCAGTGCCGAGAGGACCTCGAGGTGGGTGGCCCGCTCGACCGCATCGAGGGCCGTCTCCAGGGTAGACAGCTCGGTGAGTCGACGGTCGACGTCCTCGATCCGACACTCCTCGAGTTCGTTCTCGAGGTACCGCTGGAGCCGATCCGATCCACGAGCCATTGACGAACACTTGAACAGACACTCAAATAACCCTATCGCAATCGGCTCCGGCCGCCGGTCCGTCGTGGTGGATATTCTGCCCCAGACACGCCTCTCTTCGTCGTCGAATGGATGCAACTGTCACGAACGCAGTCGATTTTCGATTGAGCAGCTATGGTTGCTCCCGGGATTCCGTTCCGACAGGCCCCGTCAGGCTCGTCGTCCCGGAATCGACCTGCAACGTCGCCGCCAGTACCTTCCGCTCGGCCACACGGAGGTGCTGGAGGAACGTCGACTGGGTGATGCCCATCACCGAGGCTATCTCCTCCCCCGAGCGGTCCCGTGGCCACTCGAAGAATCCACCGATGAAGGCCGTCTGCAGGGCCTCCCGCTGTCGGTCCGTCAATTCATCGTCGAGGGTGGCACGGATCTCCTGGATCGTCCGCTTCGGCCGCTCGTCCTCCCGACGGGCGAGAAGTTCGACGTCCCCGTGTTCAGCCTGGAGCGCCTCGAGCATGGCCCTGACGTCGCCGCCACTCGAGAGATGAGCGGTCACGACTGCCCGCCCGTCCGAGACGTGGATCGACGAGAGATCCGCACCGAAGTCCCCCAGGGTCCGCGCGATGCACGAGTCCTCGACCTCGAAGCGAAATAGCGCCTCTTCGTCGCTATCCGCGATCATCTGGACGGCCGTTACCGCGTCGTGATCGGTGGCGTAATCGACGACCTCGGTCGGATCTGCGCCCGTGGTCGTGAAGTACTCGACGAGGGTATCGTCGTTGTTCGGCGAGAGCCACTTCAGGTCGAGCGAACAGCCAAGCGCCGCGGACATACCAATGCTGAAACAATCGGCGTCGCGAGTCTCGAATTCGACCGCCGTGACGCTGTCCGTCATGAGGGTCTCCTTGCTCTCGATCGCGTTGATCGCGTACCCGATAGTCTCGCCCAGCTCGGCGAAGACCCCCTCCTCGATGCTCTCGAAGGCGCTTCGGTTCTCCGTGGCGATGCACAGCGCACCGTACTCCGTTTCGCCGTACGTGAGCGGGACGGCCGCGAGGGACCGACACTGCTCGCCGTCCAGGTCCGCCGACCAGGCGCCATCGGATGTGCCACACGGCGCTATCCGAACGGTCTCCGACTGGATGGCGTCGGATATCGGATCGGTATCCTCGGCGTTGAACCCCGTCAACAGCGTCGTGAGTTCGTCGCGTTCGATGCCGCTCCACTCGCGAGCGCGCAGGGAGTCGTTCGTGACGTTTCGCGTGGCTATCCAGGCGAATTCGTACGGCGTGGCACGGGCGAACTCCTCGGTTACCGCCGATTCGATGCCGGATCGAGTGTCCGCCTGGACGAGATCCTGGTTGACGTCTCGGAGCACTTCGTTCGTGTGGTTGAGTACCTCGAGTTGGCCCTTTTGCTCCGATATCTTCTCCTTGCGCTTTCGTCGTTCCGTGATGTCCGTATCGACCGCGACGAACTGCTCTACGTTCCCCTCGTCGTCGACGATGGGGGCGATGGTCATGTCCACCCAGCTCAGGGATCCGTCTTTGCGTTCGTTGACGATCTGCCCGTCCCAGACCTCGCCCCTGGTGATCGTCTTCCAGAGCTCTCGGTAAAACGAATCGTCGTGTTCGCCCGACTTCCACAACGAGGGATCTTCGCCGAGCACCTCCCCCCTGGAGTAGCCGGTGACCGATTCGACGGCCTGATTCGCGTAGGTAATGGTCCCGTCGGTGTCCGTGAGGAAGATGGCGTGTCCCGCGTGTTCGATCGCCTTCCTGAACGTTCTGAGTCGCTCGTTCTTCCGCCGGATCGTGCGCGTGACGTTCGCCTCCTGTTCGACGTATTTCGCCAGATAGACGACGGTCAGGACGGCAAAGACGCTGACGACGAGGCCTGGTAGTTCCTCGATGCCGGGATTGCCCGAGCGGAGGGTGAAGATCTGTCGGACCGCCATCAGCGTCAACATCACCGTCAGGAAGCCGAAGCGCGCGTCTTGCACCCGGTAGAGGAGGAGAATCGAATATCCGACGCCGGCGATCCTGAGGGCGATCGATGCGAAGATGATGAGGTCGTCCATGGTTTCTCACTCCGGTTAGTCGGTCAACGGGCGTCACCCCGGAGACCGTACTCCGTCGGGACGTCTATCGATGGTACGCGCGAGTGTGGGATATGGGACAGGAGCGTTCTCACGAGCTGGTAATCGCGAGTTAGAAAGCTCCTACCGACTGAAATATGGGGAATTTTCGAGAACATTCGGTCATTTCCGTTCCGATGGCCGAGCGAGAGCCAATACATATTGGTGGCTTCCTTATCACCGAAAATCGGCCCGGATCGCATACCTAACAGTATTGGTGGTGACCTGAGGGGGGCGGATGTCCTCTATACAGATGCATGATGGACCAGCGTAACGGCGGACCCTCTCGGCGAACACCTGGGTGGGTGGTCGCATGAGCAAGACCGGTCCGTCTCCGGGTGTTCCGGCGATCGACGCCGACCAGATCGACGCGATGGTCGACGAGGAGGTCCCGGATCCGGAGCAAGAACTGGCGAAGACGGAGTACGACACCGAACTCGGCCTCCAGATGGCCGAGGACGCACAGCGCGTCTCACACGGCGACATCTCGAGTGAGACGTTCTGGGCGAAATACGACGACGCCGCGGCGGTGGAGTTCGGCGCCGACTACCGCGAGACGCCGAACCCCGCCGTCGACAAGGGCAGCAGTTGCCAGACGATCGACGAACCGACGGCCGATCAGCTCTCCTGTGCGGCGGGGTCGATGGAGAGCGTCGCCGAAGGGCTCTCGAAGGCGGAGGCAGGCGACGACGTGCGCTGGGGGATGGTCATCGACCTGCAGAAATGTGTCGGCTGTGACTCGTGTACGGTCGCGTGCAAGGCCGAGAACCGCACGCCCCCTGGCGTCGCGTACAACGTCGTGATGGAAGAAGAACACGGCACCTTCCCGAACGTCTCGCGCACGAACATTCCCCGACCCTGTATGCAGTGTGAGAACCCATCCTGCGTGCAGGTCTGCCCGGTCAGCGCGACGTACAAGATGGAAAACGGGATCGTCAACATCGACTACGACCGCTGTATCGGCTGTCGGTACTGTATGATCGCGTGCCCGTACGGGGCGCGATATCTCGACTTCGGCGAAGGATACGACGACGAAGTCGTGGGTGCCGGCGAGATCACGAGCCCCGAGTACGGCGTCGACCGCGGGAAACGGGAGGACGGGAAGTCCCCGCAGGCCAACGCGCGCAAGTGCAGCTTCTGTTACCACCGGCTGGAGCGTGGCGAGGAGCCCGCATGCGTCGAGACCTGTATCGGCGACGCGCGAAACTTCGGCGACCTGGACGATCCGAACAGCGAGGTCTCGGAGATGGCCGACTCGACCCGCGCGATGCAGCTGAAAGAACACACGGGCAACGACCCGAACGTCTACTACCTCAAATAACCATGGCAACGGCAAACTCACTGCCCGATTTCAACCCGGGCTTCGAGGACAATCGCGTCCGCGTCGTCTGGTACGCGATACTGGTAGCAACGCTTCTCGTGGGCGCGTACGCGACCTACCGGCGTATCGTCGGCGGGATGGCGACGACCAATCTCACCTCCACCACTCCCTGGGGTGCGTGGGTGGCCTTTTACATCTACTTCATCGGCCTCTCTGCCGGGGCGTTCCTCGTCAGCACCCTCGCGAACGTCTTCGAGATGGAGGGGATGGAGAAGATCGACCGCGACGCGCTGTTCGCCGCGATCATCGCGATGGTCGTCGCGATGTTGTTCGTCTGGATCGACCTCGGGCGGATGGAGCGGATGTACTTCCCGTTCATCTGGCGGCAGGTCACCTCGGCGTTGGCCTGGGAGGTGCACGCCTACGTCGCCTACGTCGGCGTCCTGACGGCCGAACTGTACTTCTCGATGCGCGCCGACCTCGTGCGCGTGTCCCGACACGGCTCGGGCCTTCGCGCGCGACTCTCCGGCCTGCTCACCCTCGGGCGGACGGACCTGAGCGAGGGGACGATCCAGGCGGACCGGAAGTGGCTCAAGCGCATCGGCATCCTCGGGATCCCGCTGGCCATCTTCTTCGTCCACGGCGGTACGGGGATCCTCTTCGCCGGCGTGAAGGCGCGTGCGTACTGGAACAGTGGTCTCTTCCCGGTGATCTTCGTCATCTCGGCGCTACTCTCCGGGACGGCGCTCGTGATGGCGGTGTACGTCCTTCGCAGGAAGTTCTTCGAGGGCAAGCCCGTCGATCTGGACCTCCTCGATCGACTCGGACAGCTCCTGCTGGCCTTCGTTCTAGTCGACGCGGCGTTCACCGCGATCGAGGCGCTCATCGGCGTCATGTCGCTGGAGGGCGCCCACCTGGGAGCGTGGCTGACGATCGCCTTCGGCAAGATGGCGTGGTCGTTCTGGGGGGTGATGGTGGGACTCGGCTGGGTCCTGCCGGCACTCCTGACCAGCAAGCGGTCCTGGCGTCGCCGACCCATGCTCATGGTCATCGCCGGCCTGTCGGTGGTCGTCGGCATCGTCGGCGTCCGGTTCAACATCGTCGTTCCCCCGCTGGTGACGCCGGTGATGGAGGGCCTTCCGGCCGGTGATTACCTGCCCACGTTCACCGAGTGGGCGTCTAGCTTCGGAATCGTCGCCGTCGGGCTCCTCATCTACACGCTCGGCGCCGAACTACTGCCACTGACCCCGCTCGAGGAGGACGAACACTAATGAGTACTGACGAACCCATCGACGACGGTCCGGACCTCTCTCGCCGCGACTTCGTGAAGGCAGCCGGTGCGTTCACGACCCTTTCGGCGGGTGGTGCGGCCCACGAACTGGACTTCTCTTCCCTCTGGGAGGACGAAAACGAACACTACGTCGGCACCGATTACGACGAGTACGACGCCAACGACGTCATCCACACGACTTGCGGGCAGTGCAACACGTTCTGTCCCATCAAGGTCCGACTCGACGAAGGCAGCGTGGAGAACACGGAATACAGCTCCCTGGTTCGCAAGC
This sequence comes from Halobacteriota archaeon, assembly GCA_051744605.1. Classification (GTDB taxonomy): domain Archaea; phylum Halobacteriota; class Halobacteria; order Halobacteriales; family Halobacteriaceae; genus Halanaeroarchaeum. The sequence goes on from JBNJDE010000034.1 coordinate 11,993, forward strand.
TGTCGGGGAACCCGTATTCGTTCCTGAACACGCAGCCGTACTCGCAGGTGCCCTACGAGAGCGACCCCCAGGCGGTCGCTACCGGGTCCCTCGAGGGCACCGGCGACGTGGAGATGGATCGCTGGTCGCTGGGTGGCGGCCGCATGTGTCTGAAGGGCCAGGCTGGCATTCAGACCGCCTTCGACACCTATCGCGTGCGCAAGCCGATGAAACGCGTCGGCGAGCGCGGCAGCGAGCAGTGGAAGACGATCTCCTGGGAGCAGGCGATCGAGGAGATCGTCCACGGCGACGACGAACTCGGCCACCGTGGTATCGCGGAGATGTGGGACTACGTCCCCGAAGACCAGGTGATGGAGGACCGCGAGGCCCTCAGCGACGAGGAGTTCGAGGCGAAGTACGAGGACACACTGATCGACACGGACATCCCCGAACTCGGGCCGAAAGCCAACCAGATCGTCGACGTGGGTGGCTTCCGTCGCGCGCTCATCCGCGCTCGGTTTTTCAACGGCACGTTGGGAACCATCAACAGCCACCACCACGCCGGGATGTGTGGGTTCTCCTCCGTGCTGGGCAACAACCGGTCGTACGAGAACGTCAAGAAGCGCCAGTACACCGACATCGACAACACGGAGTACTTGCTCGTCTGGGGGACCAACCCGATGGTCTCCAACAAGGGCCCCACGTGGCTCGCGCCGAAACTCACCAACGCGATCGAGGACGGCATGCGCATGGACGTCGTCGACCCTCGGCTGTCCAAGACCGCCGAGAAGGCGGAGAAGTGGGTCCCGGTCAAGCCGGGTGCCGACGGCGCGCTCGCGATGGGGATGGCTCGCTGGATCATCGAGAACGAGCGGTTCGACCGGGCGTATCTCGCCAATCCCAGCCAGGCCGCCGCCGATGCCGGCGAGGAGAAAACGTACAGCGACGCGGCACATCTCGTCGTCGCCGACGACGACCCGATCACCACGCCGAAGGCCAAGACCGCGGCCGCCGAGGCGCTCGGCGTCGATGGCAATCGGGCCGTGATCGACGCGACCACCGGCGAACTCGCCGCCGCAGGGGACGTCGATCGCGCGACCCTCGACGTCGACACGACGATCGACGGCACGTCGGTCAAGTCGGTCTGGACGCTCTACAGGGAACGCGTCTTCGAACACACCCTCGAGGAGTACGCCGAGATGTCCGGCGTCGACGTCGAGGACATCGTCGAGGTCGCCGACGAGTTCACGAGCCACGGCAAGCGGGCGGGCATCATGCAGTACCGCGGGCCGTCGATGCACACGAACGGCTTCTACAACACCCGGGCGATCGCGACGCTGCAGCACCTGATCGGTAACTACGACTGGAAGGGTGGCCAGATCACGCCGTACGCCGGCTACCAGACGATGAACGGCCGGTACCAGCTCGGGAACGTCCCGGACGGGCGCACTCCCTGGGGGTTACCGATCACGCGCGCGTTGAGCAACGCCGAGGACTTCGAGGGAACTCGCCTGTTCGACGGATACCCGGCCGAGCGCCCATGGTTCCGCCTGTCGCCGCAGTACCAGTCCCAGGAGATATACCACAGCGCCGTCGACGAGTATCCGTACAGTATCAACGCCCTGTTCGTCAGACCGTACTCGAACAACCACGTCATGGCGGCGGCCGGCGGCGACAACATCCCCGAAGCCCTCCAGGACGAGGAGGCGATCGAACTGCTGGTCGCCTTCGACACCGTGATCGGCGAGATGAGCAAGAACGCCGACTACGTGCTCCCGGAGCCGACGTACCTGGAACGCTGGGAGAACTTCTCGACGTATCCGAACAAGCGGCTCGCGGACGAGAAGATCAGCCAGCCGGCCGTGAAGGTGGTCCCCGAAGCGCGGGCCGCCGAGGACGTCTACGTCGACGTCCTGACGGAACTCGAATCCGCGACCGGCGAGCCGATGCCCGGCGTCGGCGAGGACGCCATCGTCGACGCGGACGGCGAGACCTGGCCGATGAACGACGCCGAGGACTTCTACCTCAAGATGGTCGCCAACATCGCCTACGATTCGACGACCCTCGATATCGGGGACCTCGATCCGGAGGACCTCGGGCCATTGCCGCCGGGACTCGACGTCGAGGATTTCCCGTACGAGTCTGGGCCGGTCCCCGACGCCAGCGACGACGAACTCGCCATATTCGAGCAGTCACACCGGGCGGGCCTCGAGGTCGAAGGCTTCGACTTCGAAGCGGCGGGCGTCAAGAAACCGTTCGATTACGACGACTGGAAGGCCAAGGTCAAAGACGAGGAGTGGCGGAAGGTCGTCACGGTCCTCAACCGGGGTGGCCGGTTCGAGGATCCGATCCCGAACTACGCGGAGGCCTTCGCGGAGAAGGGCTACGATTACGATTACGCGGAGCGCTACGAACCGTCCAACGCGTACGTCGGCGACAAGATGCGCTACCCACTGGAGGGTGAGGTCCGGTTCTGGAACGAGATCATGCCGGTGGGCAAGTCGGCGTACGACGGCGAGCAATTCGACCCGCTCCCGGTGGTCGAAGACGGCACGCACTTCAACGGCGACCTGTTGACCCCGGTGGTCAGCGACGAGTCCCCAGCGCCCGACCGGCCCCTCCACATGATCAACTGGAAGCCACGCTCGCAGGGAATGACCCGGACCCAGAACAGCCCGTGGCTGCGCGAGGTTCGCCCGGAGAACCCCGTGTGGATCAACCCGAGCGACGCCGACGAACGCGACATCGAGAACGGCGACGAGATCGTGGTCGACTTCGGTCGTGGCGAGACGGACGCCGTCGCGATGGTCACCGAGGGCATTCGGCCCGGCGTCGTCGGCACCATGTGGGGCTGGGGTCGTTCTGCGGACGGGGCCGCGGACGAGACGATCGACGGCGACACCCACGAGGCCGTCACCGAGGGGTACGGCCACACCCCTTACGAGTTCGATACGCCGATGAAAGAGGAAGCCGGATACGCGAAGGGCAGAGACGCCGGCTTCGCCGTCAACCACGTCGCACCGGTCGACACGACCACCCAGGACGTCGGACCGACGGACCCGGTGGGTGGTGGCCAGTCACAGTACACCGCTCACGTCGAACTTAGCAAATCGGAGACCACTGATGTCGATGACTGACGTCGACCGCGAGTTCGCCCGGTCCCGTTCGCGGGTGTACGATCTCCTGTCGCGGGTGTTCGACGGCGACGTCGACGTGCTCTCCGAGGCCATCGTGAACGGGGCCTTCGTCGACCTCGCGGCGACGCTCCCTGCGGAATTCGACACGGACGCCCTCTCGCGGGACGACCTGGACGTCGAGGCGCTGTCGATCGGGTACGACAACCTCTTCGACGTCCCGGGACCGTATTACGTTCCCCCGTTCGCGTCGGCACACGTCGACGATCCGAGCGAGTCCTTCGAGTCGGACTCCCGGTACCACGACGTTGGATCGGCCGGTGAACTCCTCGGCGACCCGGCCGAATCGATCGCCGAACTGTACGAACGGACGGGATTCAAGCCCCAGCGCGGTGACGGTATCCCGGACCACATCGCCGCGGAGTTCGAATTCATGGCCGTCCTCTCGGCGCGGGAGGGTCGCCTCGATGCGGCACCCGAGCGGTCAATCGACGCCGACCTGCTCGACGTCCAGGCGCAGGTCGTCGACCATCTCGAGTGGGTCGACGCCTTCGCCGACACGGTCGCCGACCGCGATTCGGCGGAGGGCGTCTACGCGGCCGTCTGTTCGTTCGCGAGCGCGTTCGTCGCCTGGGACCAGTTGCAACTGAGCACGCCGACGGTCTGAGCGGTCGGTCGGCGCTTTTCGGTCTGCAGCCTCGACAGTTGCCTCTCGATATCGAATCGTGGAAAGAACGGGAACAGAGGGGGGGGGAGGATGCTCCGTAACAGAACGGAAATGGGAGACACCGACACAGCACGCGCCAGTGGCGGATCGACCATGACCCAGTCGTTTCGCCGGTGATCGCGGCTTCGTGAGGGTGTCGCCCCGTTCATCAATCGACGACGGAGGCACTTAAAATTGTATACCGCTCCCAATAATGTGGAATACTGCCCGTCACTCGAACCGAACGTTCCCCCAGCCGACCGGCACCGATCCGCTTCGGAGCGGATGTCTACCGGTCGAATCGTCTTCGACGACGGTATTCCCGTTACGTCGTTGCCACTGATTCGAAGGGAATATTGCTCGAACGAGAAAATACTGGCTGGCTGGGGTGGATGGCCGGCGCCCGGCGCAGCGTTTTATGCCGATAGCGCCTCCATCTTTGCAGGTGGCGCCAGTCACCGTCGATCTCCTCGTCGTCTTCGCCATCATCGTCGTAGCGATGGTCATGTTCGTCACCGAGGCGGTATCGTCCGACGTGACGGCCATCGCGGTCCTCGTCTCACTCGTCGTTCTCGAGGACTACACGGGCGTCTCGGCGACGGCGGCGCTGGGGGGCTTTGCCAATCCCGCGACGGTGACGGTCATCGCGATGTACATCCTGAGCGAGGCCGTCCGGCAGACCGGCGTCGTCTCCCGGGTCGGACAGTGGATCGCGGCGTACGCGGCCGGCAGCGAACGACGGCTGCTCGGTAGCATCCTGGGGACGACCGGCCTGGCCGCCGGGTTCGTCAACAACACGCCCGTGGTGGCCGTGTTCGTCCCGATGGTTCACGACATCGCCGCCGAGACGAACATCTCCCCGTCCAAACTGTTCTTGCCGCTCTCCTACGCGGCGATGCTCGGTGGAACGCTCACCCTCATCGGGACCTCGATGAACCTCGTGGTCAGCGATATCGCCGCGCGGGGCGGCGCCGCCGGGGTAGCGCCCGAACTGCACGCACTGGGGATGTTCGAGTTCACGCCGCTCGGCATCGTGGTGTTCGTGGTCGGGGTGGGCTATCTCCTGACGGTGGGTCGGTGGCTCACTCCCGCCCGTGTCAGCCCGGAGACCACCCTCGTCGAGGCCTACGACGTGCAACGACACCTGGCACAGGTGGTCGTGCGCGAGGGATCTCCGCTCGTGGGGAACCCCGTCTCGTCGGTTCGAGAACTGCTGGCCGAACCGGTGGAAGGCGACGGCACGGTCGAGGAGCCGATCGATTGCAAGCTCCTCCAGCTGGTCCGCGACGAGGAACCCCAGCACGCGCTCTCCTCGAACGAGCCCCTCGCCGTGGGGGACGTCCTCACCGTTCGCGGCGACCGGCGGAACGTCAACCGGTTCGCCGAGCGGTTCGGGCTCCGACAGTTGCCCCACGAGCGCGTCACCGCGGGCGACCTGGACGTCAGGGAGGGGCGAGGCAGTCTCGTGGAGGTCATCGTCCCGGAGGGCTCTCGGCTGCACGGCGACACCGTCCACGAGGCGAACCTGGCGGGCTATCACGCCGCACAGTTGCTCGCCGTTCGTCGCGGGGATTCGGTTCGCACCGACGACATCGACGACCACGAGATCGGCGTCGGCGACGCCCTGCTCGTTCAGGTTCGGGAACGTGACCTCCGGTATCTGGTGGAGAACGGCGACCTCGTGGTGGTCCGCGGACTCGGCAAAACGATGGGCGAGGAGAGCGCCCCCGCGCCGCTCGGCCCGACGACGCCGACCGTGTTCGTCACCGTAGCACTCGTCGTTGCCATTGCCGCCCTCGGCCTTCTCCCCATCTCCATCGCGGCGCTCGCGGGAGTGGTCGTCCTGTTCGCGACGGACGCGGTCTCACCAGGGGACGCATATGGGGCGGTGAACTGGAACGTGATCTTTCTCCTCGCCGGCGTCATCCCGCTCGGGGTAGCGCTCACGAACACCGGTGGGGATGCGCTCGTCGCCGATCTCATCAGTTCCCTCGGCATCGTCCTCCCACCGATCGGGATCCTCGGGGTTGTCTACCTGCTCACGGGACTGCTCGCGGCGATCATCACGCCGGTGGCGACCGTGGTCTTGCTCACGCCGGTGGCCATCGACACCGCCATCTCGCTCGGAGTCAATCCGCTCGCGTTCGTCTTCGCCGTCCTGTTCGCCGCGAGTTCGGCGTTCATGACGCCGGTCGGCTACCAGACCAACCTGATGGTCTACGGTCCCGGTGGCTACCGGTTCTCGGACTACCTTCGGGTCGGAACGCCGCTGTTCGCGTTGCTCGCCGTCGTCACGACGGTCGGTATCGCCGTCTTCTGGGGCCTGTGATCAACCGAAGAAGCCGGCGAACCTCGGGGCGGCGAACGTGAGTGTCACGGTTGGCTCCTCGTCGGTATCGACCTGGACCGAACCACCCCACTGCGAAACGAAGGTCTGGACGAAGACCAGTTCGGCGTGCCCGGATTCCTGGTCGGCCGATCCAGATTCGAGGATGGTTCGGACGTCCGCCGGCAGGCCGGAACCGTTGTGCGATAACTCGACCGTGACGTCGCCGTTCGTCCGCTCCAGGGTGGCCTCGATGACCGGGTCGCTGGTGTCGTTGTAGAGGATCAGTTGCTCGAGGAGGATCTCGAATATCTCCTGGAGGTAGGTCCGTTCGGCGACCACGTCGATGCCGGTTTCGCTTTCCACCTCGATCGTCGCAATCGGGAAGGTCACGCGCGCGTTCTCGACCGCCCGTTCGAGGACTTCGTCGACCCGACTCCGGTGGCCGAACACGAGCGGGACCGTCGCGGTACCCCCCGTCCCCAGTCGCTCGGCGATTCGCTCGCGGAGGTTCCACCCCGCACCGTCGAGGTCGTCGCCGTGCTCCGAGCGACCGGGTACCGAACCGGGGCGGACCTCGAACAGCGAGCGCTGGACGTCCGCCAGCGAATCCGCCAGCAGCCGCTCCTCCGTGAGGCTCCCTGCGATGACGGAGACGGCGACGACGGCCAGCAGGTTGACCGTGGTCTCGAACACCTCGCCGAGGACGGTCTGATGGGGGTCGCCGCCCCCGAGCCACAGCACGAGTTCGACGGCCTGGTGGGACGCCATCAACCCGAACAGGAGGGCCGCCAGGAGGATTCGGCTGTCCCGGACCGCGTAGCTGAATGCCACGGCGAGACCGGTTCCGATCAGTAACACCGCGAGTGGAAGGAGGGTGAACCCGACGAGCAACACGACGTCCGAGGGCATTCGCGTTCGACCGAAGAGTCGTCGGTCGGTCGCCTAATGCGTTTGGTATCGCGTCTCGGAGCCGCTTTCCCCGCGGCTCGCGTCGACGTCGATGGCGTCGACCGGACAGACGTCGACACAGAGCATACAGTCGATGCAGTCTGGCTGTCGGGCCGGGTCGGCCTTCCGCGTGCTGGCGGGATGGTCGGGCGTCTCGACCCAGTCGAAGACGTCGACGGGGCAGTCCTCGACGCAGGCGCCATCGGCGATGCACTCGTCGAAGTCGACGGCGACGTGAGTTCCGTGGATCCCCAGTTGCGTCGGCTCGTCGACGGGCCCCCAGACGGCGTGGCCCTCGTGCTGATCGACGACCTCCCGCGAGCGATGGAAGTTCGGGTCGATTCCCATGCGTTGTCGGTACCACGGGCGCTGGCCCTAAATAGCTGTCAGCACCGGTCAGGGCCGCTCGATTTTATCAGCACGGGTCAGGACCGCTCGATGGT
>JBNJDE010000035.1:0-19397 GCA_051744605.1 Halobacteriota archaeon
ACACCCGAGTTGCACGTCAATGTCACGAACACCGAGCGTACCGTCCGAGAGAAACAGGACTCTCGGACAGTCATTGGCGTGGACGTGAACGAAGACAACGTGGCACTGTCGGCACTGTCAGCAGAGGGCGTCGAGGATACGCTGGTCATCGACTTCCCCGAAATCAAGTTCGAGCGTCACCGCTACTTCACGCTGCGAAAGCGGGTGCAAAACGCCGAGAAACCGAGTATGCACGATACGCTCGAAGGCCGGGAAGAACGGTTTGTCCGTGACCGACTTCACAAGGTGAGCCGTCACATCGTGGGGTGGAGCCAACAGTTCGAGACACCGTGCATCGTCTTTGAAGACCTCAAAGAGATGCGCGACAGTATCGACTACGGCACGCGGATGAACCGACGCTTGCACCACCTGCCGTTCCGTGCGCTCCAATACTACACGTCGTACAAAGCCGCCTTCGAGGGCGTTCCAACAGCGTGGATTGACCCTGAATACACGAGTCAACAGTGTCCAATGTGTGGACATACGGAACGGGCGAACCGCAACAAAAAGCGGTTCAAGTGCCGCTCGTGCCAGCATCAGGACCACGCCGACCGAGGTGCGAGCGTCAACATCGCCATCAAAGGCATCGAGAAGCATCAAGACTGGAATGTGCCTGCTCTCAACAGCCTTCCCGTTGTTCGGAAGGTGCGACGGCAGGCATCGGGGGCTGTGGACGCCCCGGCCGTGACCCACCCGACCGCCCGAGGCTATCAGGCCGATGGTCGGATGGGAGTGTCCGACTAAACCACGGGAAGCCTCGGGGCTTGACCCCGAGGCGGTTCACTGGGTTCTGAATTTGAGGTGGTCACCCACATCGATTGCCCATGCATAAGTTATGCATGTACTTCTAGATGGCAATGCGAGGTTCATGAGTGGTTCATTTCTATCCCATGCAAAAAATTTATATGGGTATTCGACGTACGATGAGACAGCGTATGACGGACTATTATGACCTCGTTCTCGGCCTCATCCCTCTTGCTCTGTTCGGGGTCGGCGGAGGACTCCACGTAACTGGTCTCGCCCTCACGAACGCCCTCGTCGTCGGTGGTCTGGTCGCGGCGGCGTTGATCGGCCACGCCATGTTCGTCAACGGCCCGGTTCGCCTCGACGAGATGGGGCAACCGACTGACACGACACGATCGACCGCGAATCACACGTCCAACCCGGCCGACTGACGCGACCTATCGCTACCCAGATATTTTTCTTCGACGACCCTGTCTATCGGGTCATGACCGACGTTCTGTTCCTGCCCGCCGATGCGGTAGATGGACTCGCCGAACCTGTGGACTACGTCGAGGCAGTGCGGGAGGGCTACCGACAGCGTGGAGATGGCGCGCCGGCGAAACCCCGAACTGCGCTCGGGAGCGACGACCCCGAGGGGATGTTGACCACGTATGCGGCGATCCTCCCCGAGACTGGTGCGATGGGTGGATACATGTACAGTGCTGGATTCGGTGCCGCCGACGCGTGGTTCGTCACCCCGCTGTTCGATGCGACGAGTGGTGCCCTCCTCGCCGTCGTCGACGGGGCGAGCATGAACCCGTTCAAGACGGGAGCGGCCGGTGCAGTGGGCGTCGACGCACTCGCCCGCGAGGACGCGAGCGAGGTGGCGATCTTCGGGAGCGGTGCGCAGGCCCGTGGGCAACTTCGAGCGACGGCCACGGTCCGCGATCTCGACGCGGTGCGTGTGTACTCGCCGACGCGAGCGAACCGTGTCGCGTTCGCAGACGAGATGACCGACGTCGTCGATGTTCCGGTGGAACCGGTCTCGGACAGCACCGACGCAGTTAGCGGCGCGGACATCGTCATTACGGCGACGAACGCGAGCGAACCGGTCTTCGACGGTGACGACCTCGAACCCGGGACCCACATCACGGCGATGGGTCAGTATCACCCATCGAAGACGGAACTCGACGCGAGGACCGTCGAGCGATCCGTCTACGTTCCCGACCTCGAAGACCGGGTTCACCAGGACGCCGGTGCGTTCTTGAACGCATTCGCTGCCGGCGTCATCGACGACGACCACGTCCACGCGGAACTCGGCTCCGTCGTCAACGGCTCGGCCCCTGGCCGGACAGATCCAGCGCAGATCACGCTCTTCGACAGTGGGGGCACCGGCATCGAGACGGTGGCGGCAGCCGCGATGCTCTACGAACGTGCGCTGGATGCTGGACGAGGGACGACCCTCGAATTCGGTCCCGCGAGCGAGGCCCTCACGGGTCGGTGATCAGAAGACGGCGTCGAGACCGAGGGCGGTGACGAGCGACGTGCCGGTGGCGAGGGCGGCGACGAGGTACCCGAGGATCGCGCCGCCGTTCAATAATGGCAGGCCGGCGTGGGGCCGCCCCTCGAGGACCATCTTCAGCAACACGAACAATCCAGCCATCGTCCCCACGATGGCCCCGAGCGGCGCCACCTGGATGCCGAGTAGTGTCGGCGTCTCGAGAAAGACCGCCGCACTGGCGACCAGGATCGATGGCATCACGGCATCGCCGAGTCCGATGAAAATCGCATCACGGTCGAATCCGCCTTCCTCCGTGTGGCTATCGTCCGACTCACCGCCGGAGTCCCGATTCGTTTCGTCCTCGTCGGCTCCAACCGATTCGGCCATGTCCGCGGCGTCGTCGATGAAGGAGTAGGACAGCGTCGTCGGAAGCACGACCAGGACGGGCACCCGGAGTTCCATTACGCCCGATGCCAGGGTCAGCATATGCTTCGTCCCGTAGACCGAGATGGCGTCGTAGACCGCCAGGGCGACGAGGAGGAGGAGCGCCGGAAAGATGCCAAAGGAGATGCCGAAGAGTGCCGCCGCGCCCATGCCCATGATGAGCGCCGACAGGTCGATGACCCACCACTCCGGGTAGAACAGCAGTCCAGCGACGATGGCTGCACCGCCGATCCACGGCGAGATGTTGGCCTCACCGAACGCCGGGATGGTGAGTGCCGGAAGGATCACCGAGAACACGTATCCGGCGATGAGGCCGCTCGTGAGCACGAGAACGACTCTGAGCCCGGTCGTCCGACCGTAGCGCATGAGCCCGAGCATGATCACCGTCGCGACGAGGATCACACCGAAATAGAGGACGCTGTTCGCCGGATTCTGGGGGTCCTCGACCGACTGATAGCCGGCCGCCTCGAACGGTTCGGCGAGCGCTAGCGCGCCGAACTGTACCACGAGAAAGAACGTGGCGGCACCGAGGACGGCCATGGCGACCCGCGCTCGTTGGTGCATAGCTTGGCAAACCGATTCCGTCCTCTTGGCCGTTGCGACTTAGCGGAGATAGAGGTTCTCGCCGAGCATCGTCGGTGGATGGACCTCGTCGTCCGGCGTGACCGCGAGATAGGGTCGCTCGACTGGACCGAAGACGTCGACGACGCGACCGACCGTCGAGAGCGTCTCGTCGACGACCATCGCGCCGATGTCGGCGTGATCGGTTCCCTCCGTTCGGAGGACGAGTAGCCCCTGTGAGAGACGCACCACGGTTCCTGCTCGTTGCATCTACTCACGCAGCGCCTGGACGTACGCGGCGACGGCCTGGACGAGGTCGCTTTTGGTCGCGTCGTCCGCTTTCTTCACGAGGACACGCCCATCGGTCGCCCAGGGGGTTCTCGGATAGGCCATGTCCCGTTCGATGACGGCGTCGTAGCCGACCTGCTGGACCGCCTTGGCAATCTCGTCCACCGTCGGAGACTCCACGGCCAGCGACTCGGGCACGCGCCGGCCCTCCGACCGCGACCGCTCGGCGTCGAGGTACGCCGGCCAGATGATGTTCTCGACCATTCGCTTGTTCGTACTATCCGGCCACCCGATTAAACACTGACGGAGGAGTCACCGACCGGTCCACTGGTCGAACGGGCCACTCAAGGCGTCGCGTGTCCCCTGTTTGGATATGCGACGAGTTCTGGTGCTGGTGGTGATTGCGCTGGTGGCCTTTCAACCGGTCGGAGTACCCGTTGCCAGCGCAGCTACCGATGACACCATCGTCCGGACGACGACGCTGTCCCTGACGCCCGACGAACCCGGATCGGTGGACGCGACCGTCTCGTTCGACGTCCCATCGAACGTCGGTTCGCTGACCACGACGGTACCAGACGACGCCAGCGTGACACAGACGACTGGATTCGAACGAAACGACGATGGTACGTACACCTGGGACGGTGACGGTCCAGCTCCACAGTTGACGATGTCCGTCCAGGCGAATCGGACGGGCGTGGGATTGCGACACGTCGAGACGGACGCCGCTGACGAATCGATGCAGTCCGGCTACGAGTTCGTCGATACGGGTCCCTGGGCAATGGTCTCCGCGCCGTCGATGTCGACCGAGTGGCGGTATCGAGGTGACAAACCGTCCTTCGAAACCAACCTGGAGACGGATGGCGATGGGGTCGCTGGCGAGCGAATGGCCTTCCTGGGTCCGACGATCACCTATCAGCGAACGGCCCACGGCCAGACGTTCACGCTCGTCGTCCCCGACGGGGCGACGCTCGAACCGGAACCGGACGCGATCCTGGACTCACTCGAGGCCGCATCGGCGTCACTTCGTGTGGACGAACGGGACCCACGCGTTACACTGTTCGCCGTGCCGACCGGCATCGATTGGGCCGCACAGGGATTGGCGGGTGACGCGGACGCGTGGGTTCTCGCCGATCGGCCGCTCGATTCTCCCGACAACGTCTGGTTGCACGAGTACGTCCACACGCGGAGTGACTACCGGACGACCGAAGATGCGAGATGGATCACCGAGGGGACTGCCGAATATTACGCAGCGCTGTTGACCCTGGAACAGGGACACATCGGGTTCGACGAGTTCGAACGCCACCTCGACGGCGGTAGCAGCTCTCGATACGAGTCCGCAGTCCTCTCCCGTCCCGACACCTGGACGGCAGGCGCCAACTACCGCAAGGGTGCCCTGGTCTTCGGGAATCTCGACTACCGACTGCGAACCACGACGGACAGCACCTACACGGGTGCGGACGTCCTCGCACGGATGAACGACCGGGACGAACTGGTCAGCCATTCGTTCCTGCTGGACGTCGTCACCGAAGCGGGGGGACAGTCGACGGGGGATTTCCTCGAACGATACGCGACGACCGATGCTACCCCCGAGGTATGGACACGACACGAGCACAGTGAGGCGTTCACTCGACTGCCGCCGCGGATGGTCGTGGACGACGATCACACCTTCGAGATTGCAGGGCCGTATCGCAACACGTCCGTCTCGTCACTCCCGATTCTCGTCGCCGGCGAGACGGTAACCGTGAACGCGACGGTGACTAACCAGGGTGACGTGGCTGGCGAGTACGATCTATCGTTCGTCGTGGACGATGAATCCGTGGACAGCGTCGTGGGGACACTCGATGCGGATGAATCTCGGACGGTAGACTTCACCCGGACCTTCGAGGGTCCTGGTACCCACGAGGTCCGTATCGGGGAGAGCCGGTTCGACGTTATCGTCGAGCAACCAGCAACGCCTCGGATTACGTCCCTCACGGCCACGGACCGAACCATCTCACCCGGTGAAGCCGTCGAGGTCGCCGTGACGGCCACGAACGAAGCGGACAAACCGGCAACCGGTGACGTTTCGATACGCCTCGACGGGACCACCGTCTCGACGTGGAAGCCGATGCTCGATGCGGGTGAGACGGCGACGACGACGCGGCAGGTGACCATCGAGGAAGTGGGCGACCACGTCATCGCGGTGGGTGACCAGCGAGTCGAGGTTGCCGTCGACGGGGAAACGGAATCCTCACCCGGGACGACCACCAGCACGCCAGGATTCGGCTTCGGTATCGGCGTGGTCGCGATACTCCTCTCGGCTGGATATGCGACGATACGTCGGGAGTGACCGGTTTCGTGATCGATGGACTATCGGCATCGGAGTGAGACGGATCGATGGCCGGTTCGTCGTCGCGATACGATTCCCCTGGTTCGTCCCATCCCAAGCCAGTTGGACACAGTAGGTGTTCTCCGTCGTTTCGAATCCGGTAATCTCGGTGGGTGATACCGCCACGAATGTGGGCCACTTCGATCGGGTTCACGCCGTGGGTCATGGACTGTACGTCAGGACCCGAGACGGGGCCTCGTCTCCGTATTTCCGACCGGCCGAGACTCCAGGAGGGATCGCTTGGCTGGTCACGCACACTTATGTTAGGCAGACAACAATTATTGCACGGGGACCCACAATGACCTTCGAACTCCAGGAAGCCACCGTCGACGAGATTCGAGAAGCGTATCGCTCGGGGGAGTTGACCAGTACGACTCTCGTCGAGCGATATCTGGACCGTATCGAGGCCTTCGACGAGAATGGGCCGGAACTCAACGCGATCATCACGGTCAATCCGAACGCGCGTGAACGCGCTGACGCTCTGGACGAACAGTTCGAGCAAGAGGGGTTCGTCGGGCCGCTTCACGGCATCCCCGTCGTCGTGAAAGACCAGATCGAAACGGCGGGAACGACGACCACCTTCGGGTCCGAAGCATTCCGGGAGTATCGTCCAGCCGAGGATGCCACGATCGTCACGCGATTGGAGGAAGCGGGCGCGATCGTCCTGGCGAAGACGAATCTTCCGGACTGGGCTACGTCCTGGTTCGGGTTCTCCTCCGCAAACGGTCGAACGAAAAATCCGTACGACCTAGCCCGTGATCCGGGTGGTTCGAGTAGTGGAACCGCCGCAGCCGTTGCAGCCAACCTCGGGGCGATCGGCATCGGTGAAGACACCGGCGGTTCGATACGACTGCCGGCCTCGTTCACCAATCTATTCGGGATTCGGGTGACCCCCGGGCTCCTCAGCCGCACCGGAATGTCTCCGCTCGTCGTCTCACAGGACACCCCGGGTCCAATGGCACGGACGGCCAAAGAACTCGCAATCGTCCTCGATGTCGCTGTCGGCTACGATCCGGCCGACGACTACACCGCGGTGACTGAACTTACCGAAGACGCGGGCTCGTACGTGGACGCTCTCGAAGCCAGTGCGATTTCGGAGACTCGTGTGGGGATCCTCAGAAACGCCTTTGGTGACGCAGACTCCGCAGAAAGCGGCCCGGTCACGAGAGTCATCGAGGATGCCATTGCCACCCTGGAAGATGCCGGTGCGGATATCGTCGACCCAGTGGCGGTCCCCGATCTCGAGGAGCATCTGGACGCAACCTCCCTGTATCTGTTACAATCCAAACGGGACCTGAACGAATTCCTCGCGGCCCGACCGGCGGCCCCAGTCGATTCGGTGGCGGAACTGTACGAATCGGGGCAGTATCACGAGATTCTCGATCTCTTCGTTGGCATCGCCGAAGAGGGCCCCGTGAATCCCGAGAGTGAGCCGGCGTACTGGGAGGCCGTGGCAGCGCAACTCGCGTTCCAGCGGGAGGTGCTGAACGTGTATGCGACCGACGACCTGGACGTGTTGCTCTGTCCCGACGTTCAGGTGGTCCCACCGAAAGCGAGCGCCATCGAATCCGGCGAACTGGATACGTTGACTTTCCCCACGAATACGGTGCTGGCCTCTCAATCGGGGCTCAGTGCCATATCGATCCCCGCTGGATTCACCGACGATGGACTTCCCGTTGGGATGGAACTCATCGGAAAGCCGTACGACGAAGCGCGATTACTTTCGCTAGCGTATGCGTTCGAACGCGTAGCGAACCCCAGGCGACCGCCAGAAACGGCACCATCACTCTGACTCTCGACCGACTCCAAAAATTTTTATAGGACCGCAATTCAACCCCCAATTGACCATGTCAGAGTCGGGATCTGGACGACGACTTCGCGGAGCCGGACAGCCAATGTTCATCCTCAGCGAGGACTCGGAGCGAACCCACGGGAAGGACGCTCGCTCCTCGAATATCTCTGCGGGGAAGGCGGTAGCCGAGACGGTACGCACCACACTCGGCCCCCGAGGGATGGACAAGATGCTCGTCAGCGATTCGGGAGACGTCGTCATCACGAACGACGGCGCCACCATCCTGAACGAGATGGACATCGACCATCCCGCCGCACAGATGCTCGTCGAGGTCGCCGAATCACAGGAGGAGGAAGTCGGTGATGGGACGACCACGGCCGGGGTGCTTGCCGGTCAGCTCCTCGACGAGGCCGAGGAATTCCTCGAGCGGGACATCCACCCGACGACCATTGCAGAGGGGTACGCCCGGGCGCGCGATGTCGCACTCGACGCGCTCGAAGCGGAGGTCATCGACGGCGACCTCGACGACGAGACGCTCGAGGCCGTCGCCGAGTCCAGTATGACCGGCAAGGGGACCGGTGGGCTGACCGCCGAAGCGCTCGCCGAAGACATCGTTACGGCGGTCAGGTCCGCACAGGAGGACGGGTCGGTGAGCCGAGCCGACGTCAACATCGTCGCGCAGTCGGGGGAATCCTCGAGTGCGACCGAACTCGTCGACGGGGTCATCATCGACGAGGAACCGCTGCGTGAGGGTATGCCCCGTTCAGTCGAAGCCGCCACCATCGCCGTCGTCGACACCGACCTCGAGACCCGCGAGGCATCGGTCGACGTCGAGTACAACGTCCAGAGTGCGGACCAACTCGATCAGGCCGTCGAGTCCGAGCAGCGCGAACTCAAGGCCTACGCCGACGCACTCGTGAACGCGGGGGTCGACGTTGCGTTCGTCACCGGCGACGTCGCCGACCTCACGGCGGGCTACCTCGCCAACGCCGGCATCCTCGCCTTCGATTCTGTCGACGACGATACCGTCCAGGCCATCGCGAATGCGACTGGTGCCAGCCGCGTCGCCACCGTCGCGGATATCGAAGACGAAGACCTCGGGGGCGCGGAATCGGTTCACGTCGACCGGTACGGCGAGGACGAGGTGACGTTCGTCGAAGGAGGCGACGTGGGGAAATCCGTCTCCATCTTCGTCAGAGGCGGAACCGGCCACGTCATGGACGAATTGGAACGAGCCATCGAGGACGGCGTCGATTCGGTCATCACGGCCATCGAACGAGGCGGGGTGGTTCCGGGTGCAGCTGCCACCGAAGTCCGGGTTGCACAGGCGATTCGTGAGGCGGCCGCCGGGATCGAGGGCCGCCAGCAACTCGCGGTCGAGGCCTTCGCGGACGCACTCGATGCGATCCCACGCACCCTCGCCGAGAACGCCGGGATGGACCCGATCGACGGACTCGTCGAGGTCAGGGCCGCGAACGAATCGGGCCGGGCCGGTATCGTCCTGGAGGACGGTGCGGTGACCATCGCCGATCCGGTGGATCACGACATCCTCGACCCGGTCGCCGTCAAGCGGGAGGTCATCGCTTCGGCGACCGAAGCGGCGACGATGATCGTCCGCATCGACGACGTGATCAGCGCCGAGTAGCGTCGTTCGACGTCTTCAGGCGCGCCGATCCGAGTACGGATCGTCTCCTTATTTGTCGGGCAACCGGGTCACCATCACCGGGCGTTCGGCGTTGGTGACGACGCTCTCGGAGACGCTCCCGAGGCCCGCCACTTTCTCGCGTGGTGATTTCCCGTGGCTGCCCAGGACGAGGACGTCCGCGTGTATCTCGTCCGCCACGGCGAGGATCTCCCGCTCTGGGTTCCCGTCTCGTTTGATCGTCTCGTTCGAGACGCCGGCGGTCTCCAATCGCTCTCTCGCGCTTTCGAGGGCGCTGTCGCCGGCCGATTCGAGCTCCGCTCGCACTTCGTCGGGGTCGCTATCGCTGGCGGATCTGACGACTCGGGTATCGACGACGTACAGCGTCGTCACCCTCGCATCGTAGGGATCGGCGATAGCGATAGCGTGGTCGAGAACCGCCTCCGTTCCTTGGCTGCCGTCTGTCGCGACGAGTATCCGCTCGTACATCGAACCCGTCTTTGCCTCCACGGGACTTAAGTGTCCGTGCGGCAGATGCTCGACTCGCAAATCGATCGGGTGACCCACATATCGGAGGCTAGGTCCTTTTGCGCCACCGTAGAGTTAGTTCATCGAAGGATGGACGAGATACCCGACCGAGATGGGGAGACTGCCGTCACCTTCGCTCGTTCGGTCATCGAGGGATATCTGGCCGACCGGACGGTATCCGCTGATCTGGCGGAGCGTTCCCAATTGACCGATCAACGGGGCGCCTTCGTCACGCTCGAGACCGATGGCGACTTGCGTGGGTGTATCGGTCGGCCCTATCCGGCTCAGACGGGAATCGAGGCCATTCGAGAGAGTGCGATCGGAGCGGCGACCGAAGATCCGCGATTTCGACCGGTTAGCGCTAGCGAGCTTTCGGAGATAACCGTCGAGGTGAGTGTGCTGGGAAGTCCCGAACCCGTCGCCGTCGAGTCCGAGTCGGTCGCGGAACACGTCCGGATCGGACGGGATGGACTCATCGTGAGCAATGGCGGACGAAGGGGCCTCCTCCTGCCGCAAGTACCGGTGGCCCAGGATTGGACAACGACAGAATTCCTGCGCCAGACGTGTCGCAAAGCCGGGTTGCCTGGGGACTGCTGGCGAGACGGTGCGGTGACGGTCGAACGATTCACCGCGAACGTCTTCGGCGAGACCGTCCCCGACGGCCCCGTCGAGCGGATCGACCTCGGGGAGGCAGCACTGGCATGACGGTCCGACGACCGGCAGTCGCGGGACGCTTCTACGAGGACGACCCCGATCGGCTTCGCCAGCAGGTGGTGGAGACGTTCACCCACCGTCTCGGCCCAGGAACGGTTCCCGCACCGGCGAGCGGAAGACCGGATCAGTTTGGGCTGGTCGCACCCCACGCCGGACTACCGTTCTCGGGACCGGTTGCTGCACACGGCATGGGTGCACTGGCTGCAAGCGGTCGACCGGACGTCCTCATTATCGTCGGCCCGAATCACACGGGAACGGGTGAACCGCTGGCCGTCTCCGAAGCCGATCAGTGGCGCACACCCCTCGGTACCGTCGACGTCGACGAAGCGGTGCGCGAACGCCTCGTCGCCGAATCGGAGCACGCGGTCCTCGACGAGACGGCCCACCGTCGGGAACACGCAATCGAGGTCCAGGTACCGTTCGTCCAGGTGGTCTACGACGACCCACCAGCAGTCGTTCCCGTGGTGATGGGCCGCCAGACCAGGGCAATGGCGAGCGACCTCGGATCGAGTATCGAGACCGCCGTCGCTGAATCTGCGGAGGCGGTCGTCGCAATCGCTTCGACGGACCTGACCCACTACGAA
Source organism: Halobacteriota archaeon (assembly GCA_051744605.1). GTDB lineage: Archaea > Halobacteriota > Halobacteria > Halobacteriales > Halobacteriaceae > Halanaeroarchaeum. Next base: position 11,185 of record JBNJDE010000035.1, read on the forward strand.
CCACAGCCCGTCGCCGAGGCGGCCGACGAGACGGTGATCGAACGCATCGAGGCTCTCGACCCCGATGGGCTGTTCGACGTGGTCGAGCGCGATGCCATCTCGATGTGCGGCTACGGTCCGACTGCGGCCGTCATGACGGCAGCAAAGGATTTAGGCGCGGAACGGGGCGAGTGCCTCCAGTACGCCACGAGCGGTGACGTCACCGGGTCGACCGACGACGTGGTCGGCTACTGTTCGGCCACGCTGTCCTGAGCGTCTCCGACACCTATTTCGGGCCGGTCGCCGATCCTTCGAGCAATGGTTCGTTCCCGACGAGACGTTCTCCGGACCGGTGGGGCAGTCCTCACAGCGAGCATCGCCGGTTGTTCTGCGACCACCGAACAGGACGACCCCGAGCCCACGACCACGGCGACGACGACGTTCGAACCCGCCGATTCACTCCCGACGCCGATACTAGGGTCGGAGGATGCGCCGGTCTCGGTCTCGGTGTACGCGGACTACGCGTGCAAGCACTGCCGGAACTACGTTCTGGACACGTTTCCCCAGCTTCGAGAGGAATATATCGAGACCGACGTCATCAGCTACGAGCACCACGACTTTCCGCTGCCCGTCGACGAGCAGTGGTCCTGGGAGATCCCGAGTGCGGCACTGTCGGTTCTCGACACCCGTGACCTGGATTCGTTTTTCGCCTTTTCGACCGAGATCTACGAACACCACGGGTCGTATTCGTACGACGTCGTCGAAACCGTCGCCGAGTCGGTGGGCGCGGACCCGGATCGCGTCCGTCGAGCCGCCGAGGAGCAACAGTACCGACCGATGGTCGAGGACGATCGGGAGACCGGGGCCGCTGCGGGGGTCGATTCTACCCCGACGATCTTCGTCGACGGGTCGATGACCAGCCACTACCGATTCGATGCCGTCGCCGAAGCGATCGAGATCGCCAGGGCCTGACACACGGCGAATGCGATGGGCCCCGATTTTCGGACGAACGTGATTGGGGTGTCCCCCTCGCCGAATGGGACCCTTGATGGGGCGGGAGAGCGAAGCGGTCGACCATGGATAGCCTCGACCTCCGAACGGACATTCCGGCGCTGGATGACGGGACCTACCTCAACTGGGGGGCGAGTGGTCCGAGCCCGCGACGCGTCGTCGAACGAGTCGAAGCGGTTCTCGAACACCACGAATACGAGGCGCCGAATGGGGAGGGGATGTATCCCGCTGCATTCGAGGTCTACGATCGAACCCGCGAGTCCATCGCATCGTTCGTGAACGTCACACCGGGGGAGATAGCTCTCACACAGAGTACGACGGACGGCATCAATCGGGTGGCCACTGCCCGCTCGTGGACGGCCGACGACGAAGTCGTGATCACCGACATCGAACACTCTGCGGGCCGTCTCCCGTGGTACCGGCTGGAACGGGACCGTGGAGTCACCGTGACCGTCCTCGAAACCGACGAGGGCTACATCGACCAAAAAGAGCTGGCGGTAGCCGCCGAAGACGCTACTCTGGTCTGTTTCAGTGCCGTCGACTGGATCTACGGTCGGCGACACCCGGTATCGGACCTCGTCGACGTGGTCGCCGACGCCGGAGCCATCTCACTCGTCGATGCCGTCCAGGTCCCCGGGCAGATGCCCATGGACCTGACGGAGTGGGGAGCGGACGTCGTCGCGGCGGCCGGGCACAAGTGGCTCCTGGGCCCGTGGGGAGCCGGATTCCTCTACGTCGACGACTCCATCGTGGACACCTTCCAGCCACAGAGCGTGGGGTATCGCAGCGTCGAGGAACCCAACGAAGCGGATTTCACGTACAAACCTGGCGCGCATCGGTTCGAGGTAGCGACGACCAGCCCTGCGCCATACGCGGGTCTCCAGGAGGCGATATCGACACTCTCCGACGTCGGGATGGATGCGATCGAAGACCGCATCCGTTCGCTGACGGAATATCTGAAAGACGGGCTCTCCGACGACCGCCTGCGTAGCCCCCGGTCGTTCCACTCGGGACTTGTCTCTATCGAGACGGCGCGACCGGCCGAGATGGTCGAAGACCTGGCCGACGCGGGAGTCCACGTTCGGTCGCTTCCCGTGCCGGAGACCGTTCGTATCTCGTTGCACGCCGTGAATACCGAAAAAGCAGTAGATGCCGTACTGGAGCATATCGGGGACTGATATCGAGAACGGATTGGAGACCCCTCTCCGGAGCCAACCGGAGACTGATGACGGGAACGGATCAGCGGCTGCGCTCGGGGACTGGGGTCGCAGCAATATTGTATACCTCCCCCAGTTTTCTATCGGCACATTTCCACGCGTTCGAGCGGTACAGTGGGGAAGCGGCTCGAATTACCGCAATCTATGTGATTTGTCCACATGCGACCAAGGTTAGTATTGTGTGGTGGCAGCAAAACTATTAAGTGCCGTGACGGGATACGAAGACACGTAATGAGTGAAGCAGACGAAACGCTCGAAGCCATCCGGCGCAAGAAGCGCCAGGAACTCCAACAGGGAGCGGATGGCGAGTCGGCGTCGAACAGCGACTCGGCGCCCTCCGAACCCATCTATATCGACAGCTTCGACCACTTCCAGTCGGTCACGTCGAAATACGACGTGGTCCTCACCGACTTCTACGCGGACTGGTGTGGCCCGTGCAAGATGCTCGAACCGATCGTCGAAGAACTCGCCGAGGAGACCGACGCGGCCATCGCGAAGGTCGACGTCGATCAGCACCAGAGCATCGCTCAGCAGTATCGCGTCCAGGGCGTCCCCACGATGGTCTTCTTCGCGCAGGGCGAAGTGGCCGAACAGATCGTCGGCGTCCGCGAGAAACACGACCTGCAGCGTCTCATCGACCGATTTCAACAATAACCAATGAGTGAAACCATCCACGACGTCGTCGTCGTCGGTTCCGGTGTCGCCGGCCACTCGGCCGCGATCTATGCCGCTCGAGCGGACTTCGAGCCGGTCGTCTATACGGGTGAGGACCCGGGAGGACAGTTGACCCTCACCACCGAAGTCGAGAATTTCCTCGGCTTCCCCGACGGTATCGGTGGCACGGAACTCGTACAGAACGGCCGCAAACAGGCCGAATCGTTCGGCGCCCACTACGAACACCGTTCGGTCGTCGACGCCGACCTCTCCGAGCGACCGTTCTCGCTCGAACTCAACAACGGCGACACCGTCCAGACCCGCGGCCTGATCGTCGCGACGGGGGCGAGTGCCCGCTGGGTCGGCGCCGAGAACGAAGACGAGATGATGGGGTACGGTCTCTCGACCTGTGCGACCTGTGACGGGGCCTTCCACCGCGACAACGAGGTACTCGTCATCGGTGGTGGCGACTCCGCGATGGAGGAGGCACTGTTCCTCACGAAGTTCGCCAAGACGGTCTACATCGTCCACCGACGCGACGAACTCCGTGCGTCGGAGATCATGGCCCAGCGTGCCGAGGACAACGAGGACATCGAGTTCCTCTGGAACACCGAACTCGAAGCCATCGAGGGAAGCCGCGACGAGGGCGTCACCGGCGCGACACTGCTCCGGCATCCCGAGGGGTATCCCAAAGACCGGAAGGAGAACGGCGACGAAGTCGAGGAGATAGATTTCGAGTGCAACGGTATCTTCTACGCGATCGGCCACACACCGAACACCGAATTCCTCGAGGACACGCCGGTCGACCTCGACGACGACGGATACGTCGAGACCGAAGTGGGCATGACGACGGAGACGAACGTCGAGGGCGTCTTCGCCGCCGGTGACGTCATGGACCCGGATTACCAGCAGGCCATCACGGCCGCGGGTACCGGGAGTATGGCCGCTCTCGACGCCGAAGAGTGGCTCGATGCGCAGGCGGACGAGCAGGCAACGCAGAAGGCCACAGCGACTGCCGACTGAACCCTCCTGTCGTACTCCCGTCCGTTCACACGACGGTTTCGGAGAACCGTCTCGCCAGTGCGAATGGGACGCGTGCGTAGATTTCTGCGTTGGCCAGGAGCGCTTCGCGAGGGAGGTACTCGTCGGCAGCGTGGGCGGTATCCGTCCCGAGTGCGAATTCTACCGTCGAAATGCCGGCATCACGGAGCTGTTTTACGTCACCACCACCGGTGGCACTCCGACGATAGATACGGTCTTCGACGACCGACGCTGCTGTCTCGGCGACGGCGGACACGAGCGGTCCGTCCGGAGCTTCGAAGGTTCCGGTACTCCAGGATGTCTCCACGATAGAGACGTGTTCGTGACCCGCCAGGCAGTCTCTGATGTCCGAGAGAACCGTCGCCGTGTCGACGGTGGCTGTCAGCCTGACGTCGACCCGTGCGATGGCGGACTCGGGGACGGTGTTGATCGCGGTCCCGCCCTCGAGCGTTCCGAGGTTGACGGTCGGATACCGGAAGAGCCGTTCGGCCTCGGTTTCTCCCAGCAACGGTGCATAGAAGGCGACGCTCTCGTCGATGATCGGCTCGATGGTCTCGTCGATCCTCAGCGGACGATTCGAGAGCGAGGTGCGAAGGTGGTCGATCGCTGCATAGAGGCGATCGATGGCGTTCGCCCCGAGCATCGGTCGGGAGCCATGCGCTGACTCGCCCCGTGCCTGGAGGGTCAACCAGATACTTCCTCGATCGGCGACCGTGACCGAGTGGCGACCCTGCATGCAGGTATTCTCGCCGATGAGGCAGGCGTCGACATCGATCACGGATTCCTCGAGGAGCGTGCCGAGTCCGGCATCGCTCGGTACCTCCTCGTCGCTGACGAAGGCGAACTGGAGGTCGAGCGGGGGTGACTCGTCGCTCCTCGCGAACGAACGGGCCACGATGAGCATGGCCGCGAGTGCCCCCTTCATGTCCGTCGCTCCCCGACCGTAGATGCGGTCGTCGACCTGTTCGCCAAGCGGGTCGTATTCCCAATCCTCGGCGTCGAACGGGACGGTATCGAGGTGACCGTTGAAGAGGAGCGTCTCGTCGCGGTCCCCCGGGATCGTCGCGACGACGTTCGGTTTCGTGGGATCGGACGTGATCGCTTCGTACGGGATATCCGCGTCCTCGAGAACGGTTGCCACGTAGTCGGCGATGTCCGTCGTATCTCCAGGCGGATTCGGTGTCGGGAAGGATAGCAGGTCGAGGAAGAGGTCCGTCAGGTCGGCGTCGCGGTCCAGCGATGGCAGGAGCGAATCCGGGTCGGTACCGTCCTGCTCGTCGCTCATGAGTTCAGGTGACCGGTGGCGGCGAATCCAGGTCGTTCGACCCCTCGCCGTATTTCTCCTTGAAGCGACCGATGAGGTACCCGATCTGTGCGTACCAGTCGTTCAGCTGCCCCTGCATGGTATCGGCGATCGAGGCCGGCTCGGAAATCGTGTACACGTGGTAGTAGCCGCCCTGATCGTAGTTTATCTGTTCTTTCTGGACGAGACCGGCATCCAGGAGTCGTTGTATCGAGCGGTAGGCGGTCGACCGTTCGCGCTCGACGCGTTCTGCGATCTCGTCGATGGTAAGCCGTTCGTCCACTTCGGAGAGCAAGCGAAAGCATTCGCGGTCGAGATCGTTCAACTCGTAGAGACACTCGAGAAGGTCGTCACACTCGAGGTCACGTTCGAGGTCACGATTCAGCGCGGAGACCATAGTTCGTCTAGTCGTGTGTCGTGACGAGGCAAAAGTCTTGCGTGATTTTTTCAATACTCCTCGGAGTCCAAGAGCCACCGCCCTCGACGTCGATCACCCATCCAGTTTGCTGTTCAATACTTTCGCCGCAGTCAGCACTGGGTCCCACGTGGGACCGAACGGGGGTGCGTACGACAGGTCCAGATACTCGACCTGGCTCGTATCCATCTCGGCGTAGATGGCTGTCGTCACCGTATCGACGCGTTTCGTAACGCCCTCCTCGCCGACCATCGCGGCCCCCAGGACCCGCTTCGAATCCGCGTCCGCCACGAGTTCGATCTCGATGGCGCTACCGCCGGGGTAGTACCCCGCCCTGGACTTCGACGTGATCGACACCGACACCGGATCGAATCCCGCCTCTCTGGCCCGTTCCTCGTCGATGATTCCCGTCCGACCGGCTTCGAGGTCGAAGGCTTTCACGACTGCCGTTCCGGCGATAGGACCGGTCGGCGTCGGGTCCCCGGTTACGGTCTGTCCCACGGCCCGTCCCGCCCGGTTGGCGGTCAGCGCGAGTGGCACGTGGTCTGGCTCGCCGGTCACGACGTGTTCGGCTTCGGCACAGTCACCTGCCGCATAGACGTCTGGTGCACTCGTCTCCCCGAATTCGTCGACCGCTATCGCGCCGGTGTCGCCGATCTCGATGCCTGCCTCGTCGGCGATCGTGGCGTTCGCATTCACGCCGACGCCGATGACGACCATATCGACGGGGACTGCGTCAGATTCCGTCCGTACGGCTTCGACTCGCTCTTCCCCATCGAATCCTTCGACGCGGGTTCCCAGATGGAGGGTTACCCCGTTGTCCCGTAGTTCCTCCTCGACGGCTTCGCCGACCATCTCTCCGAACGGATCGAGGACGTGGTCGAGCATCTCGAAGACGTGGACGTCGAGACCCTGCCCGCGGAAGGCTTCGGCCATCTCGATACCGATGTAGCCACCACCGACGATTCCGACCGTCTGCGGTCGGTCGGGTTCGGGTCGTTCGACTGCCTCTCTGAGAGCGCGACCAGACGGCGGGTCGTGGATCGTGTAGATCTCCTCGAGGTCGATTCCGTCGAACGGGGGGACGATGGCGTTCGCTCCGGTCGCGATCAGGAGCGAATCGTAGGACTGTTCGATCACTGCGTCGGGCGTCTCGACGGTCACCGACTTCGCCTCCGTGTCGATTCCCGTCACCTCGTGATTGGTTCGGAGATCGATCCCCCGTTCCTCGATGAAACGCTCTTTGGGGACGGCGATGATCTCTTCCAGTTCCTCGATCTCCCCTTTTACGTAATAGGGGAGTCCACAGGCACCGTACGAGACCCACTCTCCCTTCTCGAAGACGACGACGTCGAGGTCGGGATTCTCTCGTTTGGCCTTGCTGGCCGCACTCATGCCGGCTGCATCACCGCCGACGATGACGAACGTATCTGCCATGTTGAGTCGTTACCCTGGAGTACCAAAAAGTATTGCCCCTCGCACACAATACAATAGGTTCTCTGCCAATCGTTAAGGTGCTCTCGCCCGACAGGATAGACGATGGGACCTACCGAAGCCTTCGAGACGCAGACTGGGCGATACGAGGAGTGGTTCGAGGAGAACGAACCCACGTACCGGTCGGAGGTTCGGGCGCTCGACCGGTTCGTGGATACCGATGCCTTCGGTCTCGAGATCGGCATCGGGACGGGGCGATTCGCCGAGCCGCTCGGCATCGACGTCGGCATCGATCCCGCATTGGAGATGCTCGCTCACGCGGTACAACGAGAACGGTCGGTGGTTCAGGGCGTCGCCGAATGGCTCCCGTTCCGGGACGGCGTCTTCGACGTCGCGCTCATCGTGACGACCATCTGTTTCGTCGACGACATCGAGCGAACGCTCGAGGAAGCCGGTCGGGTCCTCCACTCGGACGGCCGTCTCGTCATGGGGTACATCGATCGAGAGAGCGAGTACGGCCGCCATTACCAGGCGATCAAGGACGAGAATCCCTTCTACAGGGATGCGACGTTCGTCTCGACCGACGAACTACTGGCCGACCTAGACGCTCTGGGCTATGGTGACGTCGACATCGTCCAGACCGTCTTCGGTTCGCCGGGAGAACACGATCAAGTGGACGAACCACGACCGGGATACGGCGATGGGTCCTTTGTCGCGCTCTCCGCCCGAGCGCCGAACTGATCAGTCCAGGGGTACCTTGAGGTCGAGGACTGGCGAGTTGTCTACCATGTCCACTCCTCGGACGGTCAGCGTCGATCCGTCCATCTCCAGTACCTCCACCGTGGTGATCACTATCGGATTCGGACGCGCGGGAGACCGACTCGAGAAGACGCCCCGACCTTCGACCCGGTCCAGGCGTAACAACGATCGGTCTGCTTCGTGAGCGAACCAGACCACGAGGAGGGAATCGCCCGCCTCGATACCGGCTAAACCTGGCTCGTACTCGGAATCGAGTTCGATCGTTCCCTCGATAGCGTCGTTCGATCCCTGCCGTGGCGCCTCGCTCGTCGTGGCAATCGGTGTCCGAACACGACCGATGGGGGACAGTTCGATCATATTTCCCACCACGTCGTGGTCGGTTACCGTTGTTTTGGTATCC
>JBNJDE010000036.1:0-18593 GCA_051744605.1 Halobacteriota archaeon
TGGCGAACAGGCGGTGGGTCGATACTCGGGGTGGGACACCGCGCTCCCGCCTCGTCCACACCCGAGCCGGTCGTTACAGCATGGCCCGGGGTGGGCCGATGTTGGTATAAGAAGTTTTGGCGTCGAGAGTGTGTCACAGTGGGAAAAGCATTCGGCGACCGAGTGGTCCGTCAGGACCCGGTATCGCGCGAGAGCAACGCTCTCGCTGAGTCACACTCGCTTCCCCCGGTCGCTCGTGTGACGGCCGCCGATTCCCCGAGCGCTTCGCGCTCGGCCCGACGAACCCCCGAAGGGGGTGAGGACGGGTTTTTCCCCAAGTTTTTCCCAGCCGAGCGAGACCAAAGGTCTCGCTGGCCGTGCGAACGGCGCTTCGCGCCGTGAGCAGAGAGCGGCGCAGCCGCTCGCGCAGGAAAAAGTGGGTCTGGCTGCGGGTCGTAAGCCCCCTTCTGTTTCGACCCGGCATTCGGCTCAGCATCCGCGCGCTCGTCGGGCTACCTTGTCCGCGCGGACTTGCACCGGCGAGGGATGGCCGTTCCATCGGTCCTCCGTCGTCGGCCCTCGGTGGGTTAACTGTCCGATCCTCGTCGAAACTTGGACCGGAGTCGCACACCGCATCGGTCGGACGGAGACGTGTCGTTTCTGTTCCAGGGCCCCGCGGTCTCCCGCCCCGGGTTTGCACCCGGTCGCCTGCCCGACGGTGGGGGGACTTTCCTCATGCGCCAACGCGCACGGGGGCCGGGCGTCCGCTGCCGGGTGGACGAAGGCGGCCACGCAACCTAAGGGGTTCGGTCGCTCCGATACCCGCATATACCGGTGGGGTGCCCGATTCACGTTACGTCGACCGATGCGACTCGAAGAAAGTGAGTGTGTAAGGGTTCTGGAAAGGGATAAATAAACCAGAACCACTCACTTCAGCTATGAACGGAACGGACACCGTGACGAGACGCGAGGTACTCGCGGCGGGCGGTGCCCTCGGCATCGGCACGCTGGCCGGCTGTAGCGGTAGCGGGTCCGCTTCGAGTGGACGGGTGTCGGTCCTCTCGGCCGGGTCGCTGTCGGTCGTGTTCAACGACGTCGTCGGCCCCCGGTTCACGGAGGAAACGGGGTACGAGTATCGGGGGGAGTTTCACGGTTCGAACGCCGTCATGCGGATGGTCCTCGAGGGACAGAAGCGACCCGACGTCATCGTGAGTGCGGACCACCGACTGTTGCGCGATAAACTCCAGGAGGGCGAGACGCCCAAGAGCGAGTGGGACGTGGTGTTCGCGTCCAACAGCGTCGGCCTCACCTACGCGGCGGACACCGACCTCGCGGCTCGCATCGAGGACGGAGAGCCGTGGTATCGGGCGCTGTTGGAGACCGACGCCACCATCGCCCGGTCGGACCCGGACCTCGACCCGCTTGGCTACCGGACCGTGATGCTGTTCAGGCTGGCCGAGCAGTACTACGACGAACCCGGACTGGCCGATGCGCTCATCGAGCGCCTCCAGGTCGACCCTGAGGAGGCACATATGCTCGCGGCCGTCGAGACGGGCGACCGGGTGGCCGCCATCACCTACAGGAACATGGCCATCGACCACGGGCTCCAGTTCCACGGCCTCCCGGATGAGCTCAATTTCTCGAATCCGGCGCTGGCGGACCGGTACGGCTCGGTCAGTTACGAGATGGACGACGGGCACACCGTCGAGGGGAAGCCGATCCTCTTCAACGCGACCGTCTCCACGGGGGCCGACGACCCCGAGGCGGGCCGGGAGTTCGTCGGGTACCTGCTGGAGAACGCCCACCTGCTCGCCGAGAACGGCCTCATCGTCGACGACTCCTTCCCGATTCCCAACGGACCGGTCCCCGACGAGGTGCTCCCATGAGTGTCGCCACCCGTATCGGCCGGCTGTCACGTGGGGAGTACGGCACGGGGACGCAGTTCCTGCGGGAACGCGGCGTCTTCGTCCTGCTGGGAGCCGTCCTGCTGGTCTACCTGGCGTATCCGTTCGTCTCGTTTTTTACCTGGGCGGATACCCTCCAACCGGCGGCGTTCGCCGAGCCAGAAGTCCTCGCCGCCGTCAAGTACTCCGTGCTGACGGCGCCGGTCTCGACGGTCATCGCGACCGTCTTCGGCGTCCCCCTGGCGTACGTCCTCGCCCGGACCACCTTCCCGGGGAAGCTGTTCGTCGACGCACTGGTCGTGTTACCGCTGGTGATGCCACCGGTCGTCGGCGGGGTGATGTTGCTGAGCGGGTTCGGTCAGCTGACGCCGCTCGGGAGCCTGGCCAACGCGTTCGGCATCTCGCTCACCGGGAGTTACCTCGGCATCATCCTCGCCCAGACCTTCGTGGCCTCGCCGTTCGTCATCATCACGGCCCGCTCTGGCTTCGAGGGGATCGACCGCGAGATCGAACAGGCGGCCCGCAGCCTCGGCAAGGGGCCGATCGAAACGTTCCGACGGGTCTCGCTCCCGCTGGCCAGGGGGAGCATCCTCGCCGGCGTCGTGTTGACCTTCGCGCGGGCCATCGGCGAGTTCGGGGCGACGATGATGACCGCCTATCACCCGCATACCATGCCTACCCAGATCTGGGTGACCTTCATCTCCGACGGCGTCGCGGCGACCGCGCCACTGGTGGTCATCCTGCTCGGGACAGGCCTTACCGTGGTCCTCGCGCTGCAATACGTGGGCCAGCGCATCACCCTGAGTTCCTGAAATGAGTCTGTCACTGCAGGACGTCTCCATCGCGTACGGGTCGTTCACGCTGGGCCCCATCGACGTCGGCTTCGAGTCGGGCGTCACCGCCGTCATCGGTCCGAGCGGGAGCGGGAAGTCGACACTCCTCCAGTTGATCGCCGGCTTCGAGCGGCCGGACACGGGGACGATCACTCTCGACGGACGGCGCATCGACCGACTCCCACCGGAGGATCGGCAGGTCGGGATGGTGTTCCAGAACTACGCGCTCTTCCCGCATCTCACGGTCGAGGAGAACCTGGCGTTCGGGGCGGCGCCGACCGCGGACGTCGCCGAGACGACCGAGATGCTGGCCATCACGGACCTGCTCGACCGGCGGCCGGAGACGCTCTCCGGCGGGGAGAAACAGCGGGTCGCCCTCGCCCGGGCGCTGGTCTCGGATCCCGCCGTCCTGTTGCTGGACGAACCGCTGGCGAGTCTCGACGCCCCGATCCGCCGACGGCTCAGGCTGGAACTCAGAGACGTCCTCGCGGATCTGGACGTCCCGGTCGTGTACGTCACCCACGATCAGGACGAGGCGGCCGTCGTGGGTGATCGACTCGCCATCGTCCACGACGGAAGCATCGTCCAGGCCGGTCGGTTCGAGGACGTCTTCGACGCCCCCAACAGCGCGTTCGTGGCGGACTTCCTCGGGATGGAGAACATCTTCTACGGGACGGTCGTGACGACCGACGGCGAGACGACGACCGTGGACGTCGGCCCGACCGTCGTCGAAGCGTCGGGATTGATCGACCGCTCCGAGGTCGCAGTGGCCGTCCGCCCCGACGACGTCACACTCCACCGGCGAGGACACACGACGGGCCCGAACGCGGTGCCCTGTTCGGTGCGTCGGGTCATCGGCCACCACGCCGGCGGAACGGCCATCGTCGACTGTGACGGCCTGGGACAGGTGACGGTCGGTCTCTCCGCCGCGGACGCCGCAGACCTCCGTTCGGGAATGACCCGCGTCCTCACCTTCGAACCGGGCGCAGCACGGGTGACGTCGCCGGAGTAGGTATACCATAACGAACGATAATGGAAATAAAAGGGTTGAAGTCGGTACCGTCCCTACGACGTTCCATTCATGGCCAGGTCACAGGGACGGCCGGACGGACTGACCCACGAGGATGGGACACGTGCGGTCGAACTGGCGCGGGACTCGGTCCGCGCATTCGTGGAAAACGGTCGTCGAGAAGACCCCGGCAGTATGCGGGACGCCTTCTACGACCGCTCGGGGGCGTTCGTCAGACTCGAGACGCAACCACCGCGAGGGCAACTCCGGGGGTGTGCCGGGGCCTACGACACGCCGAGCGCGCTCGAGGTGGGGTCGCGGCGGCTCGGAATGGCGATCGTCGATGCCGCCATCGAAGCGGCGAGCGAGGACTCCCGAACGGCAGTGACGGGCCCGGAACTGGATTCGATCACGGTCACCGTCTTCGTGGCGGAGCGCATCGTCGAGACGGCCGACCCGACCGAGGAGATCGTGGTGGGAAGGGACGGGGTCGCCGTCGAGGGGCGGGGGCAGGCGGGGTGGATGTTCCCGACGGTCCCGGTCGACAACGACTGGGGCGTCTACGAATACCTCGACCGGACGGCCCGGAAGGCGGGGCTCCCGAACGACGCCTGGATGGACGACGACGTTGGGGTCTTCAGGATCGGCGGTCCGGTCTTCGCGGAGAACGACCCGGGCGGTAGCGTGATGCGCCGCTTCGACTGAGCTATTCGTCCGGGTCCGCGGCGAAGCCGACGCGGTCGGCGTCCCTGGCCGCCCGATCGGTGGCGTTTTCGAGATCGAACTCGGCCACCACGTCGCCGTCGCGGATCACCGGTTCGAGCAGCGGTTCGCCCGGCGCCTCGTCGCCGGCCAGGGCCACGTGGTGGGCCCCCTCGGGCGTCCGGTACACCTGTTTCGCTCCGGTCAATTTCCCCCGTTTCGCGGCCGGCTCTCCGTCGGTCTCCACGATGTCCAGCGCGAAGTCCACCGGGTCGGCGTTGCTGATGTACCCACCGACGCCGAACCCGTCCACGTACTCGCGGAGGCGCCGCAACTCCGCCGGGCCGAGACCGCCGCTGACGAAGATGCCCACGTCCTCGTAGCCGTGGGCGTCGAGTTCCCAGCGCGTCTCACGGACGATGTGCTCGAAATCCCCACGGCGCGAAGCGGTGGTGTCGAGACGGATGCTGTCGAGGGCCCCCTCGAGGGTCTCGGCCGCCCGGATGGCCTCGTCCTTCTCGTCGGAGTAGGTGTCACAGAGGGCGACGCGTGGGACGTCGTCCTCGACGGCCTCGTCGAACGCCGTCCAGGCGGCCTCCTGGTTCCCGCGGCCGAAACAGATGACCAGCGCATGGGGCATCGTCCCGCTCGCCTCGTGGCCGAGGATCTCGCCGGCGGCGACGTGCGAGATGCCGTCGAGTCCGCCGAGCAGCGCGGAGCGCTCCACGACCGCCGCGATGGCGGGGTGAACGTGTCGGGCACCGAAGCTCAACACCGTCGATTCCGGGGCGGCCCGACGAGCCCGCAAAGCGTGGGTCGCCATCCCGCTCGCGTGCGAGAGGAAGCCGAGCAACGAGGTCTCGTACCGGGCGAACTCGCGGTACCGACCGGTGATCTGCAGGACCGGCCCGCCGTCGAACAGCGTCCCTTCGGGGATGGCGTCGACGTCGACGGGCAGTCCCTCGAGGAGCGAGACCGCGTCCGCGAGTCCCGCGAACACCTCGAAGTCACCGTCGGGGAACTGGTCGGCGGTCACCTCGGCGGTGACCCGTGGGTTCTTTCCGGCGTGCTCTAGCGTCGCCACCGTGCGGTCGAAGTAGGCGTCGGTCGCCCGACCGTCCCGAATCGCGTCCGTGGGGATGATGTCGAAGTCGGTCACCGCTGTTCCCTCCGCGACGTTTGCATACGACCGTGTTACTTGTCGCCGGCGAAAAAGGCTCCTCTCTCGTCGCGCCTACTCGTCGGTCCCAGCATCCTCGCGAACCTCGTCGAGTTCCTCGACGGTGGGCGCGTTCACGATGACCACCGTGTCGCCGGATTGCTCGATGTAGAACGCGTCGGCGAACTCGCCTTCGGGAATGTGGTACGTGTTCGGCCGATCGGGCACCGGCTCGGCGCCGTGATAGTCCAGGAGCTGGTCGTAGCCGACGACGAACTCCTGGGCCTGTTCTTCGGAGTCCCAGACCGACTTCCAGACGTAGCCGGTCTCGCCCGTCTCGGCCGACTCGTTCGTCATGTACGGGACCAGCCGGTCCCCGTCCCACCCGGCCGAGTACCGGTGGTCGTAGTTGTACTGGTCGATGCCCGGTTCGTTGCTGGGAGCGAAGAAGTTCGAGTACGGGATGACGACGTCCCGGGCGGTCTGGGCCGCCGCGGTCTCGACGTAGCTCGGATACCAGAACATGACGTACATCCCGGCCTCACCGAACTGGGCGTGATCGACCGATCCGTTCCCGAGGTCCGGGACGGACCACGCCTCGCTGCTCCGGTCCTCGACGGCTACCTCGGTCGGTTCGTCGGAGCGATACTTCTCGGTGTGGATGGTCTGCTCGGTACTCTGTGGCGGGGCGTCGTAGACGGCGTTCACCGCGTCCCAGCCGCCCTCCTCGTACAGCTCCTCGACGAAGACCGGGCCGTCGCTGTACGGCTGGAGGCGGAGTGCGAGGAGGCCGAGGTGCGTGTCCCCACCCGAACTCGAGTCCCCGCCGCTCGAACTGTCCTCGTAGCACTGCCAGCCGTTCTCGCACTCCTGTTCGTAGCGGTGGTCCACGTAGTTCCCGTCGCCCTCGATGATACCCGCGCGAGCGTTGTGGGTCTCCTCGGTGTTGCCCTCCATCTCGGAGACGTCGAATCGGTGTTCCTGGAGGGCGTGGAAGAGCTCCTGTGAGAGCGTTATCTCGTCGATCTGTGGGTTCTCGGTGTTCTCGGAGACGATGACGATCTCGTCTTCGCTCGGCGAGTAGTACCCGAGGACGCTCGAAGCCTGATTCTCCTCCTGCTGGGCCGTCGCCGACGTCTCCTCGCCCATCAGGAACGTCGCCTCGAACTTGACGTCCTGGTGGATGGAGCCGTTCGTGGACGCGTTGGCGAAGCTCCCGTTCGTTCGGTTGCGGTGTTCGTCCCGCGAGATGACCTCGACCGGCGGTCGTTCGTCGAACTCCAGCCCACGGACGTGTTCGACCCTGGCCATGGACCTGGAGACGACGGCGTCGAGTTCGGACTCGTTCAACCCGTCTGTCTGGTCGACGTCGAGGGTCTCGTTGTACCAGTAGCCGTCCTCCCAGCCGAGCCGATCGGTCGGTGGGTCCGGCGGTTCCACCTCGGTCGTCGTGGCGTCGGTCGTCGTGGCGTCGGTCGTCTCGGGCGCGACCGGCGAGGTCGTCCCGGCACAGCCGGCGATGACGACGAGGAAGACCATCGCGAAGACACCGAGCGCTCGCCGCATGTGCTACGGTCGGAGGCCCGGGGACAAAACCCCTCCGGCGGTCGGTACGCCTTAGTCCCGGTCCTGTGTACGGACAGACATGAAATTCGATCCCGCCGACACCGCCCTCGTCGTCGTCGACGTCCAGAACGGCTTCTGCCACCCGGATGGGAGTCTGTACGCACCGGCGAGTGAGGACGTGATCGACCCGATCGCCGACCTCCTCGCGGAAGTCCGTGCAGCGGGCGCATCGGTGGTGTTCACGCGAGACGTTCATCCACCGGCGCAGTTCGAGGACGCCCACTACTACGACGAGTTCGACAGATGGGGCGAACACGTCCTCGAGGGATCCTGGGAGGCCGAGATCGTCGACGAACTCGACGTTGACGACGAGGACCACGTCGTCGAGAAACACACCTACGACGCGTTCTACCGCACGGACCTGGAGGGGTACCTCGAGACCCACGGTATCCACGACCTGCTCGTCGTCGGGACGCTCGCCAACGTCTGCGTACTCCACACCGCCGGCAGTGCGGGCCTGCGTGACTACCGGCCCGTCCTCGTCGAGGATGCGATCGGCTACATCGAAGCGGAGCATCGCGAGTACGCCCTCGAGCACGCGGACTGGCTGTTCGGCGAGCGGACGACCCGCGATTCGGTCCAGTTCGGCTGAGCGCCGACCGGGAACTCACGTCTCGACGTCGACGACCACGTCGTCTCCCATCGAGAACGAATGGCCCCGGTCGACGAGTTTGGCGTAGAGCTCCTCGCGACCGAGGAAGAAGGAGAGGCCGTGTACCGGCTCCCCGTTCGCGAGGACGGTCACGTCGCGCCAGTGGACGACTTCGCTCTGGGCCGTCCCGACGCGTTCGCCCAGGAAGTGGACGGGATCGGCTCCGTCGCCACCGTCGGGAGCGACACCGCGCTCCGCGGCCGCCACCGCGAGTCGGCCGCCCCACTCGTAGTGGGGAAGGCCGCCGTCGAGCACGAACGACCCCGAATCGTCCGCGATACCCGCAAAGACCGCTCCGGGCTCGGGGTGGGCAGGTGCGTCGAGGATGGCGTACGTCTCGCCGGTCTCGACGACCGTCCCGGTTCCGTCCCAGGGGACCGCCTCGAGCGGGACGTCGAGCGAGAGCGGAAGCGACCCCGTCGCGCGGACGGCGTTCGTCCCGTGGTCCCTGAACCCGAGGTGAATGTGGTTGTCGACCCAGGGGGCAAAATAGCCGGACCTGACGAGCCGACCCAGCGAGTCGCCGAGCGAAATCGTATCACCCGTGTCCACGCCGGGGTCGACGTGGAGCACGCGAGCCAGGTACTCGCCGGTATCGACGACGATGAGGTGGTCGTGGGCCGCCGCGTAGGGGCGGTCGGGACACGCGACCGTCCGCGTCTCGACGACCTCGCCGGCGACGGGACTCGGCGCGTCGTCGGTCTCGGGGTACAGATCGACCGCGGTTCCGGCGTCGTGGGCGGGGTACGGCGAGTTGTATCGCGAGAACCGGGGGAATGGGGCCAGCGCCTCGGCAACGACCGTTACCATACCCGGGTATTGCAACCGGGACCGTTTATCACCTCCGAGCCCAACGGGAACGTATGCGTCTGGTCCGGGGCACCGCGAAGACGGCAGAGACCGACCGAGAGACGTCTCGGCGAATCCTCGAGTGGGTTGCCGAGCACGAGGAGCCCGCCATCCGGGCCTGGCAGCCACCCCGTCACGTGGCGTTCGGCCGGCGCGACGCGAACGAGTCGGGATACGACGAGGCCGTCCGCAGAGCGAGACGCCACAACTACCCCGCCGTCGAGCGAAGCGTGGGCGGTCGGGCCGTCGCGTACACCGGCACGACGGTGGCGTTCGCCCGGTACGAACCGATCGAGGACGGCAGAGCCGGCATCGACGACCGATACGATAGGCTGACGGCCGACGTCGAGCGGGCCCTCCGGGCGGTCGGCGTCGAGACCACCCGTGGGGAGCCACCCAACTCCTTCTGCCCGGGCGATCACTCTCTGCAAGACGACGGAAAGATCGTCGGCCTGGCCCAGCGAGTCACCGCCGACGCCGCCATCACCTCGGGCGTCCTGGTCCTCGACGACCACGAGGAGATCGCCACCGTCATCGGCGACGTGTACGACGCACTCGGGGTGCCCTTCGACCCGGACTCGGTCGGAAGCGTCGAACTGGCAGGTGGCGACGTCGAGGGCGTCATCCCCGCGCTCGAGACGGCGCTCGCCCGTGAGGAATCGCCGACCCCCCTGCCGCTCCGCCAGATTTAGGCGGTCCGCCCGCGGAGGGCGCGTATGCGAGTTATCCGGAACGCTACCCTTGCCGACGGCCGGGTGCGCGACGTCCGCATCGGGGACGACGGCCGTATCGACGCCGTGGGAACGGACCTCGACGGGGAGACCCTTCGCGATGCCACCGGGAAGCGACTGCTCCCCGGCATGATCGACGCGCACGTTCACTTCCGCCAGCCGGGATACGCGCACAAGGAGACCTGGGCGAGTGGCTCACGCAGCGCCGCGGCCGGGGGCGTGACGACCGTCGTCGACCAGCCGAACACCGACCCACCGACCGTCGACGGTTCGGCATTCGACGCGAAAGAAGGGTTCGCCCGCGATTCGCTGGTCGATTTCGGCATCAACGGTGGCGTGACCGAGGACTGGGACCCCGACACACTGTTCGACCGACCGCTGTTCGCCCTGGGCGAGGTGTTCCTCGCCGATTCGACCGGTGACATGGGAATCGACCCGAAGCTCTTCGAGGACGCAGTACGCCGTGCCACCGAAGAGGACGTCGTCGTCACCGTCCACGCGGAGGACGCCGCGTACTTCGACGACGACGCGACGGAGCGAGACGACCCCGACGCCTGGTCGGCCTACCGGACGGCGCAGGCGGAGGCCGTCGCCGTCGCCCGCGCGGTCGAGGTCGGCACGGAGGTCGGTGCGACCTTGCACATCGCCCACACGAGCACCCCCGAGGGCATCGACCAGGCGAACGCGGCTGGGGCCACGACGGAGGTCACGCCCCACCACCTCTTCCTCTCGCGCGAGGACCTGTCCGAGTTGGGGACCTACGGTCGGATGAACCCCCCACTCAGGAGCGAGGAGCGCCGCCTCGCAGTCTTCGATCGGGTCGCCGACGGGACCGTCGACATCGTCGCGACTGACCACGCCCCGCACACGCGCGAGGAGAAGGACGCCAGCATCTGGGACGCTCCGAGCGGCGTGCCCGGCGTCGAGACGGCACTCCCACTGTTACTGGCCGCTGCGGAGCAGGGCCACCTCGGCTACGAGCGCGTGCGCGACCTGACCGCGACCACCGTCGCAGAGATATTCTCGGTGCCCCGAAAGGGGCGCATCGAGGCGGGTCGGGACGCCGACCTGGTGCTGGTCGACCCCGACGCGATCCGCGAGATACGGGCCGAGGACCTGCACACGAACTGCGAGTGGACGCCGTTCGAGGGGATGGACGGCCTCTTCCCCGAACTGACAGTAGTGGGTGGCACGGTCGTCTGGGAGAACGAACGGCCAGGCGAGGACGGCGACGGAACGTTCGGCGATCACGCGGGGCGGAACGTCAGACGACCCGACTGACTCACTCGCCGGCGTGGGCCTCGTGATCGGCCCCACCGATCTCGTGGCCGCAGTTGGGACAGGTCGTCCCCTCGTAGCGGAGTTCGTCGCTGGCCTGTCGCACCTCTCGCATCACCGAGGAGATGCGCTCCTCGGAGTCGAGTTCCTCGTCGACCGCCAGGTCCACGCCCTCGACCTCGAGGAGGAACTTGGCGACCTCCGTCACCTCGTACATCACCTCGTCGAGTTCGTCGGCCGTGAAGAAGTCGCTCATCGCGCCATAGAGGAAGGTCGCCCCGGCCTTGCGGACCTTCTCCTCGAACGACGAGCGGGCCTGATTGACCGCCTGCGGGGTGTAGGTGTCGGTCATGAACGGCACCAGGTGGGGCAGGTTCTCGCCGATCTTGGTCATCTCGACGCCGGTCTCCGTCCGAAAGTCCGAGCAGAGACGGGCGATTGCCCACTCCCGGGCGGTGATGTAGGTCCGGTCGCGCAGGAAATCGTTGACGCGATCGTACTGCGCACCGTCGACCTTCTTGAATCGGTCGTACTTGCGGACGTCGGGTGGGAGATCGCTTTCGACCCCCTCCGCGTCCCCGGCTGGTGATGCCGCCGCCTCGTCGGTCGACGCGGCCGCCCCGTCGTCGGCCGGTGTGTCCGCCGCCGAATCGACGGCGACCTCCGGTCGACCGGCGGGCGGTTCGGCGACGGCCTGACCGCCCGGATCGGTGAACTCGTCCTCGTCCGACGCCGCCGCGTCATCGACGCCATCCGGGGCCGAATCGGGTGGCGACGCGTCTGCGTCCCCGGGCTCGACGTCCTCCGCAGGGTCGGGCGGTTCGCCGTCCGCCCCACCCGTCGATTCGTCGCCCGGCCCCGCCGGGTCCGCAGCCGGCTGTTCGTCCGCTGGCATGGAGTGGCCTTTCGCCGCCGGGCGCAAAAGAATGTCGGGGCGGTCACTCGGCGAGTGGCAGTTCGACGACGAAGACGGCGCCCTCAGGGTCGTTGTCCTCGACGGAGACCTCGCCATCGTAGCGATCGACGAGGGTCGCCACCAGATAGAGGCCGAGTCCCGTTCCCTCGCTATCCAGGCCGCGTTCGCCCTCCTCGAAGATCGTCGCCTTGCGCTCGTCGGGAATGCCCGGGCCGTTGTCCGCGACCCGAACACGGACGCGGTCGTCGTCGACCGCCGCGTCGACGGTGACCTTCGGGACCGGCTCGTCGTTGTGCGTGATGGCGTTGTTCAGGAGGTTGCGGAACACCGAGCCGAGCATGTCGTCGGCCAGCACCGTGACGTCCGGGATCGGTCCGTCGACCCGCAGGAGGGCATGCTGATTGGTCGATCGCGCGTCGGAGACGGACTCCTCGAGGGCGTGCTGTAACCGCCGGGGGGATCGGTCGGCCGCGGACTGAAGCATCACGTCGGCGACCTCCCGGGCCGTCGTCGTGATGGTCACGGCGTCGCGGGCGGCCTCGAGGATCTGCACTATGTACTCCGCGTCCTCCCCGTCGACGGTCGACCGAAGCATCTCCCCGTAGGCCAGCACGAGCTGGAGGTCGTTGCGGATGTCGTGGCGGACGACCTGGCTCAGCACCTCGAGATTGTCCCGCTGGGTTTCGAGTTCGCGTTCGTACTCTTTGAGTTCGGTCACGTCGCGAGCGTAGCCGAGGACGGCATCCTCGCCGGTTTGCGAGACCTCGAAGGGGATCTTCGTCGTCTGCAGGATCCGGGTGTCCCCGTCGGCGGTGGTCAACTCCTCCTCCTGGATGGTCGTGGGCTCGCCCGATTCGATGACTGCCAGATCGTCCTCGCGGAACTGACTGGAATCCGCCTCGTTCGGGATGACCGCGGACTCTTTTTTGCCTTCGAGTTCCTCGGGGGTGAGCCCGTATGCCTCGGCCGTCGCCTCGTTGGCGAACAGGTACTCGCCCTCGCGGTTCTTCGCGAAGATCAGGTCCGGCACCAGATCGATGATCGTTCGGAGATCCGCCCGCGTTCGCTCGAGTTCGCGCTCGTACGCCTTGCGTTCGGTGATGTCGTGGGCGACGGCGACGAACTTGACGACCTCGCCGTCCCGGTCGGTGATCGGCGAGATGGTCTGATTGAGAACGAGCCGTTCGTCGTCGGCTTTCTCGTCTACCATCTCGGCCTCCCAACGCTGGCCGTCGAGGATGGTCTCCCAGAACTCCGCGTAGTAATCCTGCCCGTACTCGCCGGACTTGAGGATCCGCGGGGTCCGGCCGACCGCCTCGCGTTCGTCGTAGCCGGTGACCGTCTCGAAAGCCGGGTTGACGTACTCGATCCGGCCCTCCTCGTCCGTGATGTAGACGGCGTGGGCCGTCCGCTCGACGGCCTCGCGGAACTCGGCGAGTTCGCGTTCGCGTTGCTTGCGCTCGTGGACGTCGAAATGCATCCCGACCGCGCGGACCGGGTCGTCCCCGTCCCGTTCGACGACGCGACCGACGTCCCTGATCCACCGCCACTCGCCGTCGGCCGTTCGCATCCGGTGTTCGGTCTCGTAGTAGTCGGTTTCCCCCGCGATGTGCGCGTCGAGGGCGGCCATCACCGCGTCCCGATCGTCCGGATGGAGACGGTCCAACCACGTCGTCAGGGAATCGTCGATCGCCTCGGGGTCGTAGCCGAGCATCGTCGCCCACCGGTCGGTGAACTGCACCTCGTCGGTTCGCATGTCCCAGTCCCAGATCCCGATATCGGCGGCCGCTACCGCGAGTTCCAGGCGCTGTTTGACCGTCTCGAGTTCCTGCTCGCGTTCCTTGCGGACCGTGATGTCCCGAGAGCTGAACACGAGCCCCTCGATGAGCGGATCCTCGAGTTTGTTCACGCCCCGTACCTCGAGCCAGCGCCAGTCCTCGTCTTTGGTCCGGACGCGCACCTCGGCAGTTACTTCTGCGTTCGGCTTGGTGACGAACGAGCCGAACTCGTTCACGATCGCCTCTCGGTCGTCGGGGTGGACGTGATCGAATCCGGAATCACCCATCACTTCCGCAGGTGAGAACGCGGTCACGTCCTCGGTCGCACCGCTCTGAAACCGCACCGTACCGTCGGGGTCCATCACCGAGACGATGTCCCCGGATTCCTGCAGGTAGGCCTCGCGGCGCTCGAGTTCGCGTCGCCGTCGACGCCGCCCGAGGACACTCGCGAAGAGTTCGCCCACGAGTCGCAACGCGTCGACGAACGACGGCGGAAACGACTCCCGTGGCGCCAGCCAGTCGAAGCCCACGAAGCCGATCAACTCGTCCTCGCGACGGATCGGGGTGACGACGACGGAGCCGACGTCCTGTTCGGCGAGCAGTTCCCGCTCGGGGTCGGCGTCCGTGGGAAGGGCCGCGACGTCGGGGATCGCGATCTTCTCGCCGGCATCCAGGCGGTCGATCCACCAGGGGAACGTATCGATCGACAAGTCCTGCAACCGGTCGATCTGAGGCTCGACGCCCGGTGCTGCCCACTCGTGGGTGTTCGAGAGCGTCTCACTGTCGCGATCGATCCGGAACAGGTAGCTCCGGTCGGCGCCGGCCGCCGAGCAGATGCGGGCGAGTGCCGCCTCGATCCGGTCGTCTACGTCCTCGTCCGTGCGGCCGAGCAGCTCGACCGATAGCGCCGCCAGTTCCGACTCGAGCCCGTTCGCCCGGGCATCGTCTTCCCGGGGGCCGCTCCCACTCGTCTCCTCGACGGCCGCGATCACCCGGCTCGCCAGTCGATCGAAAGACGTCGAATCCGCGGTTCGTGGGGCGTAGCCCACTGCACCGGCCGCGACGACGTCCCCGGCGAGTTCCGCCGAGCCGTGCTCCGGAAAGACGACGACGGGGAGATCGGGGTGTGTCTCACACACGTCGTCCAGGAACCCGAGCGCGTCGAACGCAGGCGGATCGTGCCCCGAGACCACGCAATCGACCGTAGTTTGCCGAAGGCGTTCCCTGGCGGCGTCCGTGCCCGCCACGGCTGTCACGTCGAGGCGAGCGTCCCGGTCTTGCAACCGGGCAGCCGTCGTTTCGGCAACGTCCGGGTCGGCCGTCGCGACGAGGACCCGAAATTCGTCCTGGGGCTCCATGTCCGTTACCCACCCTTGCCAGCCGAAGTGTATAGTTGCACCGCGACGCGGATCGAGCGCTGTTTGGCGTCGTACTCGACGGCGAACCGCCACGCCGACCGTGCCGATGGCGCTCGCCAACGCCGTCACCTCGGGGCGGTATCGTCGGCGGCCCGTAATCCTTTTGCAACGGAGCGTCGATGTCCGCCTATGAAAGTGTTGCTCGGTATCGGGGGAAGCGACGACTCGCTCGCGGCACTACGACAGACGGTCGAACGAGCCCAGCGGGCCGGTGACGATCTGACCGTCGCCATCGTCGACAATCCGGAGAGCGACCGGTCGTTCGACGAGATAGAAGCCGAGGCCCAGCAGGCCCTCGACGAGGCGGACTGCGATGCCGAGATCCGCCACCTCGAGGGCGACCCCGGCAGCGAACTCGTCCGGACCGCAGAAGCGGAAGGATACGGACAGGTGGTCATCGGCGGCGGAGAGCAGAGTTCGATGGGGAAGATCCGGCTCGGGCCGATCGCGGAGTTCGTCCTGCTCAACTCACACGTTACGGTCACCCTGGTTCGATGACGTCCCAGCGCACCTATCCCGAGACGGCGGCCGGATCGTTCCCCGCGCCACCGGTTACGTTCACCGATCGAGAGGATCGCTCGATCACGGTGCGGGCCTTCGAGTCCGAGGACCTCCCGGCGCTGGTCGAGATGTACGACGGCTTCGACCCGGCAGACAGGGCACAGGGCATTCCCCCCATCGGCGAGGACCGGATCCGGAACTGGCTGGACCACCTGCTCGAGGAGGGGAGCAAGAACGTCGTCGCCGTGTCCGACGAGGCGATCGTGGGCCACGCCACCCTCGTCGAAGACGACGACGACGGCTACGAACTGGCTATCTTCGTCCACCAGGACTTCCAGGGTGCGGGCATCGGCACCCGGTTGCTCCGGACGCTCCTCGGCTACGGCCAATCGGAGGGCGTCGAGAAGGTCTGGCTGACCGTCGAGCGCTGGAACCGGCCAGCGGTCAAACTCTACGAGAAGGTGGGCTTCGAGACGACCGAGGCGGAGAGCTTCGAACTGGAGATGGCCATCAGGCTCTCTCCCGAGTGACCGCCCGTCAGCGCGAATCGAATCGGACCGACAACAACAAATTGCCGGTCAGACGGACAACACCGGCTGGCTGGCGTAGAGCAACACGTATTCTGCGGCTTTCTCCAGGGCGTCCCCGTGTTCGCCCGCCAGGGACTCCCTGGGGATGACGATGAAATCCACCGAGAGTTCCTCGGCCGTGTCGAGGACCACGCTCCCCGGGTGGCGGGTCTTCCTGACCGTGGAGAAGCCGTAGGCCATCGAAGACTCCACGCGGGTCGGATCCTCGGCCATCGCGGCCACGTCCTCGACGAAGAGCTGGCTCTCGTCCGCGACGTCGGTCCGGTCGATGTCGCCGGCCTCCATCCCGCGTGCGACCGCCTCGCCCAGGACGTAGAGGACGTGGAGGTCCGCGTCGTATCGCTCGGCGATGGTCACCGCGTACTCCGCGGCGTCGGCGGCGGCCTCGCTGCCGTCGACGGGGACCAACACCGTGTCCACAGCAAGTGTCATTGGTGCAGGTTGGACGTGCCGGTACTAAAAACGCACCGCGGCACCTTTTAAGACCGCGGCGGCGGTATGGTTCGGCATGATAGATACGGTGGTCATCGCGACCGACGGGTCGGAGAGCGTCCGCCGGGCGGTTGCGGTCGCCCTCGACCTCGCCGAGCGTTTCGACGCCGAGGTGCACGCTCTCTCGGTGGTCGAAAAGAGCGAGGTCACCTCCGCCCCCGAGGAAGTCCGCGATCGGTTGCAGGAGGCCCTCGAGGACCACGGCGAGGAGGCGGTCGAGGCGGTGAAGGCGGAGGCGTCTGGACCCGTGACCACGGCCGTCCGAATGGGACGGCCACCCGCGGAGATCAGTGCGTACGCGCGGGACATCGACGCCGACGTCGTCGCGACCGGAACCCGGGGCCGGCACGGCGAGAACCGCTTTCTCATCGGGAGCGTCGCCGAACGCGTCGTGAGAACCTGTCCGGTCCCCGTGCTCACGGTCCGACAGCTGACCGACGAAGCCGAGTCCTGACCAACCGGGTCATTCTTGGCCCGCCGGCCCGACCAGTCGGTATGCAAGACTGGGTCATCGACGACGAGGACCTCTCGCTCGAACGGAAATCGCTCATCCCCGGGACCGGCTTCTTCGTCCCCGACGACGTCGCCGACGAGCGCAAAGACGAGGAGATAGCCGAGCGAGCGAGCGGGGCCGACGTCCTCGTCCTCGCCGACCCCGACGCCGACGGGCTGGCCTGCGTCGCGATCATCCGCGAGGTGTTCGGCGAGGGAGCCCTCCTGCCGACCAGTCCCCACGAACTCGAGGAGAGCCTCGAACGCGCGGCCGAGTACGGCGAACCCGGCGCGACGGTCTTCGTCTGCGACCTCGCCCCGGACGACCCGAAGTACATCGAAGAACCACTCGCCGACCTGGTCGAACACGCGGGCACCGTCTCGTGGTTCGACCACCACCAGTGGACCGACGAGGCCAGGGCCGCGGTCGAGGAGAGCGGCGTCCGACTGGTCGTCGGCGACTCCGAGGAGGAGTGCACCGCCGACGTCGCGGTCCGCGCCCTGGATGCCGACGTCCCGGACTACCTTATCGAGTTGGCCGTCGTGACCCGGGACCACGACCTCTGGCTCCGCGAGGACGAGCGCAGCGACGACCTGGCGGACTACGCCTTCTGGACCGACCCGGAGGAGTACGTCGAGGTCGTCCAGGAACACGGCGTCGACCTCCCCGCGGCGGTCCAGGACTTTCTGGCGGAGCAACGCGTCGAGAAGGAGGCGCTCATCGAGCGGGCCGTCGCGCGGGCCGACATGCGGGAGGTGAACGGGTGGACCGTGGGCGTGACCTACGGTCGGTGCTCGCAGAACGAGGTCGCCGAGGAACTCAGGATACAGGGCGCGGACGCGGCGGTCGTCGTCAAGCCCGCTGGCAGCGCCAGCATCCGCGGCAGCGATACCTTCGAACGGGCCCACGAGGTCGCTCGTCAGGTGAGCGGTGGCGGGCACCCGCGAGCGGCGGGCTGTAAACCACGTATCTACGAGGACATGCTCGATTACGCCCACCACTGGACGACCCAGGGCGCGACGGCGAAACAGGTCATCCTCAACGCCTTCGAGACGCTCGAACGCGGCGAGTAGTCGGCCCTCGCCGTTACGCGTCGCGCTCGTCGGCGACCCACTTATCGGCGTACGCCGTTCCACACGAACACTGCGCGTACGCGTGCACGACGTCTCCCCGTTCGTACAGTCCGCCGACCGCCTCGTTCTGTGCCTCGGCGAAGGAGAAGACGAAGACCGGTGCGTGCTCCTGTCCATCGCCCGCGTCGGGGCACTCGCCCCCAGCGAGGTCGGCGTCGACGCGTCCCTCGCGTTGCATCGCCACCCCCGTGAAGTCCATGGCGTCCTGGCCAGTGAACTGCTCGAACACGGCGCGGCCGGTGTCGCCGTCCACGACGAGGAGGACACCGTCACCGACGGCTTCCGCCGACGATCGGTCGAGCAGGGCCTCGACGTTCGAGATGCGGTCTGCTGTCAGGTAGAGCGCGACGTCGTCCGGGCGGTCGCCGGCGAGGAACGCCGCGACCCGGTCGCCAGTCATCGCCGTCGCTACGAAACGTGTCGGGAAAAGGCCGTTGACACGCGGTCGCGAGTCGGCGCCAGTCCCGGGGAGTGGTTACTCCTCGTCGTCTTCGGCGGCCGATTCGTCCGCGGCTTCCGCGTCGTTCTCTTCGTCGGCGTCGGCTTCTTC
>JBNJDE010000037.1:0-18387 GCA_051744605.1 Halobacteriota archaeon
CTGTACGGCCGATACCCTCATATACGGCGGTTTCTTACCAACGGTCGACCGATGGCCACGAAATGGCATACCAACCTCCCGTCGGACTGGGACGACGCGCCCAGCGACCCGCCCGAAGACGACCCCGACTCCGTCATCGAACCGTACGGTGACGGCGTGGTGATGCGACCCCTTCGGGCCGCTGTAGACAACCAGAAGACCGCGGCGTACCTCTACTGCAACGCACGAGCGGTGAGCGACCTCGGCGAAGCAGCGGTCTGAACCCGCCGAGACTTCTTACGAACGCGATTCGACAGCCGACTTCTCGACCGACGAGCGATGGCCGTGCCAGTAATCGACGGTCCGATAGAGGACGTAGAGGATGGCGTTCAGGAACCCGACCACGGCGAACAGGATGCCGAGTTGCCCACCGAGTGACCCGAAGAGTCCCCCGCCATGGGGACCGATGTTCCCGACGCCGAAGGCGAAGAACGCGGCGATGACGCCCCAGACGAGGAGGATGGCGGCGATTCGCGCCCCGTCTTCGATGTACGATGCGACCGAGTGTGGCGGACGGATGGAGGGCAGTTCGTCCATGATCGACGTTCCACCGGGCGTGGAATAAAAGCCAGTGTGTCAGTACGTATCGCAGCCACGAACGACGAAATCCTTACAAGTCGGTTCGGCCTACAGGCGAGCAGCAACCGGCCAGGCGCCGGGGGTGTGATACGTGGAGCTCATCGTAACCGAGAAGAACAACGCGGCACGTCGTATCGCGGAGATCCTGAGCGATGGGTCCGCGACGACGGAACGCGTCGGCGGCGTCGACGTGTATCGCTGGGGAACACACCGGGTCATCGGCCTGTCCGGCCACGTCGTCGGGGTGGACTTCCCCGAGGAGTACGCCGACTGGCGGGACGTCGAACCGGCCGAACTGGTCCACGCAGCGGTTCAGAAACGACCCACCCAGGACGACATCGTCAGGGCGCTCAAGCGCCTGGCCAGGCGGGCCGAAGACGTCGTCATCGCGACCGACTACGACCGCGAGGGCGAACTCATCGGCAAGGAGGCCTACGAACTCGTCCGCGAGGAGAACGAGGACGTTCCGGTCCGACGCGTCCGCTTCTCCTCGATCACCGAGAACGAGGTGAAAAACGCCTTCGCGAACCCGGACGACCTGGACTTCGACCTCGCGGAGGCCGGCGAGGCCCGACAGATCATCGACCTGATCTGGGGCGCGGCGCTCACCCGCTTTCTCTCGCTTTCGGCCCGGCAGATGGGCAACGACTTCATCAGCGTGGGTCGGGTCCAGACGCCGACGCTCAGGCTCATCGTCGAGAAGGAACGGGAGATCGACGCCTTCGAACCCGAGGACTACTGGGAGCTGTTCGCCGACCTGGCGAAAAACGGCGACGCCTTCGAGGCGCAATACTTCTATCGCGACGACGACGGCACCGAAGCCGAACGCATCTGGAACGAGGCCGACGCGACCGACGCGACGGAGATCCTCGAGGGCGAACTGGAGGCTATCGTCGAGTCCGTCTCGCGACGGACCCGACGCGACGATCCGCCGGCCCCGTTCAACACCACGCAGTTCATCCGCGCCGCCGGGTCGCTCGGGTTCGCCGCCGGTCGGGCGATGAGCATCGCCGAGGACCTCTACACGGCGGGGTACATCACCTACCCGCGAACCGACAACACGGTGTATCCGGACGACCTGGACCCCGAAGAACTCCTCGAGACGTTTGCCGGGACGGGCGAGTTCGGTGACGATGCGACCTCGCTCTTGCAATCGGATTCGCTCTCGCCGACGCGGGGTGACAACGAGACGACCGACCACCCCCCGATCCATCCGACGTCGGATCTGCCCGACGAGGGCGACCTCTCCGGGGACGAGTGGCAGATCTACGAACTCGTGGTCCGACGCTTCTTCGCCACGCTCGCCGATCCCGCCGTGTGGGAGCACCTGCGCGTCGTGGCCGAGACGGCGGGCCTCCGCCTGAAGGCAAACGGCAAGCGCCTCCGCGAACCTGGCTACCACGCGGTCTACCCGTACTTCAACACGAGCGAGAACTACGTCCCGGCCGTCGAGGAGGGCGAAACGCTGTCCATCGAGGACGTCCGCCTCGAGGACAAGGAGACCCAGCCCCCGCGCAGGTACGGGCAGTCCCGCCTCATCGAGAAGATGGAGGATCTGGGCATCGGGACGAAGAGTACCCGCCACAACGTCATCGAGAAACTCTACGACCGCGGGTACATCGAGGAGGATCCGCCGCGTCCCACCCGTCTCGCGAGGGCGGTCGTCGAGGCCGCCGAGGAGTTCGCCGATCTGGTGGTCAGCGAGGAGATGACCAGCGAACTCGAAGCGGAGATGACGGCCATCGCGAACGGGGAGAAGACCCTGGAGGAGGTCACCGACGACTCCCGGGCGGCCCTCGACCGCATCTTCGCGGAACTGGGCGAGTCCCGCGAGGACATCGGCGAGCACCTCCAGGAGTCGCTCAAGGCGGACAAGACGCTCGGTCCGTGCCCGGAGTGTGGCGAGGACCTCCTCGTCCGGCGGAGCCGTCGAGGATCGTACTTCGTGGGCTGTGACGGCTATCCCGAGTGTCGGTTCACCCTCCCGCTCCCGAACAGTGGCGAACCACTGGTCATGGACGAGACCTGCGACGAGCACGACCTCCGGCACGTCAAGATGCTCGCGGGACGCAGCACCTTCGTCCACGGCTGTCCGCTGTGCAAGGCCGAGGAGGCCGACGACGAGGAAGACCGGGTGATCGGAGACTGTCCCGAATGTGGCTCGGACCACGGTGGCGAACTGGCCATCAAGCGACTCCGGAACGGGAATCGGCTGGTCGGCTGTACGCGGTATCCCGACTGCGAGTACTCGTTACCGCTCCCGCGGCGCGGCGAGATCGAGATCACCGACGACCACTGCGAGGAGCACGACCTCCCCGAACTCGTCGTCCACGACGGCGACGAACCATGGGAACTGGGTTGTCCCATCTGTAACTACGAGGAATACAGCGCCGCCCAGAACGACGCCGACCTCGAATCGCTGGACGGCGTCGGCCCGAAGACCGCGGAACGACTGCGCGAAGCGGGCGTCGACGACGTGGGCGACCTCGCGGAGGTCGATCCCGACGAACTGGCCGAATCGGTGCAGGGCGTGACCGCCGACACCGTCCGGGAGTGGCAGGCGGAGGCCGACTGAACGGCGAGGGTGTCGGTCCTGGGCCGGCACAGATGGCATCGCCGGGCCGCTGCCGGAGGGTCTTTTACGACAGCGACCCTACCCACCATAGATGCGTCTCGACGAGTACATCGAGGAACTCGAACCGGACGAGGCCGCCGACCGGCGGCGACTCGCGGAGGAGAAGTCCTACGAGATCCTCGACTACGTCGAGGGACTGGAGTCGGCCTTCGAATCCGCCATCACCGGCGACTCGATGGTCGGGAGCACGGCCCCGTCGGTCTTCGTCGGTCGGTCGTCCTACCCGAACGTCAACGCCGGCATCCTGGCCCCCGTCGGCCAGGAGGACCGGGCGAAGGATTTCGCCACGTCGGGCGACTGGTACGCCCGGGGACTCGACATCGACAACGTCCTCCAGTACCGGACGGGGCTGTTGAACTCGCGTCGGTCGGCGAAGGTTGCCGTCGACGACGTCTGGGACGGCTTCGTCGGGGTCCAGCGCGAGGTCGCCATCGCAGATCGGCCGGTCGACGTCGAGATCGGCCTCTCCGAGACGCCGACCTTCGACAGGGAGCGCTACGCGACGCCGCAAGCGAATGCGCCGTCGGGTCCCAACGCGACTGCCGAGTCTGCCGATCTCAGGGAGAACCCCCACGTTCCGCGGGCCGTGGAGAAGACCTTAGAGGACGACGACTGGCGGGCCGAGGGAGCGATGACCTACCTGTATCGGCGGGGATTCGACGTCTACGAGATCAACCGGATCCTCTCGGTCGGGGCGCTGGGCCAGGGCCAGCATCGCCGACTCGTTCCGACGCGGTGGTCCATCACGGCCGTCGACGACACGGTCGGCAAGTTCCTTCGGGGGTCCATCCGCTCTAACCCGAGCGTAGACCAGGTCCAGGTGTTCGAGAACGAGTACCTGGGCAACCGATACTGGGTCGTCCTCGCGCCCGGTCGGTGGGAGTACGAACTCGTCGAGATGAAATCGCCGGGCAGTATCTGGAATCCCGATCCAGCGGGCCAGATCTACCTCGGGAGTGCCACAGAGGGGTTCGAGGGCCGGACCGGATACGTCGACGAGACGGCCGGCGCGTACTACGCCAGCAGGCTCGGCGTGCTCGAATATCTGGACCGAATCGGCCGGCAGGCGAAGGTCCTGGTCCTCCGCGAGGTCTCCGACGATTACTGGGCGCCGGTCGGCGTCTGGCAGGTCCGCGAGAGCGTCAGGAACGCCTTCGACGGGCCGCCGATGGCCCAGCGAGGGGAGCGGGCGGACCTGGCCGGCGAGGCAGGGGTCGCCGAGACGTTCCACGACGCCGTCGAACAGATCGTCCCGCATCTGCCGATTTCGATGGGGGCCCTCCGACGAAAATCGACCATGGTCGCCGGCCTTCAGACCGGTCTCGGCGACTTCGGCTGATTCTGCCCCAGAAGGATTATCGGTTATCGTCCCGCACTTTCGGTATGGTCTTCGCTGTCCCCGCTGTCGTCGGCATCCCCGGCGGTCTCGAACTCTTGATCATCCTCTTCATCTTCGTCCTCCTGTTCGGGATTCCGTTGACGATCCTGTTGTTCCTCGGCTATCGGCTCACGGACAGGGTGGGCGAATCGGCCGTCTCCGACGACCGCCTCGAAGAACTCGAATCCGAGGTCGCGGCCCTCAAGGAGCGACTGGAGGACGACGAATGAGCGACGAGTCACGTGACGAGACGAGAAACGACTGGGATGGAGCGGACCGGGACGACGTCGGTACCACCGAGCGTGACCGCTCAGTGGCGGACGACAGCGAACCGTCGCAAGCGGATCGTCCTCCGGTCGACGTCCAGAAACAGGAGAGTCCGCTGTACGCCTTGCTGGGCGCACTGCTCGTAGCCGTCGGCGGCATCGCCGGTGCTGTCGCCGCCAGCGGCGTAGTGTTCCTCGGTATCTCCCTGTTCGCCGTGTCGCTCTCTCCAGTGGCGTCGTTCGGCCTCTCGTTCCTCGCCGGGGGCGTCGGATTCGTCGGCGTCGCCCTCCTCTACATCCGGTATCGGGGGAGAGACCCGATCCAGTACATCGGATTCCGGATCCCGAACTGGCAGGACCTTAAGTGGATCGTCGGCGGGTATCTGGGGGCGATGGCCCTCGTGGTGGCGAGTGGCATCGCGTTGACGGCGCTCCAGGTGGACCCGGAGACGACCAATCGTGCCGCGGAGGCCGGTCTGGAACGGCCGGAACTGCTCCTCTGGCTCGTTCCGCTCTCCTTTTTCGTCATCGCTCCCGGTGAGGAACTCCTCTTCCGGGGAACGGTACAGAGCCGGCTCCGTGAGGCGTTCTCGCCGGCCGTCGCCATCACCGTCACCGCCGCGGTGTTCGCCGTCCTGCACTTCTTCTCTCTGACCGGTGGCGCCGGTGGTCGGTTCATCGCCATCTCGATCCTATTCTTGCCGAGTCTGGTCTTCGGGGCCGTCTACGAGTACACCGGGAACATCGTCGCCTCGATGCTGGTCCACGGCGCCTACAACTCGACGCTGGTGCTGTTGGTGTACGTCACGCTTCAGCAGTTCCCCGCAGAAGAACTCGCGGTCCTGATCTAGTTACTCTTCTGTCGTTTCGCCGGTGGGGATCGGTCCCGTTCCGATGACCTCGCGGACCGCGTCCTCGAAGGCCCGTCGAGTGTCGAAGTACGTCTCCTCCACCTCCGAGAGGATGTCCGAGAGCTCTCGGGGCCCATCGGGCGTCCGGACGACCGTCTCGCCCTGCTTGCGGTCGATCTCGCTCTTCTGGATCGCCCAGGTCAACCGGGCTGAGACACGGGAGAGCGGTGCGCCTTCGACCGGTTCACCCTCGCCGAGTTCGACGGCAGGACCCTCCTCGTCGGTATCGTCGGCCATGTCTTGGCCTTCCGCGTGGCGGTGATTCAAGCTTTCGATGCGCCGCGTCGGCCCGGATGCATGCCGTGCGTCTGACGTAGGGTTAATGTATTTCCTCACGTACGCCTGCGTATGCCGAGCCTCGGGGACACGTACGAACGACGGGCCGGGACCGCCAGTCGCAAACAGGTGGTCCTGGGAACGGGGCTCTTCGCGACGGGGGCGCTGCTCGTCGTCGGGGGCATCCTCGCTGGCGCGACGGGCCTGTTGATAGAGAACGGCTTCTCGGTGCTGGGGAGCCGTGAGATCGGCGCTACGCTCGCCGCACTGGGGTTGCCAGCGGTGTTCGTGGGCATCACCATCGTCCTGCCGGCGACGCGGGTCCACCGCGCAGCGACGGTGTTCGGGTCGGGGATGGCCATCCTTGGCGTGATGCTCTTCCGTTATGCGTACCCAGACCGATGGTACGCCGGTGCCGGGATTCCGTCGTCGGTGACCCTCGCAGCAGTACTCGTCTACACGGTCGGCGTCATCGTCACGTTCTGGGCGCTATTCACGGCCGTGGCGACGTTCAAGACGCGGAACGATCCGGGTGGGACCGTCTCGCTGTCGGTGACGACCGGGGGTGCCGCCTCGACCGTCGAAGCCGCCAGGGAGGACTTCCACGCCGCGAAGTCCGCTCTGGGTGGGGCGGTCGGCGTCTTCGGTAGCGTGGGGGAAAAAGAGCCGCTCTACCTCGATTCGGGCTCCAGCGTGGACGCGTCCGCCTCCGACGGTGGCACCGCGACCAACGCGGACATCACCTCGCCGATGGACTCACAGCGATCCCACTCCCGCCCGGACGAGGGCGTCGAGGTCGTGAAGGGTAAACGGCAGGCAGAGGTCGAACCCGATCGGTACTGTGGGAACTGTACGCACTTCGACTACGAGCGAGATGGCGGTTCGATGCAGCCCTACTGCGGCCTCTACGAGGAGTCGATGGACGACATGGAGGCCTGCGAGTGGTGGGAGACGAACAGCGGATCATAGGCGCTTCAACCGGTCGGCGACGTCGTCCCAGTGGCTCCCCTTCCAGAATAGCTGTCCACAGTCCCGACAGCGCCAGCACCGGTTTTCCGCGGGGTCCGGGACCGACGCTGGCGTGGAGTCGTCTGTGGGAACCTCGTCGAGTCGGCCGTTACAGGACGAGCAGCGCCGAGGCTCCGAGAGCGTCAGTTCGAACCCCGCCGCCGCTAACTCCGCGAGTTGCTCGTCGGCGTCCTTCGAGTGAAGGAGGACGGCATCGGCGGTCCGTTCCACCAGTGCCACGTCGCGAGTGAGCAGCACTCGTCCTTCGAATTCGGCGAGGGACTGGACCGCGTCGTCTGCCTCGACACCCCGTTCGAGTGCGTACGCCGTATCGTAGCCAACCATCCGGAGGATGGTCCGGATACCTCCGACCATCGCGTCGAGCATGAGACGGGTATCCTCGGGCGTGGGCATCAGTGGAGGAATTCGCGCACGCCCGCTGCGTCCCGGGTGTTGAGCACGTCCGCCGCGCTCGCCCATCCGCGTCGGGCCACGTGAACTCCGTATCGCATATTGTCGAAATCACGCGGGCTGTGGGCGTCGGTATCGATGACGATGGTGGCTCCCGCGCCGATGGCCGTCTGAACCGCACTACCCCAGAGGTCGAGACGGTGTGGGTTGCTGTTGATCTCGAGGGCGACGTCGTGCTCCGCGGCGGCCGCGCCGAGCCGTGCCGGGTCGAACTCCATCCCCGGTCGCTGATTGAGGAGGCGACCGCTCGGGTGCCCGAGCACGTCTACCGCGGGGTGTTCGATGGCGGCGATCAGTCGGTCGGTCTGGTCGTCCTCGCCACCGAGGCCGCTGTGCGGCGAGGCGATGACGAGGTCGAGTTCGGTCAGCGTCTCGTCGTCGAGGTCACCCACGGTCCCATCCGCCGCGATGTTGGCCTCGATCCCGGTGAACACCTCGATGTCGACCGATTCGGCCGCGTCGCGGACGACGTCGAGTTGGTCGGCGACCTCCTCGTCGGTGAGGCCGGAATCGCCGAACACGCCCGGTCCTGCCGCGTGATCGGAGATGCAGAGGTAGTCGTGACCGAACTCGGCCGCACCGGTCAGCATCTCCTCGACGGTGAACTCGCCGTCCGACCAGTCGGTGTGGGTGTGGAGGTCACCGCGGACGTCGTCGTGGTCCAGCAGGTCCGGCAACTCGCCCGCCAGTGCGGCGTCGATCTCGCCCCGGTCCTCCCGCATCTCGGGGGCGATCCAGGGGACGTCCACGGCCTCGTAGACCGCCTCCTCGGTCTCGCTCGCGAGCAGTTCTCCGACTCGCTGTCCTGCGTCCGGGTCCGCCACGTCCGAGACGTCGAAGACGCCGTACTCGTTGATCTTCAGCCCCTTCTCGATGGCGTGGTTGCGCAGGGTGATGTTGTGATCTTTGCTCCCCGTGAAGTACTGCAAGGCGCTGCCGAACTCCGTCGGCGTGACCACGCGCAGATCGACTCGCATGTCGGCGATCCTGACGCTCGTCTTCGTCGGGCCGGTCTCGATGACGGAATCGACGCGGTCCCAGTCGGCCATCGCGTCGGCGACCGATTCGCCCGCATCGCTTCCCACCAGTACGTCGACGTCACCGATGGTCTCACGCCATCGTCGGATGGAGCCGGCGACCTCGCAGCGTTCGACCACGTCGACCGCCTCGAGGTGGGCGAGCACGTCGTCGGCGACCGGTCGGGCGTCGCCGAGTAACTGTCGCTTCTGTGATTGGCGAGCGAACTCGACGTGTTCCAGGATGTTCGCTTCCGTCTTCTCGCCGAACCCCGATACCTCGCGGATCTCGCCGTTCCGGGCGGCTGTCTCCAGTTCGTCGAGGGTGGTGATCCCGAGTGCATCGTACAGTTTCGCGACCGTCTTCGGGCCGACGCCCTCGACCCGCGTGAGCGCTCCCATGTCCACCGGGAGCCGTTCGCGTTCCGCTTCCAGTTCCGCCATCTCGCCCGTCTCGATGTACTCGACGACCTTCTCGCCGATTCCGTCGCCCACCCCGTCGATGGCGGTGACGGCGTCCAGTCCTTCGGCGGCCAGGTCCTCGATCGGTTCGGGGTGGTCCTCGATGTTCTGTGCGGCCTCGCGGTAGGATCGCGGTTTGAAATCGACGTCCTGGGCCTCGAGGAGGTCCGCGAACTCCTCGAGCAACGCCGCGACTTCGCCGTTCCGGCTCATCGCACCCGGGCCCCCGGTCCGCTGTCGTCGCTATCGCGGCCGAGCGCCTTCTTGAGGAAGGCCAGCCACCGCTTCTGGTCCGCCGTCTCGGCTGCCGCCGACTCGCGGGCGAGGTCGGTCTCGCCGAGCGATTCGAGTGCGTTCAGCGCCCGATCGATGCCGACGATGGTCTCCACGAGTTCCTCGCCTCGCGCTCGGTCGATGTCCTCGTGTTCCAGTCGCCGGCGTCGCTCCTGGCGCTCCGAGCGGAGTCGTCGCTTGACGGCGTCGACCCGCTCGCGGTGGTCGGCCGGAATCTCGTCCTGTCGTTTCGTCTCGAACACGAACGACTGCAACTCGAATGGCTCTCCCTGGAGGTCGATGGTCTCCGGGACCCTGACACCGATCGTCGCCCCGTCGCGTCCGATCCGCTCGAGCAACTGCTTTCGCTCGTACTCCTTCACGACCGAATATTGGCGTGGCGACACAAAATACCTGTCCGTCGGTGGGACGGTCCGCGACCGTCGGCCTCCCGCTCAGTGGCGACCCGCTCACCGCCACCGGAACTACTTTCCCCCGCTCGGACCAACTGGGGCCAAATGGCGACGTGCGACGTGTGTGGGCGCGAAGAGGGGATGCCCTACCAATGTCGGCTCTGCGGTGGCACCTACTGTGCGGAGCACCGATTGCCCGAGTCCCACGACTGTCCGGGACTCGATAACTGGAACGACCCCGGTGGCGTCTTCGATTCGGGGTTCGACGAGTCGGTCGAGTCGAGTCGGTCATCGTCGCGCTCCGTGACGGACGCGATCCCGATCGACACGGGACCAGGCGGCATCTTCGCGTACTTCCGGAACAACCTGACCTACCTCTTCCTCGCGCTGATGTGGGTCACCTTCCTGCTCGAAGCGATCGTCCTCTTCGTCCTGGGCGACGTCGTGCTGTTCCGGACGCTGTTCACGCTCTCCTCGGACAACATCACCTACGTCTGGACGTGGGTGACCTCGATCTTCGCCCACGACCCCGGTGGCTTCTTCCACATCTTCTTCAACAGCATCGTGCTGTACTTCTTCGGACCGGTGGTCGAGCGCCGGGTCGGGTCGAAGAAGTTCGTCGCGTTGTTCCTCATCAGCGGCGCCGTCGCGGGGCTCGCCCAGGTGCTCGCAGCCATGGCGGTCGGTGGCTCCACGTCGGTCCTCGGCGCGAGCGGTGCTATCGCCGCGCTCCTGGGCGTGCTGACGGTGCTGAACCCGAACCTGCGCATCTACCTGTACTTCATCATCCCGATGCCCCTGTGGGTCGCCACGGCGTTGTTCGCCGGCTACTCCATCATGGTGAGTACCGCGGGCGGCATCGGCTTCGGTGGCGTCGCCCAACTCGCCCACCTGGCCGGCCTGGGGATCGGGCTGGCGTACGGGGTCGTCCTGAAGCGCCGTGGGGCCCGAGCGCCCCAGCAACTCCAGTTCGGCGGCCGGGGCGGCGGCCGTCGCGGTCCTGGCCGGTTCTGAGATGGAGGTCGCCCGGTCCGAGTACCTCCCCGACCCCGCCCTCGAACGGGCGGGGATGGAATCCCTCCAGCGAGCCATCGCCGACGATGCCTCCTTCGTCGACGACGGGCGTATCGACCCGTCCCAGTTGACGATCGACGAGCCACTGGCACTGCCTGATGGGGATCTCTCCGTGTCGCCCTCGGCCGACGCTTCCATCGTCGTCGGGGTGGACCAGGCGTTCACCGAGGAGACGGCCGTGAGTGTCGCCATCGCCATCCAGGATGGCCGCGTGGTCGACCGGTCGGTCGGCCGCGAACCGCTCCAGTTACCGTACATCCCCGGACTGCTCGCGTTTCGCGAGGCCGGTGCCATCGTCGATGCGCTCGAAGGTCTCGCCGTGGCACCGACACTGCTGGTTCTCGACGGGAGCGGCCGACTCCACTTCCGGCAGGCCGGTATCGCGACCCACGTCGGTGTCGTCTTCGACGTCCCGGCCATCGGCGTCGCGAAGTCGTTGCTGTGTGGGCGCCCGGCCAGGTCGCTTGCTGATCCACTCCCGGCGGGGACGCGCGTGCCGATCCTCGCCGACGAATCGGTGGACGCAGACCCCGAAACCGTCATCGGGCACGCGTATCAGTCACGGCAGTTCTCCCATCCCGAGCGTCGGCACGTGAACCCGTTGTTCGTCAGTCCGGGACATCGGATCAGTGCCGAGACGACCGTCGAGGCCGTCGGTGCGTTCTCGGCGGGATACAAACTCCCGGAGCCGACGCGACTGGCCGATCGGGCCGTCGACGTGTGCAAGGATTAACTATCGGTCGTGCGAGGGTACGGTATGGAACGGACGGTACTCATCACTGGCTGTTCGTCCGGCATCGGTCGGGCGACGGCCCGCGCATACCTCTCCGAGGAGTGGACGGTATACGCGACCGCGAGAGACGTGGAGGACATCGCCGACCTGGCCGAGGCGGGTGCGGAGACCAGGGAACTCGACGTGACACGGCCGGCGCAGTGCCGGGACGTCGTCGAGGAAGTCGTCGACACCGAGGGCCGCCTCGACGTCCTCGTGAACAACGCCGGCTACGCCCAGTTCGGTGCGCTCGAAGACGTGCCAACCCGGGAGGTACATCGACAGTTCGACGTGAACGTCTACGGCCCGCATCGGCTCATCCGGGCCGCCCTCCCGCACATGCGGGACGCCGAGGACGGGACCATCGTCAACGTCTCGAGTGTGACCGGCCGTCTCGCCACGCCCGGAATGGGCGTCTACGCTGGCTCGAAGTTTGCCATCGAGGCGATGAGCGACGCGCTCAGGGGCGAGATCGGGACGTTCGGTGTCGACGTGGTCGTGGTCGAACCGGGCCCAGTCGAGACGAACTTCGACGACCGAGCGCGACGGGAGGTGCGTACTATCGACTCGAATCCGGCGTACGAAGACCTCTACGACCTGTACGAGGACTATACGGCGATGTCCGGTGTCGGGGCCGTCTCACCGTTCGAGGTCGCCGACGTGATCCTCGAGGCCGGCGTCTCGACCGACCCGGAACCCCGCTATGCCGTCGGGCAGGTCGCCCGGTACAGCCTCCTCGGCCGGTTCGTCCCCGACCGCTGGCGTGACGCGGTCTTCTCACTCCTCCAGCGTCTGCCATGACCGACACCGGTTCCCCGGGCCCCACGACGGCGATACGCGACCGGGATTCGCTCTCCACGTCGCCGACGAGAGATCTCGCACTCTCCTGTCTGGAAGCGGGTATCGACGCCGCTCACCCCGAACGGGTGATTCGCGACGCCGTCGCGGTCGACGACGGCCGCCTCCAGGTCGGCGATGCCACCTACGACCTCTATCCCTACCGGCGGATCCTCGTCCTGGGCGGCGGGAACGCCGCGGCGCACGTCGCCAACGCGATCGAATCCGTCCTCGGCGACCGCCTCGACGGCGGTATCGTCGTGACGGACGACCCGGTGTCCCTCGAGTCGGTCACCGTCCTCCCCGGCGACCACCCGGTCCCCAGCCAGCGGGGGGTCGAATCGACCGAGCAACTCCTCGAGACGGCCAGGGCGGTCGACGAGAATACCCTGGTCGTCGGCGTCATCACTGGTGGTGGGAGCGCCCTCATGGCCGCTCCTGCGACGGGGCTCTCGCTCGCCGACCTCCGCGAGACGACAAACGCCCTCCTGCGGAGCGGCGCGACCATCCACGAGATCAACGCGGTTCGCAAGCACTGTTCGGCCATCAAGGGCGGCCAACTCGCGGACGCGCTCGCCCCCGCGACGGTCGTCTCGTTGGTCCTCTCGGACGTCGTCGGCAACGACCTCGACGTCATCGCCAGTGGGCCGATGGTTCCCGACCGCTCGTCGTTCGCAGACGCTCTCGCCGTCCTGGACGAGTACGAGGTCACGGTTCCGGAGTCCGTCCGGGATCGACTCGAAGCGGGGGCCGATGGACGGATCTCCGAGACCCCCACTGCGGGCGATCCGATTTTCGACGGCGTGAACACGCACGTGCTCGCGGATGGGTTCACCGCGCTCGAGGCTGCAGCGGCGACCGCCGCCGAGGCCGGCTACGAACCACTGATTCTCTCCGCTCGACTCGAAGGCGAGGCCCGCGACCTCGGGACGAATCACGCGGCACTCGTCGACGAGATGGTGGCCACGGGACACCCCGTCGAACCACCCGCGGTGCTGCTCTCGGGCGGCGAGACGACGGTTTCGGTCACCGGCGAGGGCCACGGCGGCCCGAACCAGGAGTTCGCGCTCTCGGCCGCGCTCTCGACCGATGCCGATGCGGTCGTCGCCGCCGTCGACACCGACGGTATCGACGGCAACTCGGCGGCGGCCGGGGCGATTCTCGATGCCGGAGCCGAGTTCGACGAGTGGGCAACGCGAGCGCTCGAGGACAACGACGTCACTCCCTATCTCGACGAACGATCGGCGCTGGTCGTCACCGGGCCGACGGGAACGAACGTCAACGACCTCCGGGTGCTGGTCGTCCCCCGGTGATCACTGGAGGCAGGCGGCGACGACGCGGAGCATCCGTTCGCCGGCGACCTCGTCGGCGAACAGCGGGACCCGCTTGACGTCGTGGCCGCGGAACAGGTCCTGTGCGGACTGCAAAGCACCCTGTTGGACTGCCCACCGGCGCTGACAGAATTCGCAGTGCTCCAGGTTCGGTGAGACGAACGTCTCCTCGGGGACGTCGTCGGTGACCTGGGAGAGCGGTTCCATCACCCGGTTGACGACGACGGTGCCGACCGGGATACCGAACTCCTCGAGTCGGGAGCGGAGTCTGAGCGACTCCTGGACGGCCATCTCCTCCGGCACGGTCACGATGCGGAAGTCAGTCCGCTGTGGATCGCGGAGGATCGCTCGCAGTCGTTTTACCCGCGCTGCGAGTTCGTCCAGGTCGTCCATGCCGTCTCCATCGGCGGGGGCCTCCTCGCCGAACATTCCCTTTACGCCCTCCATCAGCCCGCCCAGGCGCTCGCGAAGGGCCACGAAGCGGCCGACCATCGAGTCGAGGAGTTCCGGGAGTTCGAGCAACCGGAGCGTGTGACCGGTCGGCGCGGTGTCCACGACCACGCGGTCGAATCGCTGATCGTCGAGGTAGGTCAGGAGTAGTTGCATCGCGGCGGCCTCGTCGGCGCCGGGCATCTGTCCGCCCATCATCGGGTCGAACCCGTCGTCACCGAGGAGATCGCCGAGCGGTCCCATCGGCGACCCGTCGTCCCCGAATATCGGCGCTTCGTCCATCGCGCTGTCGGGATCGATCTCGACGCCGTATAGCGGGACGTCCTCGCGCAATCGCGTCGGTTCGTCGGGGATGTCCACGTCCAGCGTATCGGAGAGGGAGTGGGCCGGGTCCGTGGAGACGACGAGCGTCGACGTCCCGTCCGTCGCGCTCGCGAGCGCGGTGGCCGCCGCCATCGTGGTCTTTCCCACGCCGCCCTTGCCACCGTACAGGACGTATTCGGCCGTCTCGGCGTTCAGTGCCGGCTCGAGGGAATCGACCGCCTCGACCGTCAGTTCGTCCATGTCGGCGCTGGGCGGTGGAGCCGTGAGTATCCGTCGGTCTCCGACCGGTCCCGCCCGGGACCGGCTCCGTGCGGCGCGCTCACGAGAAGTACTCGGCCAGTCGGTCGGCCGCTTCGTCGACGCGCGGGGTCACGAGCGCGAACCGGAACCAGTCCTCGAAGGCCTCGCCGAAACTCTCGCCCGGCATCCCGGCGACCCCGACCTCGTCGATGAGCGTGTAGGTGTTCTCGAGGGTCCCCTCGATACCGGGTAATCGGGCCATGACGTAGAACGCCCCCTCGGGTCTCGTGTAGTCCGCCCCGGCCCGGTCCAGGCCGGCGGTGAACGTCTCGATCCGCTCCTCGATGAGGTCGCGGTTGGCCTGGTGGTAGGCCGGATCGGTGGTCCGGAGCGCGTGCAACACGGCGTACTGTGCCGGTCGGGACCCGGCGACGTTCGTCAGCATGTGCCGGGTTCGGACGGCGTCGACGTGCTCGTCCGGGACGATGGCATAGCCGACGCGGAAGCCGGTGATGGCGAAGGTTTTCGAGTAGGACCCCGTGACGATGCGGTTCGGGGAATCGACGGAGAGTGCACTCGTGAATCGACCCGAGTAATCGAAGTGGTCGTAGACCTCGTCGCTCACGAGGATGGCGTCGTGTCGCTCGGCGACGTCGACGAGCCGTTCCATCGTCGCGGCTGGATAGACCGCCCCGGTCGGATTGTTCGGCGAGTTGACCACGATGCAGGCGGTCTCCGCCGAGGCCGCCGCTTCGACCCGCTCGGGATCGAGTTGGCCGTCCTGCTCGGCCGGGACGAAGACCTGCTCGCCGCCGAGCATCGACGTCTTTCCCGGATAGTAGGGGTAGACCGGGTCGGTGAGAATGACCTCCCGGCCGGCGTCACGGGAGAGTGCTCGCGCCATGCCGAGGTAGTTGGCCTCGCCACCGCCGTTCGTGATGACGACGTTCTCGACCGGGACGTCGTTCCGGGTGGCGACCGCATCGCGTAACTTCCGCAACCCAACGCTGGGCGGATACTGGAAGTCCAGCCCACCGGTGTCGGCGTACTCGTGCAATCCAGCGGCGATTCCCGGTGGGGCACCCCAGTCCGGGTTCCCGGAGACCATCTCGATGACGTCTCCCTCGGCGTTGACCGCGTAGGACATCACCCGGAAGAACAGGGGCTCTTCGTACTCCATGTCCGCCCATTCGCCGCCGGCTACGTGTGTGTTTCGACGACAGGCCAAACTTTGTAGGGGCGGCGAGCATCGGGTACGCCATGACCGAGGAGACGCCCGTAGCAGAACGAATCGGCGAGGCGCTTTCGGCTGCCGGAGAGACGCTCTCGACGGCGGAGTCCTGTACCGGTGGGCTCATCGGCTCGCTCGTGACCGACGTGCCGGGATCGAGCGACTACTTCGACCGGGCGTACGTCACCTACTCGTACGACGCGAAACTCGAACTCGGGGTCGGCCGCGAGGCGCTCGACGAGCACGGTGCCGTCAGCGAACCGGTGGCCATCGAGATGGCGCGGGCGAGCCGCGACCGCGCGGGGACGACCTGGGGAGTCGCCACGACGGGTATCGCCGGCCCCGCCGGTGGCACCGAGGAGAAACCGGTGGGCACCGTCTTCATCGCCATCGCGTTCGCCGCGCCGTGGGGAAGCCAGGACTCCTATGCGACGGTCGAACGCGAGACGTTCGACGGTACCAGAAGAGAGATCAAATCCGCGATCGCCAGGCGGTCGCTCGAACTCCTCGAACGGGAACTCGAATCGGTGTGAGGACTGTTCGGCCGACCGTCAGTAGACGCTGATATCGTCGAAGGCCCCGTCGTAGGCGACGTGGTCGGGGTGGGTCGCCTCCATCCCCGAGAGGAGGAGTCTGTCGACTTTCTCCCAGGTGTTCTCGTAGCCGAGATGGGCGAGTTCGAGGGCACAGCGGGCCTGGTGGGCGAACCCCGGTCGATGCGCAACGGTGCGGTCGGCGCCCTCGGTGACTGCATCGACGAGGTCCTCGGTCGAATCGATATCACGGTCGAACGTCGTCCAGACCTCGCCGACGGTCCCGGGGAGGTGGGCATACGACGAGCCGAAAACGGGGACGTCGAACTCGGTGGCGATCCGTCGAGCGGCCTCGTTGTGTCGGGACAGATGCTTGGGATTGTACACCTCGAGGGCATCGACGACTCCGTCGTAGCGCTGGATACCCGCCCGTCCGAGACTCACGGTGAGGAACTCCGGGTGCGGGACGAGCGTCGCCCCGGCGTACTCGTCCAGTGCATCCATCGCCCCGGGGAGCGAGACGAAATCGGGGATCGGCCGCGAGAGCCCGATCCCGAGGACGTGCTTGCGGTCCCGCCAGGAGCCGGTGAAGATCTCTCGGGCCGGGACGACCAGCAAGTCATCGTCAGTGAACCGGTCCGCCCGCGACTCGATGGTCGGGAGGCGGGTGAAGTGGGGTGCGTAGACGAGGACGTCGATGTCCCTGTCCTTCGC
This sequence comes from Halobacteriota archaeon, assembly GCA_051744605.1. Taxonomy (GTDB): domain Archaea; phylum Halobacteriota; class Halobacteria; order Halobacteriales; family Halobacteriaceae; genus Halanaeroarchaeum. Next base: position 17,234 of record JBNJDE010000037.1, read on the forward strand.
CCGCTGGACGACGCGCTCGGAGAGTATCTTCACGTGGAAGTCGACGCGGGTCGGCACGTCCCGGAGTAGGGGCCTCGTCACTTTGCTGGTTACGGTTCGGCGGCGAACTGGGCCTTACATAACGAAAACCCTTATTTAGGTGTTTTGACTACAGGTGAGTAATGGCCCCCTGGACCTGTGCGATCGGCGGCTGTGCGGCGTCGTTCGACGACATCGAGGCGCTCGTGGCCCACCAGGTGACGGGCCACGAACCCCACCGGTGTCGGGTCTGTGACGAAATCGTCCCGGAGGGCTTTTTCGCCATCAGACACGTCGTCGAAGAGCACACCCGTGCCGAGTACGTCCGGTTCTACGACGCCAACTCGGACGACATCAGACTCCGCGAATCACTCGTCGAGGACGTAACTGCGGAGATAGACGTCGAGGCGCTCCACCGCCGTCTGGAGGCCGACGGTACCGACGGACCGCAGGCTGAAGCCCTCGAATAACCGGAGAACCATCGTCTTCTAGCGTTCGTCGCTGTCCAGGACCCGGATCTGGTCGCCACGGACGGTGACCGGAATCGGGACCGTCGCCTCGTAGAGTTCGACCGTGACCTGGTCTTTGCTCTCGTCGATGCGCTGGACCTGTGCCTTCTCGCCCTTGAACGGGCCGGCGATGAGTTCGACGATGTCGCCCTCGGCGATCCCCTCGACGTCGGGTTTCGGCGAGAGGAAGTGCTCGACCTCGCCGATGCCGCTCTCACCCGGAACGACCGAACGGGCGTGGGGGATGTCCTCGAGGACGCGGTCGAGGACCGCCGTTCCGTCCGCCTCGACCATCACGTAACTCGTCAACGACTCCGGCGCGAGGACGGCGTGGACCTCGTCCTCCTCGCGGTTGGCGATCATGCTGGCCACGGTCTGTTCTTGACTCGCCGTGGTCTTGACGGCGTAGATCGGCACGATCAGGCCCCCGGCAGCACGCTCATGATGAGGAAGATGATGAAGCCGATGACGCCGATCAACAGGATGCCCGCCCCGGCGATCAACGAGACCTGGGAGAACTCCTCCCAGTCGGGCGTGCTGGCGAGCTTGAGCACGCGGGTATACGCAGAGAGCTCGTACGGTACTTCCATGGACGGGGATTTGCGACGCGGGTTTTTCTATCTATTG
>JBNJDE010000038.1:0-18286 GCA_051744605.1 Halobacteriota archaeon
GAACGCGTTCGTTGTGGCTATCGAGCCGTTCCGCGGCATCCGAAAGCGGCACCTTCGACTCCGTCCCGCACTCCGGACATTCGATGGTGACGCTCGGTGTTGCGTCCTCGGAGTTACCCGACATGAACTGACGATAGAGGGCACCATACTTGACGTTCACGCTGGTGCTGATCGAGCGGTCCGGCGGCTCACTCGAGTTCGGCGAGAACGACCCGGGGGAAAACGTGGTGTCGATCGTCCTGCCACTCGCCGACGACCCGTGAGTCGCGTCACTGACCGCACCCGACCGCCGGCCGAACCGTCGCCGCCTTCGACGGGAGAAACTCCGGAAGAGCGGCCGGTAAATCACCGCCTACCGTGCTTAATTCGCCTGAATTCGACGGCATCTGGTGCCAGCATCTCGCCATGCTAAGTGTCCGGACGGCGTGGTACCGAGTACGATGAAACGAACCCTGACGGTCCTCCTGACGGTGGCGATGCTCGTCGCCGCGGCCGCACCCGCGGTGGCGATGGCAGCGCCGACCGCCTCGGACGCGACCGGCGATCCGGTCGCCGACACGACGACGGTCCCGGACGAGTCGGACGAGAACGCAGCCGACGACACGCCCCCGGGCGCGATGCTCGCCGGGAGCATCGGCGTCCACGAATCAGAGATGAAGGGCGCGATCGAACAGCGAGCCTTCGGCCACCAGATCGCCGCCGCATCGAACGAGTCCAAAGCCCAGGTCCTCAAGCAGACCCAGGACCGGACGCAGGAACGGCTGACCGACCTCGAAGAACGCAAGGCTCGCCTGGACGAAGCCCGTGAGAACGAGACCATCGCCGAATCGCAGTACCGCGCCCAGGTGAGCGTCGTCGCCGCCGAGTCTGCGCGAATCCAGGCCATGGCGAACACGACCGAGCGCACGGCACAGGGCATCCCCAACGAGACCCTGCGAGCCAACGGTGTCGACGTCACCGCGCTCCACCAGGTCCGTGACCGGGCCCACGATATGACCGGTCCCGAGGTCGCCGAGATCGCTCGGCAGATCGCTGGGAACAACGTCGGCGCACCGATGGGACCTCCGGAGAACGCTCCCGGCCCACGCTCCGGCCCCCAGGCCGGCACGAGTGACTCGCCCGATTCTACGGCGGAACGGGGCGGTAACGGCAACGGCGGTGGAATGATGGACGGCACCACGGAGGACGCACCAACGAACGGTGGGCCAGGTGACGGACCGATGACCGACGAGACGGCCGACGGACCGACGAACGAGACCTCGACCACCGAAGCGGCCTGATCGAGCGTGAATTCTTCTTCATTCCACACGACACAGAGGCATCGAACGGTGCGTGCATCCCTCGTCATCGCCGTCGTCCTCGCGGCCCTGATCGGTGCAGTCGGCCCGGTCGCTGCGCAGGACCGACAGACGGACCCCGCCGTGGTCGTCGACCTCGACGCGAGCGGAACCGCCGAGATGACCCTCGTGATGACCTTCGACCTCACCGCGGACGCCGACCGCGAGGCCTTCGAGACGCTCCGGACGGACGAGGAGGCACTCGCCGACCTCGAGACGCGGTTTGCAGACCGGATGGACGCCACCGCCAGCGCGACCGCTGACCGGGTTGACCGCGACGTCGTCGCCCGCGACGAAAGCGTCGCGCTCGACACCGTCGACGGGGGCGACACCGGCGTCGTCACCCTCTCGGTCACCATGGAGAATCTCGCGGGAGTCGACGACGGGCAACTCGCCCTGACCGAACCGTTCGCCAGTGGGTTCACAGCGGACCGGCCCGTCGTCGTCCACCCACCGAACGGGTACACCCTCGCGAGCGCGGACCCGTCCCCGACGGACGAGGGTGCTGACGCGCTGACGTGGGACACAGATACTGCCCTCGACGGGTTCGAACTCGTGCTCGAGGCCGGGGACGACACGACGGCAACCGCGACGCCGGGCCTCGGTATCCTCGCGGGGGCCGCTGCACTGACCGGTACCGCCCTGCTAGTCCGCCAGCGCCGCCGCTGAGCGAGCGATGAACGGGTGGGCGGTCGAATCGGCTACAGTTCTCCCGCACTCGCGAGCGCGTTCTGGAGACGCTCCTCGAACTCGCCGACGAGTGTCTCCGCCCGCGCACGGTCGGTCGCCTCGGCGTAGATACGGACCACCGGTTCGGTACCGCTGGGCCGCGCCAGCACCCAGGCGTCGCCGTAATCGAGGCGGTAGCCGTCGATGGTCGTGACCTCGGCGTCGGTGGCCGACTCGGCGTAGTCCGCCGCGGCCGCGACCAGGCGATCGCGTTCGCGAGTGGTATCGTACTCCACGTTCACGCGAACGTTGTCGTACCCTCCGTAGGGGGCGACCACCGCACTCGCGGGGTCTTCGGCGAGCAGTTCCAGGAACCTGGCGGCCGTGTACGCACCGTCACGGTTCACCCGATACGACGGGAAGATGACGCCGCCGTTCCCCTCGCCAGCCACGGGGACCGTCTCACCCGCCTCGCGCAGTTCGCGGATGCGGGTCATAATCTGCGTGCTCCCGATCGGCGTCAACTCGAGGTCGGCCCCGACGCGGTCGGCCACGTCGACCAATCGCTGGGAGACGTTGACCGCGGAGACGGTGGTGTCGCCGGCGGAGAGTCCCGCCTCCGCCAGGGCCGCCAGGGTGGCGTCGCCCTCGATGTAGGTGCCGGTCTCGTCGAAGAAGATGGCTCGGTCGGCGTCGCCGTCGTGGGCGATACCGACGTCTGCGTCGGCCGCCCGGACCAGCCGACCCAGGTCCCCCAGGTTCTCGGCGACTGGTTCGGGATTGCGGCCCGGGAAGTGACCGTCGGCCTGCGCGTTGACGGTGACCACGTCGCAACCCAGGCGCCGGAAGAATTCGGGACTCGTCAGCGCGCCGGCGCCGTGGCCGGGGTCGAGGGCGACGGTCAGGTCGGCGTCGGCGATGCGCTCGCGGTCGACCGAATCGAGGAGTTCGTCGATGTAGCGTCGGTTGGCCCCCTGTACGGCCACGTCCGCCCCCGTCGCCGCCCACGAGACGGGTTCGGCTGACTCCGAGAGGAACGTCTCCTCGACGCGTTCGATGGCCGCGACCGAGAGTTCGACGCCGTCGGCGCCGATCAGCTTCACGCCGTTGTATTCGGGCGGGTTGTGCGAGGCGGTGATCATGACGCCGGGCACGTCCTCGGCCTCGCAGTACGACTGCAGCCCCGGCGTCGGGACGACACCCAGGCGGTCGACATCCATCCCCACGCTCTGCAGGCCGCTGGTGGCGGCGTTCGATAGCATCCGCCCTGTGGTCCGGGTGTCGCGAGCGACGGCGACGCGGTCCGCGTCCCAGACGGTCCCCGCAGCCAGTGCCACGCGCAGGACGAACGAGGGGGTCAACTCCTCGTTCGCCACGCCCCGGGTGCCGCTCGACCCGAATACTTTCATCGCGTTATCCTGTGCGAGCGACCGGCAAATGGGTTCCGAAGGAAACGCGTAAGCCGGCGGCAGGCAATCTCGAACCATGATCGTCAGCACGAGCGACTCCCAGGCCGTGGCCGCCGCGCTCGCCGAGGCGACCGGCGACTCGCTGGCCGAGACCGCCTACGAGCGATTCCCCGACGGCGAACTGCTGGTCGAGGTCCCCCCGGTCGACGCACGGGCCGTCGTCGTGGGGTCGACCGTCTCCAGCGATGCCCACCTGGAACTACTGCTCCTGCAGGACGCCGTCCGCGAGGCGGGCGCCGACGAGGTGGTCACCGTCCTGCCCTACATGGGCTACGCTCGCCAGGACGAGGCCTTCAGTGCGGGACAGCCGGTCTCCGCCCGGGCGGTCGCTCGCGCCATCTCCACCACCACGAACCGCGTCGTCGCGGTGAACCTCCACGAACCAGCGATCGCCGACTTCTTCGACGTCCCCGTCGAGGCGGTCGACGCCGCCGGGGTGCTCGCCGATCCGCTCCCGTCGGCACTCGAATCGCCCGTGTTCCTCTCGCCCGACGAGGGTGCCATCGACCTCGCCGAGACGGTCAGGGACGCCCACGGCGAGGGTGCGGTCGACTACTTCGAGAAGGACCGGGATTACGACACCGGCGAGGTCACCATCACCCCGAGCGAGGTCGACGTGTCGGACCGCGACGTGGTCGTCGTCGACGACATCGTCGCCACCGGGTCGACCATGAGCGAGGCCATCGCCATCCTCCAGGAACGCGGCCCGAACCGGGTGTTCGTCGCCACCGTCCACCCGCTGTTCGTCGGCAACGCCCGAAGTAAACTGGCGAACGCGGGGGTCGAAGCCGTCCTCGGCACCGACACCATCGAGCGCGCCGTCTCGCGGACCTCCGTCGCGCCCGTCATCGCCGAGGTGCTCTGAGGATGGGGTGGGTCGCGAAAGCGGTCGGCGCCGCCATCGTGGCCTCGGTGCTGGCGGTCGTCGTCTCCATGTACGCCTTCGGTCGACCGCTCTCCTCGTCGTACGCCGCGGCCGCCATCTCGGCCGCCGTCGCTATCGTCGTCGTCTTCTTGAATCGGTAACCGTCTGTTTTCGCCGGCACTCAGACGAGCACGACCGCGACACCGAGGAGGAATGCGAACGCACCGATGGCGAGACCGAAAAGCGACGTCGTCGCCATTCGTCGGAGCGTCCGTCCGGGCGGGCCGTCGGCGATCACGAGCGGATCGATCCCCGCCGACCCGTCGGTGACCCAGCCGACGACGGAGACCTCGTCACCCGGCAGTACCCGGTGTTCGACGTACCGGCGCGTGCCGAGCGAGAGGAACGACGCCAGCGGCCGGAGGGGTGCAGGCGGGTTGCGCCAGACCGTCGACGACGGAATCGCGGCCACCCGCTGTTCGAACCGTGCGATGAGATCGGGCGGGGTCGAACCGGGATCGACGGTCGCCACTACGTGATCGTCGAGCACCACCGTGTGGGCCGGTTCGACCACGTCGAGGGTGGCTTCGGGGGTGCGCACCCGGAAGCCGTCCGCACCCGCGACCTCGTGAATGGTCACGAACCACGGCAGGAGGGCGGGGCTCGATCGGCGCTCCTCGACGCGGTACCGGAGCGCCAGGCACTCACGACCGCTAAACGGAGCGACGAGCAGCGGTGTGTCGCCCTGGCTGGCGGTGCCCGTGACGCGAACGAGCGTCCCCGCCTGGACGGTCGCGAGCGATTGGACGCTCGTTGCTCTGAGGACCGCGCTGGCCCGCCAGACGTACCGGGCGCTGACGGCGAGGACGATCGTTCCGAGGACGAGCACGACGGCGCCGAACGCCGCCGCGGATTCGGAGCCGGGAACCATGCCAGGGCCGCGTCAGTCGACCGGTTCGATCGCGAGTTCGACGTCGACGCCCTCGATCTCGTACTGTTCGCGGCGGCCGTCGTCGAGGTCGCGCAGTTCGTCTGCGCGGACCTCCTCAGTGATGAGGTCCTCGTGTTCGGCGACGAGTTTCCCGACGCGTTCGTCGAAGACGACGATCTCGAGGTCGATCTCGGCGTCGAGGTCCAGGTCGAGTTCCTTGCGCAACTCCTGGACGCGCCGGATGACCTCACGTGCGTAGCCCTCGCTCTCGACGACGTCGGTCAGCGTGGCATCGACGTAGATGGTCCCACCCTCGAACGCCGAACCAGCGACGTTCTCGGGCGTGACGGCCTCGAACTCGATCATGTCGCCCGTCAGTTCGACGTCCTCGCCGAGTGCCGCGCCGACGGCCTCCTGGAAGGTGGCGAGGTTACGTTCGTCGACGACGGTCTCGTTGATGGCGTTCATCACGTCCTGGGCGTCGGCGCCGAACGCGGGGCCCAGGACGCCCATGTCGGCGGTCGCGGTGTACTGGAGTTCCCCCCAGGTCCCGTCGGGGTCGATCAGTTCGACCTTGCGGGCGTTGAGTCGCTCCGCGAGCAGGTCGCCGTGGCGCTCCAGGGCGGTCACGACCCGCTCGTCGTCGGCGTCGACGACGACGCGAGTGACGGGCCAGCGGAGTTTGCGGCCGGCCAGTTGCCGGGCGTGTGACCCGGCCTCCTCGATGTCACGCAGGACGTCGACGTCGTCCTCCAGGGCGGGGTCGCGGAGGGTCTCTGTCGGCGTCGGCCAGTCGGACATGTGGACCGTCGGGTGGCCCTCGTCGTCGGTCAACCGCTGGTAGATCTCCTCGCTGACGAACGGCGCGTAGGGCGCGAGCAGGACGACCGCCTCGCGGAGGACGTGAACGAGCGTCGCGTAGGCGGCGAGTTTCGAGTCGGTCGCTGCCTCGTCCCACATGCGCTCGCGCACCACCTGGATGTAGTACCGGGAGACGTCCTCGACGAGGAACTCGAGTACCGCCGCGAGGGAGCGATGCTGTTCGAAGGCCTCCCAGCCCTCGTTGGCGTCGTGGACGACGGCCTGGAGGCGGGAGAGCAGCCACCGGTCGACGCGTTCGAGGGGCATCTCGCGGACGGAGCCGTCCGCCTGCGTCCAGGTGGCGGTGCCGTCCTCGATGGACAGCGCGTTCGGGTCCACGTCGTCCATCTCCATGTACGGTAGCGGGAAGCGGAACGCGTTCCAGAGGATGTTCAGGTCCCGCTGCATCGTGGCCATCTCGTCCCACGAGAAGCGCATGTCGTCGCCCTGCGGGGTGACCGAGAGCAAGAACAGGCGCATGACGTCCCGACCGTACCGGTCGATGGCCTCGCTCGGCTCGACGATGTTGCCGACCGACTTGGACATCTTCCGGCCGTCCTCCGCGAGGGCGTGGCCGTGCATGAGCACCTGCTCGTAGGGCACCTCGCCGAACGCGGCACTGCCCATGCCGAGCTGGGACCAGAACCACCCGCGGGTCTGGTCGTGGGCCTCCATGATGAGGTCCGCCGGCCAGAGTTCCTCGAAGGCGTCGTCGTTGCCCGGGTAGCCGAGGGTGCCCCAGCTCGCGACCGAGGAGTCCAGCCAGACGTCGAAGACGTCCTCGACGCGGGTGTAGGTCGTCCCGTCGCGGGTGATGGTGAGGTCGTCGACGGTGGGTTTGTGGAGGTCGACCTGCGCCGGGTCGACGTCCTGGTCGACCAGTTCGGCGAGGTCCTCGCGCGTCCCGACCGCGATGACCTCGTCCATGTCGCCATCCCAGCCTTCCGGGGTCCAGATCGGAATCGGAATACCCCAGTACCGCTGCCGAGAGACGTTCCAGTCCGGGGCCTCCTCGACGAAGTCGCGGAAGCGGTTGTCGCGGGCCCACTGTGGGTACCACTCGCTGTCCTCGATGTTCTCGAGGAGTTCGTCTTTGATGTCCGTGATGGTGATGAACCACTGATCGGTGGCCAGCTGGATGACGGGCGTGTCACACCGCCAGCAGTGTCCGTAGGAGTGCTGGACCGTCCCGCGCGCCAGCAACAGCCCCTTCGCCTCGAGGTCGTCCATGATGGCCTCGTTCGCGTCGCGGACGTACTCGCCGGCGTACTCGCCCGCCTCGGCCGTGTAGACGCCGTCGCCGGCGACCGGGCTGAAGACCTCGAGACCGAGTTCCTGGCCGCGCTCGAAGTCGACCTCACCGTGACCCGGCGCGGAGTGGACGAGTCCCGTCCGGTCGGCCTCGACGTAGTCCGCCGTGTAGACCTGTTTGGCGCCCTCGAAGGCGGGGTGGTCGGGGACCTCCTCGGCCAGCGGATGGTCGTACGCCCAGCCGACCATCTCCTCGCCCGAGACCGTCTCCAGGACCGCGTAGTCGTCGTAACGACCCTCCTTCAGGACGTCCTCGACGAGCGTCTCTTCGACGTAGAGCACCTCCGTCTCGCCGTCTTTCTCCGCCTCCACGGCGGCGTACGTCGCCTCGCCGTCGACCGCCACGAAGGTGTTACCCGGGATGGTCCAGGGCGTGGTGGTCCAGATGACCAGGTGGCCATCCTTCTCCGCCAGCGGGAACTTGACGTAGATAGAGGGGTCAGAGACGTCCTCGTACTCGACCTCGTTGTTGGCGATGGCCGTCTCACAGCGCGGGCACTGGTTGATCGAGCGTTTGCCCTGATCGACGAGCCCTCGTTCGTGGGCCCGCGTGAAGCCCCACCAGGCGGCCTCCATGTACTCCGGATCGACCGTCTTGTACGGGTCCTCCCAGTCCATCCACACCCCGAAGGATTTGAAGTCCGCCTGCAGTCCGTCGAGTTGCTCGTCGGCGAAGGCCTTGCACTCCTCGATGAATTTCTCCTCGCCGAACGCCTGGATGTCCTTCTTGTTCTCGAAGCCGAGTTTTTCCTCGACCTTCGTCTCGATGGGGAGCCCGTGCATGTCGTAGCCGGGTCGGTCGGTCACGTCGTACCCGGACATCCGCAGGTACCGGATGTAGGCGTCCTTGAGCGCCTTGTTCCAGGTCGTCCCCATGTGAGCCGCACCGGAGGTGTACGGCGGGCCGTCCACGAAGAAGTAGTCCTCGCCGTCCTCGCGGTGGGCTTTCGTCTTCTCGTAGGCGTCGACCGCGTCCCAGTACGCGAACACGCGATCCTCGACCGCGTGCGGGTCGTACTGGTCCGGGACGTCGCCGTCGAATTGAGTCATACGGGGAGGGTCACGCTCCCGGCTAAAAGGATAATCGGTCCTACGGTTCGCCACGAGCATCTCGAAAGGGCTTTCCTGTGGTGCCGGCCAGTTCGGTTCATGACGCGAACCGGCCACGTGGATCGCTCGACCGTGCTGAAGGTAGGGATGCTCGTCAGCTTCGCTCTCGTCGTCGGCGGCTTCGTCGGCTCCTGGGCCGTCTCCGGCACCGGCGCCCCCGCCTGGGAGCAGACGCTCTTCCTGGACGCGGAGATCGTCGGCACCCTCGGTCTCCTCTTCTTCCCACTGACCTTCGGTATCGTCCTCCCGCTGGTGGAGTGACGACGCCCCCCCCCCTCAATCCCCGACTGCGGGCAACGTTCTTCACGCCGCCGCCGATAACGACGACCATGTCATCGCAGTGCATCTTCTGTGCCATCGCCGAGGGAACGGCCGACGCCAGGGTCGTCGCAGAAACGAGCGACGCCATCGCGTTCCTCGACGCGAACCCGCTTGCGCCCGGACACACGCTCGTCATCCCGAAAGCCCACCACGAGACGCTGAACGACCTCCCGACAGCGGAGGGCGAGGTCGTCTTCTCCCTCCTCCATCGGCTGGTCCCGGTGATCGAGGACGCCGTCGACGCGGACGGTTCCACCGTCGCGTTCAACAACGGTCGCGCCGCCGGCCAGGAGGTCGACCACGTCCACGGCCACGTCGTTCCACGGTTCGAGGGGGACGGCGGTGGGCCGATCCACGGCGTCGTCGGGTCGCGACCACGGCTCGACGAGACGGCGATGGACGACATCGGCGAGCGCATCGCAGACCGGGTCGACGACGAGCGCGCTGTCGGGTGATTTTTGAGCCCCACACCCCTCGGTCGGAGCGATGCATGTACGCACTGCCGCGCTGGTCGGCGCCGCCGGCGGCGCCGGGACGACGCGGACTGCCGTCGAGGTGGCGGGTGCGCTCGCCCGCGCCGACCGCTCCGTGCTCGTCTTCGACCTGGACTTCGCCACGCAGGGGCTCTCGCAGTCGGTCGATGGTCGCGTCGACCCCGACGTCACCGCGGTCCTCACCGAGGACGAGACTACCGTCACCGACGCAGCGATATCGTGGCCGGTACCGGGCGACGGTCGACTCGACGTGCTGCCCGCGTTCGCACCGTTCGTCGACGTCGCCGCCGCGAAGACGCCGGAGGTCGCCGAGGGACTGGGCGACGTCCTCCGGGAGGCGACGGCCACGTACGACCACGTCCTCCTGGATGTGCCGCCGATCGTCTCGAATCAGGCCATCGCCGGGGTCGACGCTGCCGACCGGGTGGCCGCGGTCTTCCCGCCGACGGACCGGGGCATCGACTCGCTCCAGCGGACGAAGGGGCGCCTCGAAGACGTCGGATCGCCCCTGGACCTGGCCATCGCGACCCGGACCGACGAGTCGGCCGCGCCGGCAGACGCGGACGCGGTCATCCCCGAGCTCCCATCGAAACCGTCCCCAGACCGGCCGACGACGGTCGATGGAGGTGACGCCGCCGTCGCGGGGGTCGCCGAGACGGCCGCTCGACTCTTCGATATCGATCTCGAGATCGGGGCCGATGGAGACGGTCCCTCGATCGTCGATCGGGCGCTCGAGAAGGTATCCTGACGCCTCAGCGGAGGTCGCCGACGCCGCTCATGGTGTCCGCGAGGACGTCGCGCTTCGCGACAGAGTGATTGGTATCGGACTGGAGCGCCGTCGCGATGCGTTCGTCCGCGTCCGGGAGCGGGTCGTGTGTCTCGAGGAACGTTGCGAGAGCGAACTCCGCATCGCTGGCGTCCGTCAACGCCTTCGCGTCGGTTCGGCCGATATCGCCGGCGAGCCAGTCGCCGAGGATCTCACGGCCCAGCGGTGAGAGCGGCGAGAGCCCCTCGAATCCGAGGAGAAAAAGTGTCTTCGCGCCCGTTACGGCGGGGAGTCCCGCGCTCGCGGCGGCCGCGCCGACGCTCGCGCCCCCGACGAACTCGTCGACGAGGATGGCCGCGTCCGCCACGTCGCACGGCAGGTCGTCCTCGAAAGGGGCGATCGCCGCGTTCACCGTCGGGTCGGTCCGGTCGACGGTGGCCACGCCGCGCTCTCGCTGGCGCTCGGTGACCGCGATGCCTTCCGCGATGTCCGAGAGCCCCATTCGACTCGACCGAGCGGCGCGGACACGATAAGTTTTCGGGGTCGAAATCGACAGACTGCGCGGCGATCTGGCCCGGGTACCGGTTACCGGTAGGCGTCGACGTGGCGTTCCGGGTCGAATCGGCCGATCTGGCCGTCTATTAAATACTCGATCGGGCCGAAGCTCGAAGTGTGATGAGTGCGACCAACGCGAACTCGTGCCCGGAGTGCTCCGGGCCCTTGCAGACGGACGAGACGGAGACGGTGTGCGAACAGTGCGGCCTCGTCGTCGCGGAGGACCGCATCGACCACGGCCCGGAGTGGCGAAGTTTCTCGGACGGCCCGAACCGCGAACGGACCGGCGCACCGCTGACCCGGTCCCGTCACGACCGCGGCCTGTCCACGGAGATCGGCCGATCGAGTCGGCTGAAGGGGCGCAAACGGCGGCGGGTCGCCCGGATGCGGACCCAGCACGACCGCTCCCGGGTCTCTTCGACCGCCGAACGCAACCAGATATACGCCTTCACCGAGATTCGTCGGTTGACCGGAGCGCTCTCGCTCCCGCGAAGCGTCCGCGACCAGGCCTGTGTCCTCTTCGACTCGGCACAGGACGACGACCTCCTGCGGGGGCGGTCCCTCGAGGGGTTCGCCGCGGCGACCGTCTACGCGGTCTGCCGGACGAACGGGCTGGCGCGAACGATGGGTGAGATAGCGGACGCCGCCCGCGCGGCGGAGCGGGAACTCCAGATCGCCTACGACGCGATGAACCGCGAGCTCGGGCTGCAGACTGGACCGATCCGGCCGCGTACGTACCTCCCACGGTTCGCCTCCGACCTCGACCTCTCGGCCGCCGTCGAACGCGACGCCCGATCGATTCTCGAGGCTGGCAGTCGGGCAGTCGGCGGGCGGAATCCCGGCGGCGTCGCTGCGGCGGGACTCTACCTGGCGGCCGTAGACACGGACGAACAGATCACACAGGCCGCGGCGGCCGACGCTGCGGGCGTGAGCGCGGTCACCGTTCGAAGCGCGATCGACGCGTTACGCGACTGACCCGCCGACCGAGCGATCGAATCCGTTCTGCTGCAGTACTCTCGGGGGCGGCCAGCGTCAGCGGGAGTCCCCGGGTCGTCGCCGTCGCGACGGCCGTCGATTCGGGGATGGACACGACCGGACCGCCGAGGCGTTTCTCGACCGGCGGCCGACGCTCTCGGACCCGATTGAGCACCACGGCGCCGACGCCGACCTCGAGTTCGCGTGCCAGCGCCCGCGTCCGGACCGCATCCGCGATGGCCGCCGTCGCCGGCGTCGTGACGAGCACGGCGGCGTCGGCGACCGTCATCGGCAGGGCAGCGTCCGCCCCCAGCCCGGCGGGGCCGTCGACGACGACCGTCCCGTACTCCGCGTCGAGGCGAGTGAGGACGTCGGTGAGTGCCGTCAGATCGACCGCTCGTGCACTCGCGAGCGAGCGACCGGCGGGGAGGACCGAGACGGCCCAGTCGTCGCGTACTGCCTCGGCGGGTCGCACACTCCCGGCGAGCACGTCCGTAAGCGTCGGCCCGGCACCGGCTGGCAGATCGGCCATGGTGACGTCGGCGTCGACGACGACCGCGTCGAGGACGTCGCCCAGCGCGAGCGAGACGGTGGACTTGCCGACGCCACCCTTCCCGCTGCTGACGCTGAGGATCACGGCGTCTCCCCGTCGTCGGAGCCCTGGCCCTCGTCGGCGAGGTAGTCCGGAACGACGACGTCCGCGGGCGGCCGTGGGTCCCCGAACGAGCGGAGGATCGCTTCGGGACTCGTTCCCTCCGGTTCGGACTCGCCGGCCGGTTCCGACCACACCAGTTCGGCAGGCGGATCGGCTGGCGACCCCGTGGTGGCGTATCCGAGGGGGCGCGTCCCGCCTGGGGCCAGAACGCCCTCGTACCCCGCCTCGTCCCAGCCCGGGGCCGTGATGCCGTGGACGCGGGGGGCCCAGACGGGCCCGTCCAGCCTGTTCGCGACGCGAAATCGCCGTGGTTCGGCCGAGTCGTTTCTCACCACGAGCGAGACGAGGGTGATGCCATCCGTCTCGTGGGTCGTCGCGCGCAGTTGCATACCCCAGGATGGGCCCGTTCCGGGCTATAAACACTCACACGAGCACGACCGGCGCGTCGAGGGCCGCCCGTGCGGCGACGGCCGTGGTAAAGGGACCGTCGACGAGGACGACAGGGGCGCGGATGGCGGCGATACGGGCGGCGGCCAGTGCGGCGGCGGACGGATCGCCCTCGTATTCGGCCGGTCGCTCACCCGCGGTGGTCGCGACCGGGAGCGAATCGAGTGCCCGACGAAACTGCGGATAGAGACGGGTCGCGAGTTCGGTTCGGGCGCGGCGGGCCAGATTATCCCGCTCGTCGACCAGTCGGAGTCGACGGTCCCGTCGGTCTCGAACGGCACGAGCGTCCCGTTCAGCGTCGGCGAGTGCCTGTTGGGCGGCCAGTTCCTCCGTCTCGGCCTCGGAGAGGGCGGTAATCGCCTCGCGGAGGGCGGCCCGTGATCGTTCGGTCGCCCCGCCCGCCTCCCGCTCCGCATCGAGTCTGCCGCGCAGGTGCGCAACACGTTCTCGGAGTGCCGCGACGTCGGCCCCCGCCTCGGCCGCTCGTCTGCGAACGGGAACGAGGTCGATCGGCTCGACCTCGATCGCCTCGATGGACCGGTCGAGTGCGGCGATCTGTTCGGCGAACGACGACGCCATGCCCCGCGAGCGGGCGGCGGCCGCCAGCGCCGATCGGAGTGAGAGGTGCATCCCGGCCTCGATGCGGCCGACGAACGAGTGAATCCGTCTCGGCCGTGGACAGGACACGACCGAGGAACCGACGTCGTTGATCGCGTCGAGAATCCGCCCCGGATCGACAGGTTCGCCCCGGAGATCCAGGGCGCGACCCCGAAGGGTACGCTCACCGAGTGTCACCTTCATAACTCGACGTCGTGGAGCGCCTCGGCCGACGGGTGGTCGGTCCCGGCGACGAAGTTCGCGTAGGAGGTACTCGGGTGGTCACGCGACTCGTACGCCTGCGCCGCGTCCCGCACCCGTGCGGGGACGTCCGCGAACTCGTTCAGGGGCTCCGTGCGTTCGATTTGGACGTCGTCGCCGTGTTTCGCACGCAACCGCAGGGCCAGCAAGGCGCCGAGTTCCGTCTCCCGGAACAGCGCCACACGCCCGAACCGACGGACCACGGCCGCCGGCTGTGCCCGACAGCTATTCCGGAGACTCCCACGGGCCCCCGTCGAGTACGTGACCACGAGCAGCACTACTTCGATTCGTGTTCGATTTCGATAAAAACAATTCGGTTTTCTCGAAAATCATTCGAGGGGGGCCACCTCGAAATCCAGGTCGTCGTCGAGGAGCGCACCGACGCGTTCTCTGGCTTCGCTCCGTCCGGCTGCGAGCACGACGATGCCGTCCGCCCGGGGGTCACCGCTGGCCCGATACGCCTGGCTGTCGTCCGACGGATACTCCGTCGCGAAGGTGCGCAGGACCCCCTGAACCCGGTCTTCCATCGTCGCCAGATCGATCTCGCCACGTTCGAAGTCCGCGAGTGCGTCCTCGACGTTCCGGATGGCGGCGATGCGGTCCATCTACCGGTGGTGGGCGCAGAGGGAAGTTGAGCGTTCCGACATCCCGTCGGCGTCTCAGGTCGTCCGCAGGTGGTCGGTGCTGGGTTCGTAGACCTCGCCGCGCTGTTTCAGCTTCTCGATCTCGTGTTCGGCCTTGCTCCGTTCCATGCCGACCTCCTCGGCGCGCGCGAGCACCTCGTCGACCGGTGCGCCCTCGTCGAACTCGGACTCGACGTCCTCGATGAGGTGTTTGATGTTCTTGATGCGGTCGCGCTGTGACTTCGAGGTCCCCGTCTCGATGACGTCCGCGTCGTACTGATCGGTCTCGGGGTCGACGCCCACCGCCTGCAGCGAGGTGCGGACGATCTCGATGACCCGCTCGGCGTCGGCCTTCTCGACCGTATCGGAGAGACGAACCCGCGCGCTCGCCTCGGCCAACCGCACCAGCGCCTCGAGTTTCCGGGCGGTCACCGGAACCGGTGCGTCCTCGTCCTGGCCCTTCGAGCGCAGGTCGACGTAGAAATCCTCGATCGTCGACCGCGCCTCCGGCGTCATCGTCGGGAAGGTGGTGCGCCTGGAGTAGGCCACGTACTTCCGGAGGAGTTCCGCGTCGATGGCCGGTTCGACCTCCTCTGTCGCCCCCTCCACCTCCTCGTCGGTGACGTTCGAGGTCGTGACGTTCGAGCGGTGGGTGTTCAACTCGCCGGCGTAGTTGGTCTGCAGGATGTGGTTCGCCAGTTCGGCGTCGCGTTCGGCGTCCGGCTGGTCGGTGATGGTGAAGATGAGGTCGAACCGCGAGATGAGCGCCGGTTCGAGGTCGATCTGCTCGCCGATCGACTCGTACTGGTCGAACCGGCCGTACTTCGGGTTCGCGGCGCCGAGCAGCGAACAGCGTGCTTTCAGGGTGGCGTTGATGCCGGCCTTGCTGATGCTGATGGAGTTGTGGAGAACGACGCCCTGGCTCACGAACGTATTCGTCGGTTCCACAGTGACGTCGTACACCCAGTCCGTCTCGTACTCGCCTTCGTTCGCCACCGTTTCTACGTCCGTTACGCGATAGTACCTGAGATCAGTCTTTGCCTGGAGATCGTCGGCCCGCGATTCGAACTCGGAAAGTGCGCCCCGAACCGTATTTTTGGCCCGTTCGAATAGCCAGTTTCGATGGTCATCATCGTAGCCACCGTCTTCGGCATAGTGAATCTCACTCGTCGTCACTCCATCGAGGCGGTCCGCGAGTGCACGACCAGACCACCCAATAACCGAGCGGACCTCGGACAGAGTGGCAGTGTCTTCGAGTGCGTCACGAACTTCTGTAGCCCTGGAACGTAACGCGTCCAGCTCGGCCTCTATAGTCTCGATTCGTACGCCGTAGTCGTTGTCCAGATGCGGTCGGAATTTCCCGGTCAAACTGACGCCCAACAACCGCTTTAACGAGCGAAGTTCTCTCGCCGCACTCGTTGGAAGAACGTCGTGGTGTCGCTTCGTTTCGAGACTCCGGTCGACGAACGCTCGGGCCTTTTCGAAACGATCATCGGTTGGTTCCACGACATGTTCGACAAATCGTTCAGTGGAGTCGCCCATTACGTACGTCTTCCACGAATCTTCTGTCTTGCTGTAGTGGATCCGCGAGGCCACACCGATTTTGGCTAGCGCATCGGCGTAATCCTCTGCAAGATCCGGGGAAGCAGTCGAAAATGCCATTGCCTCGCTTTCGACACCCCCGTCACCCGCGAACGCACCGACGAGGAAACGGCGGATTTCCTCTTCGGAACCGCCGAGGATAGCGTCGGGAATGCGCTTATTGCGAGCCTTTTCCATCAATTTCGGGAAATTCTGCTCGAACCATCGATAGAGCTTGGTAGAGATCCACCGTTGGGTAACAGTCCCTGCACTATTCGTCGAATCCGTGCTCTCCATCCCAAAGACCGTGCGGAACAGCGAGTCCATCCGGACCAAAAGCCGCTCGTCCTGGTTAGAGAAACCAATTTCGTGAGACGACCCCGCGTACGAGTGTCCTTCGGCCGCGAGGAATCCCAGAATCTCGGCCAGGTCGTCCGACATTTCGTCGGGGAGGTCGATGTCCTTCTCTTTACCAATGTGTGGCTCGCTGTCCAGTGACGTGGGGGCCGATGAGTTTGGTAGTTTCCTTGGGGCAGGGACGAACTCCCCCGCACTTAACGAGTGCGCTTCAATGGTTTCGACGCCATCCTCACCAGCGACGAACATCGGATGTTCGGGCGTGACGAGGACGCTTCGACCATTTGAGAACGTCACCCGAACGAACTGGTCAGGTGCATCGTGTCGGCTGACGCGGTCCACTGGAACCTTCGAGACTTCGTTCGTCTCCATGTCGACAGAGTGAACTCGAACGTCGTCGACGGGAAGAATCTCACAGTCCACGCCATCGACGACCTCGTCTTGCGACGCAGCCATCCGCTCGTCGACGAGTGAGCCGATTTCCACACGCTGCCCATCGGCCAGCAATATCTCCGAATTCGGGTGGTAGGACTGCTGTTCTAGCGCTTCGTGCATCGCAGAGCGGTCCTCGGAGTTGTGGACGATCATCCCGTTCGCCACGAAGTTGTGCGTGCCCTCGACGGTCAGGTCGTAGACGTTGGATACCCCATCAGATTCGTCCTTGCGACGACTAGTAACCGACGCAATTTGGCTGAGTTTCACGTCAGTCGAGGACGGTATCTCACCAAACTCCCGAGATTCTGCGACAGAGACCGTTCCACCATCACTGAGCGCGCGTTTTAAGGCAGGGACAAAAACCGCATCACCGGCCCGCAGTTCGCTCGCACTGCGTTCTACTCGCTCGCCCTCTTCGGAGACGAAGAACGGATGATCAGGCGTCGTCGTCAGGGATTCACCGGATTCGAGTGTCACTTCGCAGAGTTCGCGCGGCGCATCGTATTCGTGAATCGCAGTGACAGGTCGTTCCTCTATCGACCCGTCGTCGGTCATCGTCTTGACCGACAGACCACCAACGTCGCGAACAGTACGGCCGTTTTCGAGGGGTTCGATCGAACCCTCGGCTGCCGCTTCACGAGCGATTTCACCGATCCGTTCGATTCGACCATCGCCAAGCGAGACGAGGGTGTCGCCGGTCACACACCGCATCTTGTCCAATTCGTCGACCGCCGCGATGCCCTGGTCGGCGAGCACGAGCGCCCCCGCTTCGAGGGTCCACTGCTGGCCGTCCCCGAAGTCGTCACGAACCGCCGCGGCCGTCAGCCCGGCCGAACTGCTGCCCTTGCCGGAGGTGTACACAGAACGGGGCGCGATGTTGCGGATGTACTGAAGTAGCTGTGAGTTGTGGGAGACGACGTTTTCCGTGAGGTAGTTGTGCGTACCCTCGACCTCCAGGTCGTACACCCACTCGTCCTCTGGGGTGACAGTCTCGATGTCGACGATTCGTGTCCAGTCGACGGACGTTGGAAGTCCGGCCACTTCGAGTGACGGTTCCGACGAAGTTCGTCGCTGTGGTCCATTATCGTTCCACGACGCCGGATCCGCAACGACTGATCCACCATCGACTGCGACAGGATTCGCAGTCGCAACGACGGTACCCTCGGACAGGTGTTCGGCTTTGGCGGCCGCCGGTCCACCATTACGCTTGACGAACAGCGGATGTGATGGCGTTACCTCCAGGGAAGTGCCATCAGCAAGACGGATGCGATACAGCCTGTTGGGTGCCTCCCGCTTCCAGACCTTCGTCGCGCGGCCGATGCGCAGGTCACCCGTGGCATCCATCGTTGGAAGTGGGATGTCCACCTCCTGATAGACACCGTCGTCGACCGGTTTCGGGTCCTCTAGTTCAGCCTCTACAATATCACGAATCGGTCGCCGGGTTCCGTCGGCGAGTGTCACGTTCGTGTCTCCTGCGACACACTTCCCCGTACCGGGGTCCCCGATCAAGAGCATGTGGAGGTCGCCGCGGATCCGGGAGCCGTCGGGGAGGTGTTTGGTGACGCCCGAGAACAGCTGCAGAGCCATGGCGAGTTTGGCCTGCTCGTAACCGTAGATGGCGGGGGCCAGGGAGTCGACGATCTGCTCGTAGAGGTTCTCGGTCTCG
>JBNJDE010000039.1:0-18230 GCA_051744605.1 Halobacteriota archaeon
CGACCGCTGCCCGTAAGGTCTGTGTCTCGGTGTCGGTGAGTTCCCGGAGCCCGACGATGACGTCCCGAAGTGCCTCGACGTTGTTGGTAATATCGTAGTAATCGACGAGATCGATAGTCGATTCGGATTCGACGGTGAACTCGTTGTTCTTATCGAGTTCGGCGAGTGCCACATCAGCGTCCGCCGCACGATCGAAGCCGATGTTCCAGAGCTCGCTTCCGTCGTCGATGACGAACGGGCCAACGATGTAGCCGTCGTTTTCGAGGATCGTCCGCATCGCCTTCGTCTCGTCGATAGACGACCGCAATTCGGCGACACTTCCCTTTTTCGAGAGTAAATCGACGCTGCGGAAATGTTCGGATTGCCGTAACTTCGAAATGCTCCGTTCGATAGTCTCCTCCCGTTCGCCCGCCATCAGTATGTGCGTTTCGAGCGCCCGTCGATCGTGTTTGAAGTCCCACTGCGTGGCATAGAACGTGACGTCGTGCGCTATTGTCGTCTCGATATATGGACAGTCGTACTGTACCATATCGAGTTGTAGGGACTTCATACGCCGACGGTTACGCATAACATTATAAAAATATAATGATTCATTACGGGGATTGGTTTTTCCGACCGCGGTCGGAATCCGCCGATGACCGCAAATTGCGATGATTCGGAAGGTTGGGAATGGCGTATTCATTCGTGAGTTGACTTTTTGTCACAAAAATGGATTATATATCAACCCGCCCGTTTTCGCCGGATAAAGACGGTTATCTATGCAGGATGGTAGACGATCAACCGGATTCCGGCGAGAGTATCGAACCTCCAGAGATCACCACGGAGGACATCATGCGGATTCCTGACCCGCATTTCACGGAAGACAACGTCGCCATCGTAACTGGCGCAGCCTCCGGCATTGGGCGTGCAACGGCGATCGCGTTGGCGGGAAACGGTCTCACGGCCGTTGCAACCGACGTCGACGAGGAAGGGCTCGATGAGACGGTCGATAAAGCGGCCGAACTCGGTCTCGATGGGCGGATCGAACCAGTAGTTGGCGATCTCGCCGAAGACGAAGACATCGAGGACGTCGTGGCGGCTGCCGCGGACCTCGGCCAGATTCGTTATGCTACCAACATCGCGGGATTACAGCACATCTCCCCCGTCGATGAGTTCCCGATGGACAAGTGGGATTTCATGTACCAGGTGATGCTGCGGGCGCCGATGTACCTCTCCAAACTCGTCCTCCCGCACATCGAAGCCACGGATGACGGGGTCGGAGTCATCGGCAACATGGCCTCGGTCCACGGTCACTACGTCACACGAGACAAGGCCGCGTACAATACGATGAAATTCGGGCTGCGCGGCCTCACCCAGTCGATCGCCGCGGAAAGCCAGGGGAAGCTGCGTTCGTTCTCGGTCAGTACGGGCTACGTGAAGACCCCACTCGTCCTCAATCAGATCGAGGACACGGCTAACGAGCGCGGGATCACCGAGCGAGAGGTCGTCGAAGACGTCATGCTCGGACAGGCTCGCATCAAAGAAATGATGGAACCCATCGAGGTGGGCAACCTGTTCGCGTTCGGGCTCTCGAACCACGCTCGCCACCTCAACGGTGGCGATCTCCTCTGGGATGGAGGGTACGTGAAGACCTATGAGTGAACGCCATATCGACAGCATCGGCCCGTCTATGCTGGGGTATCCGACGGGGGTGCGGTCATGTTAGACGGATACGTCGAAATCGAGGGGCTCGTCACACCGCTCATGCTATTGAGCGGCGTCCTGTGGACCGCCGTCCTGGGGCTGGGCCTCGCGGGATACTGGTTCGTCGCACTCCTCCTGTCGGTGTTTCTCCTCCATCCGTGGTTCATCATCGGGGCGAGCCACGATGGGAAAATCTCCACGAAACTCCTCGTCTTCCCCCTGGCGGTCTGGACCGTCCTCAACCTGAGCGCCTACATCCTGGCCGAACACTACGCATCCATCGGCGCTGACGCGCTCGAGGGTGCACTCGTGACCGGGTTCCATCCCTCCTTCGCCGCCGTATACTGGCTATACTGGATCGGCGGGTTCATGACCCTGGTCCTGGCCTACGGGCTGTTCTTCAGGAGCGAATTCCTCCCGGAAGGAAAGTGGGACGAATTCCTGGCCGAACTCGATGAGATCGAATCCGAAGACAACGATGACGATCAGGAGGTGACCGCCTGATGGCAGAATTCATCGTCACGGCGTGGGTCGTGCTGTTCGTCATCTCCGTGTTCGCCGTCGGGATGTACAGTCAGCGACTCGTCAGCTCCTCGGACGAATTCTACGGGGCGACGAAACTGTTCGGTGCGGCAGTGATCACGCTCGCCAGTATGTCCGGCGTGATGAGCGCGTTCGGTTTCATCGGTGGGCCGGGACTGGTCTATCAGCTGGGCACCTCCTCGCTCTGGATGACCTTCGCCGTCGGGCCCGCTTTCGCAATCGCGTACTGGATCATCGGAAAGCGCGTCCGGGGGATGGCAGATGCGGCGGATATCGGGACGCTCGGCGATATCGCCGACGAACGATTCGATAGTGGCGCGATACGTGCGATGCTCGCGCTCATCATCTTTCTCGCGACGATCTCGTATCTCGCCTCGCAGGTTGCAGGGGGCGGGTACGTCCTCGCGGAACTTCTCGGGGTCAATCAAGCCGTCGCAGTCTGGCTGGTCTTCGGCCTCATGATCGTATACGTAGCGGCGGGTGGGATGGCCTCTGCACAACTCGCCGGGGCGTACACTGGGGCCGTGATGTTGATCGGCGTCGTCGGCGTCGTCGTCGGCTTCTTCCAGGTCGCCGGCAGCATGGAACAGATGACGATGACGGTAGCGACGGCAGGAGAGGTGTCGTCTGGGGACATCGTGAAGGCATTCACACCACAACTCCTCAACGGCTGGGGGCTCGCAAAAGACGGCGCACCGGGGCTTCTGCTAATCTGGCCGATCGTGTTCTCACTCGGCGTCATGGGACAGCCGACGGTGCTCCAGCGGATGTTCTCCATCGACAAGCCGACGGGGCTTCGCTCGGTGGGGCTGATCAGCGGCGTCACGTACGCAATCGGCAGCCTGTTGTGGATGCTCATCGGCTTCGTCGCCCTTCAGATGGTCGCTTCTGGGACGATCGAGCCGTTTACGAACCCCGACCTGGCCGCGTTCAAGTTCGTGGATCAGTTGCACGTCGTCATTCAGATGATCGTTTACGGTGGACTCGTGGCAGCCATCATGTCCACCGCGGCCTTCTTCATGTCGCTCGCATCCGGAGCCATCGCCCGGGACCTTCCACGGGCGTTCGGGATCGAAATGAGTGACAGTAGAGAAACGTGGCTCGGCCGAGCGACGGTCGTCGTCATCGGCGTCTTCTCCGTCCTCTTCGGCCTGTACGGTGGCCACCTCGTCGCCATCCTCGGCACGTTCGGCTGGGGGACGTACGTCAGCGGGACGATCCCCGCCGTCGTCGTCGGGCTGCTCTGGAAGGGGGCCAGCCGAGAAGGCGTGACGGCCGGACTCGCTGTCTCGCTCGTCCTGAACATCGTATTGCTCGCCGCGACCCAGATGGGCTTCGCGTTCCCCATCGGGATGGACTTCTACTTCGTCGTGATCGCGGTCTCGATAGCCGTGACCATCTTCGTCTCCGCCGTGACGAACGGCGCCAGCGGCGAGAACGTGCCCGAGCACATCAAACCGGTGTTCGATCTGTAGGAGGTGACAGGATATGATATGGATACTCGGATTCCTGGCGATGGTCGTCGTAATCCTCGTAGTGTTGTTCAGCAAAATCTGACCCACGAGTGAGAACAGGTCACCTCGACCGCCGATTTTTCCTCGCAGATCCCGTTCAGGAACGCTCGTCCGTCAGCATCCCGTATCATTGCGGATATTGATTATATATCAACCCGCCGTTTTTCGCCGGTAGCCCCCCACTAGTCCAGTACATGGAACGGGTACTAATCGCAGGAACCAGTTCGACTTCGTTCGGCGAACATCCGGAGACGGCTGGTCGCGAACTCTTCGCCGAGGCGGCCACCGGAGCGCTCTCGGACGCGGACGTGGCCGACGAGGACGTCGACGCCCTCTACTACGGAAATTTCATGGGCGAAATCGCGGAGAAACAGGGCCACCAGGGACCACTCATGGCATCGATGGCCGGGCTTCCGGTCGTCCCGGCAACACGCGTCGAGAGTGCCTGTGCCTCGGGTGGATACGCCGTTGCCGAAGCGGTCTCCGCCATCCGAGGCGGTATGGCCGATGTCGTCCTCGTCGGCGGAGCGGAGCGAATGACCAACCTCGATACGCCCGCGGTTACCGACGCGTTGGCGCGAGCGGCGGACGACCTCCACGAAGTCCGACCGGGGATCACCTTCCCGGGAGCATACGCCCTCCTGGCGACAGCGTACATGGACGAGTATGGAGGGGCGAGGGACGACCTGGCGGCGATTGCGCAGAAAAACCACGCAAACGCGGCATCGAATCCGAAAGCCCAGTTTCAGTTCGAGATCACCAAGGAGAAGGCACTGGACGCACCGATGGTCGCCGAGCCGCTCGGCCTCTACGACGCCTGCCCCATCACCGACGGGGCCAGTGCACTCGTCATGGTCTCGGAATCATTCGCGAGCGAGATCGGACTCGACGCGACGGTCGCGGTCACCGGATCGGGGAAAGGGACCGCGCCACTGGCCCTTCAGGAGCGGGACTCGCTCGTCGAGACCACGGCGGCGGCCGACGCGGCGAAGACCGCCTACGAGCAGGCCGGCATCGACCCGGACGACATCGACCTCGCCGAAGTACACGACTGTTTCACGATCGCCGAAGTGCTCGCCCTGGAAGCGCTTGGACTGTACGATGCCGGCGAAGCGATCTCCGCAGCCAACGACGGAGAGACAACGGCCGACGGTGACGTTCCCGTCAACCTCTCCGGTGGGCTCAAGGCCAAAGGCCATCCCGTTGGGACGACCGGCGTAAGTCAACTCGTGGAGTTGACCCACCTGCTCGAAGGGGACCATCCCAACGCGGACGCCGTCCCCGAAGCAACCATCGGCGTGACACACAACGCGGGCGGAACAGTCGCATCAGCGGCCGTCCACGTCCTGGAGGTGGTCGCATGAGCGACGGCGATGAACCGGTCCGAGATGGTATCTACGACGATTTTCTCGACGCTGTCGAGAAGGGTGAGGGCTACTATCTCGACACGGGCGAAGACGTCACGGTCCCGCCGGGAACGATCGTCCCGGAAACCGAACCGGCGGGCGGTGATGAACGGCCACTCCCCGAGGAGGGCGAAATTCGGAGTTACACGGTCATCCACGCGGCCCATCCAGCGTTTGCCCATGATGCCCCGTACGTCGTTGCCATCGCCGACCTCGGCCCCGTCAGGGTGACGGGACAGGTGCGTGGTGTCGAAGCGGCCGATGTCGACGTGGGAATGACGGTGCACCCGACGGTCGAATCGACTGGCGACAGACGATTTCTGGCGTTCGAACCAGCCACGGAGTGATACAGCATGAACGTAATCGACGAAGGCGAGGGAAAACTCGTGGGATGGGAACATCCCGACGACGTTCGACAGTGGAACAGGACCGAAAAATCGCGCTCCTTCGAGGACAAACGGACGTCCGCCGAAGCGGCCGTGGATGAATTCGTCTCCGATGGCGACCTGATCGCCAGCGGTGGCTTCGGACACGTTCGCATTTCGACGCCGATCCTGCACGAGATCATCCGACAGAACGTCTCGGATCTGACGATGTCGGGCAAGACGGCCGTCTTCGATCTGGACTTGCTCATGGCCGCAGGCGCCGTCTCGGCGGTGGAGGTGGCGTACTCCTTCGCTCACGAGACACGAGGCCTGGCACCCGCAGGACGGAGAAAGGTCGAGAGTGGTGAGGTCGAGGTTGTGGCCGAAGCGAGCAACGCAACGCTGCAGTGGCGGTTCCTGGCGGCGAGTATGGGAATTCCGTTCATCCCGGCACGGATTCTCAACGGAACGGATACCTTCGAGAAGAGTTCGGCGATCGTAGTCGAGGATCCGTGGTCGGGCGACCCGATACCCCTGTTACCGGCGTGTTACCCCGACGTCGCGGTCATTCACGTGTCGAAAGCCGACAAATACGGTAATGGGGTCATCGACGGGATCAGCGTCGAGGATCCCGAACTCGCCGGCGCCGCGAAACGAGTGGTTCTCACCGCCGAGAAAATCGTCGAAACTGAGGAAATCCGCGCAGATTCGAAGGGGGCCGAAATCCCATTCTTCCAGACGGACGCCGTCGTCGAAGCGCCGTATGGCAGTCATCCAGGTGAGATGCCCACGGAATATTACTTCGACGAGGAGCACTTATCGGAGTGGTTGGAACTCTCACAGACTGAAGACGGGGTCGAGGAATACGTCGAGAAGTACATCGAATCGACGTCCACCTTCGAAGAGTACCTCGAACTGATCGGGGGCGAACAGCGCCTGGCCGAACTCGAGGCGACCGAGGCGTACGAAATGGACGCGGACTACCCCTGGGCGAGGTGATCACAATGGACGAGAATTTCAACTCCACCGAACTATTGACGACGGTCGCGTCGAAGCTCCTCGAAGACAACAGCACTGTAATGGTCGGAACGGGGATGCCAATGCTCGCTGCGATGCTCGCCCAGAAGACGCATGCGCCGGACGTGACGCTCATTTACGAGGCGGGCGGAATCGGAGCGCAAGCACCGTCCCTTCCCGTATCAGTCGGTGACGAGCGAACCTTCCATCGGAGCATCAAAGCGGCCGGGATGAACGACGTGATGTCCTACATGCAGTCTGGACTCGTCGACTACGGCTTCCTGGGTGGGGCCCAGATCGACAGGTACGGGAACCTCAACTCGACAGTAATCGGCGACTGGGACCGCCCGGCCGTTCGATTTCCGGGCAGTGGCGGGGCGAACGACATCGGGTCACTCGCGAATGAAACGATCATCACGATGCGGCAGGACGAGAATAGTTTCGTGGAAAAACTCGACTTCCGCACGACGCCGGGCTATCTCGACGGTCCCGGCTCCCGTCGAGAGGCAGGCCTACCCAAAGACACCGGGCCGTCTCGGGTCATCACTCAGTACGGCGTCTACGGGTTCGACGACGAGACGCGAGAGATGGAAGTCGAGATGCTGCACCCGGGGGTCGACGAAGCAACAGTGAACGAGAACAGTTCATTCGACATACACGTGGGCGAGTACAGTCGGAGTCCGGAACCGACTAGCGAGGAACTCGAGTTACTCCGAGAGGAGATCGATCCGCGCGGAATCATCAGATAACGGCTGGTACCCCGTCCCAGACACCGGCCAGTTTTGAACACGTCTGGGTGGCTTTATCCCTGGGCCCCAATGGGCTGGTATGGCCGACGACCACGACCCAGACCGGCGCGGGCTCGCCACCGAGAGCGTCCACGCCGGGCAGACGGTCGACCCCACGACCAAATCGCGCGCACCGCCCATCTACCAGACGAGCTCCTACGTCTTCGACGACGCCGAACACGCCGCCAGCCTGTTCGCGCTCGAAGAGGCCGGCAACATCTACAGCCGACTCGGCAACCCGACCAGCGCGATGCTCGAAGAACGTATCGCCACGCTGGAGGGTGGGGCGGCCGCGGTCGCCACGAACAGCGGGATGGCCGCCTTCGACACCATCACCCTCCTCCTCGCGGAGGCCGGTGACAACGTCGTCACCGCCTCGGCCATCTACGGCGGGACCCACACCTACCTCTCGCACACCGCGTCCCGACGGGGTATCGAAGCCCGGTTCGTCGACACGCTCGACCCGCAGGCCTACGCGGACGCCATCGACGAGGACACCGCGTTCGTCCACCTGGAGACCATCGGCAATCCGGCGCTCGTGACCCCGGACATCGAGGCCGTCGCCGACGTCGCCCACGAGCACGCGGTCCCGCTGGTCGTCGACAACACCTTCGCCACCCCCGTGCTGGCCAATCCCATCGATCACGGCGCGGACATCGTCTGGCACTCGACGACGAAGTGGATCACCGGCAGCGGGTCGACCATCGGCGGGGTCGTCGTCGACGGCGGCACCTTCCCCTGGGAGGCCGCCGACTATCCCGAGATATCGGGCGAGAACCCCGCGTACCACGGCGTCGACTTTCGAGAACGGTTCGGCAATCTCGCCTTCGCGACGGCGGCCCGCGCCCGGGCACTGCGCGACCTGGGCAACCAGCAGTCGCCGTTCGACGCGTGGGTCACGCTCCAGAAACTGGAGACGCTCCCGATTCGGATCCGCCAGCACGTCGAGAACGCCCAGACGGTCGCGGAGTACCTCGCGGACCACGAGGCCGTCTCCTGGGTGAACTACCCCGGCCTCGAGAGCCACGAGACCCACGAGGCCGCGTCGCGGTACCTCGACGGTGGCTACGGTGGCATGATCACCTTCGGCCTGAAGGACGGCTACGAGGCGGGCAAACGGGTCACCGAGGCGGTCGAACTCGCCAGTCTACTCGCCAACGTCGGCGACGCGAAGACGTTGATCATCCACCCCGCCTCGACGACCCACCAGCAACTCACCGACGAGGAGAAACGCGCGGGTGGCGTCACCGACGACCTGGTCCGCCTCTCCGTGGGTATCGAGGACGCCGAGGACATCGTCGCGGACCTCTCGCAAGCCATCGACGCCGCGACCAGATGAGAACGACATAACCTATCGCCACCCTACATCAGGGTTCTGAAAATAGTTTTAAGTATTCCAAGTTGTACTAGACACAAGTGAGGTGAGTTTCATGGTCACGCGAGATGCATCACGGATCACACCGTTCGGCGAACTGCCGAGGCTCTCCCTGTACGACGGCATCCTCCTCGCCATCCCGCTCGCCTTCTTCGCCGGCGCGGCGGGTGCGGGACTGCTGGGCTATCCCCTCGCCACCGGGATCAAGGTCGGTGGCCTCCTCGCGGTCGTTCCGACCCTCTACGCGCTCTTCGGTGCACCGCCCACCGGCGGGAGAACGCAGTCAGGGAGCGCCCAGTAACCACTGCTCGAGGGACTCGTTCTCGCCCAGAAACCGGTCGTCCTGCCGAGCGGTCAGCGAAACCGGTCGTCCTATCGCGCCGTCTGCGAGACGTCGTCACCCATCGCCCGTTTCACCTGGAGCGCGGCACTCGCCGCGAGGCCGCGAGCCACCTCGTCGACGTCCTCGTCGGTAATGAGTTCCTCCGCATCGAGGTCCGGGTCGAAACCCGCACTGACGGGGTTCCCGACCGGAGGGTGGACCGAGACCGTGACCCGGACGCCGCCCGAGCCGGTGCCCACGTTCGACCCGACGACGTACTCGTCGGGGAGGAAGGTCCGGGTTCGGGCGGCGACACTCGAGACGCGGGCCTCGAGGCTCCGACGCTGGGCGGTGGTCAGGTCGACGGATTCCGTCGTGCCATCGCCCGGTTGCCCCACGTAAGGGGTGTTCGCATTCATCTCGCTGCACTACTGGCCCACCACTGAAAACGTTTTCCGGTTCAGAAGATGTTGCGACTCTCCCCGTAGACGCCCAGAACGGCCGCCGCGGCGTACTCCCCCGAGTCGGCGGTCCTGCTCACGGATCGGACCGATCGATCGGTAATGGACCAGTCGCGGAGCGCTTCCCCTGCCGTCAATCCCTCCCGGGCACGGGTCTCGACGTCGGAGGCGTCGGTCTCGCCGGCGGCCTCGTAGAAGAGACCGGGACCCGGCCCGGTCGCCCACCCGAGGGCGGCCGAGACGGTCTGCGGGCCGGCCGCGGTGGCGTGAGCCTGTACCACCGTGAGGCGGTTTCCCGCCGGGCCGAGGTCGGGCGCGGTCCCGACGGCATCGACCGTCGCCTCGGCCGGAACGACGGAGGAGACGCCGATCAGGTTGTAGTTGTGCACATTCGCGTCGGCGAGCGCGGCGTCGTAGGCGGCCATCTCGGTCGGACCGGTGCCGGTCCCCCAGACGACGCGGATCGTGGTCATGACTCTGAGTTTGCGCCAGGCGTCGAAAAGCGGTGTCGGTTCGGTGGTCCCGGCGTCCTTCTGCAGTCCCAGTTCAGTGGATGTAGGTCGTGTAGGCCGGCGAGTCCGAGTTCGCGTCGTCGACGAGTTTCTCCCGGGCCGCACGGAAGTCGTCCATGGAGACCGTCGCCCGGTCGTCGCGGATGGCGAACATCCCGGCTTCGGTGGTCAGACTCTGGAGTTGCGCCCCGTTGAAGCCCTCCGTCTGGCGGGCCAGCGCCTCGTAGTCTATCTCGTCGGCGAGGGCCATCCGTTCGGTATGAATCCGGAGGATCTCGGCGCGGGCCTCCTGATCCGGTTCGGGCACCTCGATGAGGCGGTCGAACCGACCCGGGCGGAGGATGGCACGGTCGAGCATGTCGAAGCGGTTGGTGGCCGCCATGAGCCGCACCTCACCGCGCTCGTCGAAGCCGTCCATCTCCGAGAGAAGTTGCATCATCGTCCGCTGGACCTCGGCGTCCCCCGAGGTCTTCGAGTCGGTCCGCTTCGAGGCCACCGCGTCGATCTCGTCGATGAAGATGATGGCGGGTTCTCGCTGTTCGGCGAGTTCGAAGAGGTCCCTGACCAGCCGGGAGCCCTCGCCGATGAACTTGCGGACGAGTTCGGACCCGGCCATCTTGATGAAGGTCGCGTCGGTCCGGTTCGCGACGGCCTTCGCGAGCATGGTCTTGCCCGTGCCCGGCGGGCCGTGAAGGAGGACGCCGCTCGGCGGTTCGACGCCGACGGCCGAGAACTTCTCGGGGTTGTTGAGCGGGTCCTCGACGGCCTCCTGGACCTCGCGCATCTCCTCGGCCAGGCCACCGATGTCCTCGTACGTGACCTCGGGAGAGGCCTCGACCTCCATGGCCTGCGCTCTCGCGTCGGTCTCGTCGTCGAGCACCTCCTGGATGGCGAAGGAGTCGTTGATGGCGACCCGGTCGCCCATATCGACTGCCTCGTGCATCTCCTGGGAGACCTCGGTGAGGACCTCCTGGTTGTTCCCGTGTTGTTTGATGACGGCCTCACCCTCGTCGAAGACGTCCTCGACGGTCGCGAGGTACAGCGACGCCGTCTTCAGCGTCTCGTTCTCGCGCTGGAGCCGGTCCACCTCCTCTCTGAGGTGATCGCGCTGCTCCTCGATACGGTCGAGTTGCGTCTCGAGTTGCTGCTGGACATTCACAATGTCCCGGTAATGCGACGTCAGTGCGGCCAGGCGCTCCTCCGGCGTTAGCTCTGGGTCGAGGTCGAGCGTCGGCCGGTCCGGCAGAATGGGACTGCGGGACATCCGCTCTGACCTATGGCCGCGAGAAAGAAGTTCCTTTGGGTGTACGAACGCCGAATCGCGCCGAACGCCGCCGGACGACAGCCATCCGTCCGACGCGTTCGAGGGCCATCCGTCCGACGCG
This sequence comes from Halobacteriota archaeon, assembly GCA_051744605.1. Lineage (GTDB taxonomy): Archaea > Halobacteriota > Halobacteria > Halobacteriales > Halobacteriaceae > Halanaeroarchaeum. The sequence continues at coordinate 11,372 of JBNJDE010000039.1, forward strand.
ACCGAGGACCAGCAGGCGAACGCGTTCCCAGTGCGCGGCCATCGGCTATGTTCATTTATACGCACCGGCGAGTACGCTGTAGATATGCCCGACGGGGACCACCCTGGCGGCCATCCCGGCGGACACCCGGGCGGCCGCGACTACAGCGAGACGCCGCTCATCGTCACCTGGGAGGTAACGCAAGCCTGCGACCTCGAGTGCGACCACTGCCGTGCGTCGGCCCAGCCGGACCGCGACCCGGCAGAGCTCTCGACCGAGCAGGGAAAGGCACTCGTCGACTCGGTCGCGCAGTTCGGTCATCCCTCGCCCATCTTCGTCATCTCCGGTGGGGACCCCCTCAAACGTCCCGACCTCTTCGAGTTGATCGAGTACGCCACCGACATGGGCGTTCCCACCGCCGCGACCCCGGCCCCGACCGAGAACCTGACCAGAGAGACCATCGAGCGGTTCGCGGACAGTGGCGTCAAACGCATCGCCCTCTCGCTCGACGGTGCCACTCCCGAAGCCCACGACGAGTTCCGGGGCGAGGAGGGCTCGTTCGACACGATCATGCGCGCAGCCAGGCAGGCGACCGACGCGGGAATCGGTATCCAGATCAACACCACCGTGACGGCGAACACGGTCGACGACCTGCCAGCGATAGCCGACCGCATGGAGGAGCTCGGGGCAGCGATGTGGGAGGTCTTCTTCCTCGTCCCCATCGGCCGGGGCGAGGACCTCGCGCAGATCACCCCCGAGCGAACGCTCGAGGTGATGGAGTGGCTCTATCGGCGCCAGCGCGACGCCCCCTATCGCGTCATCACGGTCGAAGCCCCACACTACCGTCGCGTGGCCGACCGTGTCGAACGGGCGGACTCGGGTCGGGGGGTTCGGGTCGGTTCGACGCGGGCGGGCGAGGGGTTCGTCTTCGTCAGTTACGAGGGCGAGGTCTACCCGTCGGGCTTCCTTCCCCAATCCGGCGGCAACGTGACCGATCGCGACCTCGTCGACATCTACCGGAACAGTGCGCTCTTCGAGCAGATCCGCGACGTCGACGAACTCCTCGGCTCCTGTCACAGCTGCGAGTACCGCGACCTCTGTGGCGGGTCGCGCTCGCGGGCCCACGCCGTGACCGGGAGTCCATTCGCCAGCGATCCGCTCTGTCCCTGGGTCGACGACCTCGGCGTCGACGCGTAGGTCCGGGTACGTCGAACGGTCCTCTTATGCCTCGAGTTCGCCGTCGTCCTCGAGGAGCGCCGCCATCTCGTCGAGTCGCTCGTCGTAGACGTCGAGTGCCGTCTGAATGGGCGCGGACGAGGTCATGTCGACCCCGGCGGTCTCCAGCACCGAGATGGGGTACTCGCTGCCGCCGAGTCTGAGCGCGTCCAGATAGTCCTCTGCCGCCGACGCCCCCTCCGAGCGGATGCGGTCCGCGATGGCGACCGCCGCCGACATGCCCGTGCTGTACTGGAAGACGTAGTACTCGTAGAAGAAGTGCGGGACCCGCATCCACTCCCGGTCGATGTGGTCGTCGAGGACGGCCGGTTCGTAGTACGCCGCCTTGCGGTCGCCGTACACCTCGTCGATGCGGTCGGGCGTGAGTGCCTCGCCCTCCTCGGCGAGGGTGTGGATCCGGTGTTCGAAGTCGGCGAACATGGTCTGGCGGAACAGGGTCGAGCGGAACCGCTCCAGGTACTCGTTGAGCACGTGGGCTCTGACCGCCGGGTCCTCGACGGTCTCGAGGAGGTGCGCCGTGAGCAGCGCCTCGTTCACCGTCGAGGCGACCTCGGCGACGAATATCTCGTAGTCGGCGTAGACGTAGGGCTGGTGCTCGCTCGCGAGTTCGGAGTGCAGCGAGTGGCCGAGCTCGTGGGCCAGCGTGTACATCGAGGAGATGTCGTCCTGGTAGTTGAGGAGGATGTACGGCTGGGTGTCGTAGGTCCCGCCGGAGTACGCCCCGGCGCGCTTGCCACGGTTCTCGAAGGCGTCCACCCAGCGCGAATCGAGACCGTCAGCGACGCGCTGCTGATAGTCCTCCCCGAGCGGTGCGACGGCCTCGATGACGTGTTCGCGTGCGTCCTCGTACTCGAATTCGGGCGATTCGCCCGGCGCGACGGGCATGTAGAGGTCCCACGATCGGAGCTTTTCGACCCCGAGCGACCGGCGTTTGAGGTCGGCGTGTCGGTGGAGGCGCCCGAGGTTCGCCTCGACGGTCTCGACGAGCGCGTCGTACACCTCGACCGGGATGTTCGGGTCGTCGAGTGCCGCCTCGCGGGCCGTCTCGTAGTCCCGGATCCTGGCGGTCTTCACGTCGGTCTTGACCTGGTACTTGAGCGCCGACCCGATGGTGTTACGAACGCCCGAGAACTCCTCGAAGAACGTCTCGTGGACGGTCTGGCGGAACTCGCGGTCGGGTTCTTTGAGCAGGACGGTGAAATTCGACTGGGAGAGTTCGACCTCGCTGCCATCGGGCTTCTCGACGGTCGGGAAGGTGAGGTCGGCGTTCGTCAGCATCCCGTAGATGTCGCTGGGGGCGCCGAGCACCTCGCCGATCTCCGAGAGGACCGCCTCGACCTCCGCCGATCGGGTGTGCGGTTTGCGCCGGAGCACGTCGTCGAGGTAGTGCTCGTAGGTCTCGAGGCCGGGTGTCGCGTCGATCATCGACTCGATCTCGTCGGGGTCCGCGGACTGGATCTCCGGGCCGAAGAAGGAGACCGCACTCGACGCCTCGGAGCCGAGGGTCTGCGCACGGGCGGAGAGCGCCTGGAAATGCTGATCGCGGGTGTCCTCGTCGGACCGCATCCGGGCGTACGCCGCAACGGTCTGCAGGGTCCGCATCACCGAATCACGGAGCTCCAGGGCGGAGAGCAGCGTTGCACCGTCTTCGGTGAGTCGCCCCTCGTAGTCCGACAGGTCGTCGAGGCGTTCCTGGACCGACTCGAAGTCGTCCTCCCACTCCGCCTCGGTCTCGTAGATGGCCTCGAGGTCCCACGTGTATCGGTCGTCGATCTCGTCGCGCTCGGGGACACGTGACATACCACGTCCGTAGGGGCGGGCGACGGTATGTAATTGGCTATCGTGGCGACCCGGACCTGGTATCGATCCCCGCGGCGATGGCGTCGGCGAGCGTCGAGCGGGTCCGGCTCTCGACAGCCGCACGTTCGAAGCGTGACCTGGCCATCCGGGCCGCCTCCTCGTCGACCGCGAAGGAGACCTCGTAGGACACGTCCCGGAGGACGAGGGGGGAGGCCGGCGCGGGCGGTACGCCTTCGGGACCGTCGATCGGTTCCGACCCGAGCACCGTCGAGATCTTCGAGAGCGGGGCGGCGCCCGAACCGACTGCCCGAACGAGCGAGACGACGCGCCTGACGAGTTCGCGAGCGAAACCGCTCGAGCGAAACGTCACGACGAGATACGAGCCATCGCGGGCGATATCGCCGCGCAGGCGTCTGACCGTGTGCTCGTCGTCCGGGGTCAGATTGTGGAAATCGTGTTCGCCACGGAGTGCAGCGAGCGCATCCCGGGCGCGGTCGTCGTCGATATCGGGGGCATAGAGGAAGTACCGGTACTCCCGCCACTGCGCATCGTACGTCGCGTGGAAGTCGTCGGGAACGTCCGCCGCTGCCCAGGCCCACACGGCGTCCGGGAGTTCGCCGTTCAGGGCACGGGGGGAGAGCCAGTCGGGCGATCGAACGGCGACCGTCTGCGCGAGTGCGGAGACGCCAGCGTCCGTCCGCCCGGCCGCGCTGTAGCCTGGCGGTTTGTCCCCTTCGAAGATATCCAGTGCACGGAGCGCGTCGAAAATGGCGTCCTCGACGGTGGGGACCGCCGGCTGGCGCTGAAACCCGTGGAACGGGCGACCGTCGTAGGAAATTCTGAACGCTCGCATGGCAGAATGGGTCGTCTGGGGAGCCTACACGAAGTCCTCGTACCGAGGCGCGGTCTTCTCGCCCGGGAACTCCTCGACCGGGACGGCGACCTGGTCGCCCGAGACCATGTCCTTGACCGTAACCTCGCCGTTCTCGAGGTCGCGTTCCCCGACGATGACGGTCGTCTCGGCGTTGATGGCGTCGGCGTACTGGAGTTGGGACCCGAACGAGCGATCGGAGACGTCCGTCTCGACCACGTGGCCCTTCGAGCGGAGGTCGCGGGCGATCGCTGCCGCCACCGCTCGCGTGTCGCCGACCTGGAGGACGTAGTAGTCCGTCGTCGGCGTCTCCTCGGGCCAGACCCCGGCGCGCTGGAGGAGCAACGAGAGCGGGGCGAGGCCCGGGGCGACGCCGACCGCGGGGGTCGACTGGCCGCCGAAGCTCTCGATGAGGTCGTCGTACCGTCCACCGCCGAAGACCGCCCGGGATACCTCGCCGGTGGAGTCGAAGCACTCGAAGACCACACCGGTGTAGTAATCGAGCCCACGGGCCGTCTCCAGCGAGAGGGTGGCGTACTCGCGGACGCCGAGGTCCTCGGCCGCCTCGAGGACCGCCTGCAGGTTCTCGACCGCAGTGCGAACGCGGTCGGTGCCAGCGAAGTCGGTGAGGTCGTCGAGGTCGTCGGTCCCGAGGAGGTCGTCGACGGTCTCGGCCTCGTCGTACGTGAGCCCCGCATCGTGGAGCAGGTCGTAGTATTCCGCGGTCTCGACCTTGGCGCTCTTGTCGACCGCCCGGATGGCCGCCCGCACGTCGACGTCCGAGTCGACGGCCTCGAGGAGGCCCCCGAGGATGTCGCGGTGGGAGACGCGAAACTCGAAGTCCGCTGCGTCGAGACCCAGGTCCGTCATGGCGTCGGCGGCGTACGCCAGTATCTCCGCATCCGCCGCCGGTTCGGCGGACCCGAAGATGTCGACGTTCGTCTGGTAGAACTCGCGAAAGCGTCCCTGCTGGGGCTCCTCGTAGCGCCAGAACGGACGCGTCGAGAACCACTTGATGGGTTTCGAGAGTGCCTGCTGTTTCGCCACGACCATCCGTGCGACCGTCGGGGTGAGTTCCGGCGTGAGCGCGACGTCTCGTCCACCCTGGTCGGTGAACGTATAGAGTTCCTCGACGATCTCCTCGCCACTCTTGTCCACGTACATCTGTGTCCGTTCCAGGGCCGGCGTCCCCACCTCGCGGAAGCCGTAGCCCCGGGCGGTCGCCTCGAGCGAGTCGATGACCGCCCGCCGAGCACTCATCTCACCGGGATAGAAGTCGCGAAATCCCTTGAGCCGGTCGTACATGTCCCGGGTTTCGACCACGCCGCGCTTGAATCTGTCCGTTGCCCTCAGTCCGAGTCGCTGAGCCCCTTCACCACGGTCTGGGTGTGATCGGGGAAGACGTCGCCGACGGCCGACTCGCCGTACTCCTCGGCGATGAGGGCGCGAAGTTCGCTCTCGTAATCCGCCTTGCTGATCTCCTCGCTCGGCCCCACCGTGACGTCGAGTTCCGCGTCGACGAGTCGGTCGACGGCGTGGCGGCCGAAGCCCGAGAGCGGCGCGATGTAATCGACGTCGTAGCGGTCCTCCAGGCTCTGTGCCTGCGCTCGCGAGACGGTGGGGACGCGGTCGTCACGACGGGTCCCGTCCGCGATGGCGTCGAAGGCCGGGACCTGGGCGATGGTCTCCAGCGCGTGTTGGTGGACCGTCTGGATGCCGTTGCGCGGATAGCCGTCCTCGAGCATCCGCTCGATGGCGTCCTGAGCGACGTCCGATTCCATCACGACCGTCTCGAAGTCGAATCCAACGGCGTCCGCGGCCTCGCGGGCGAATCGCCAGTCCTCGGTGACGTCGAAGTGGGCGGTGACGAGCGTGACGTCGTAGAAGCGGTCGAGGACGAGTGCCGCGAGCGACGAATCCTTGCCGCCGGAGTAGAGGAGGCCGAGTTGCATCCGCGTTACCGCCGCTCGATGTTGAAGCTCGTCGAGTCGGGTTTGAGCTCGTTGAGCAACTCCTTCATCTTCGCCTCGTCGATCTTATCGCGGAGTCGCCCCGACTGGGCGAGCGCGAGCACCTGCTGTTCGACCTGTTCGCCGAAGTCCGGGCGACTCATCTTCACCGTGTTGAGGCGCTTTCGGGCGCCGTCGGTGAGGTGCTGTTTGAGCAGGGCGTTCTTCTGGGCCTCGGCCTGTTCGCGCTGGGCCTGCACGGCCTCCTCCTGGCCCTCGCCCCCCTGTTGTTGCTGTAGCTCCTGTAGCTTTTCCTCGCGAAGCTGTTCGAGGCGATCGTCGTCGGGCCCCTGGCTCATAGTGATGTACCGTAGCCGGCGTGGAACAAAAACGCTTACGCAGGACCTTTTGCTGCGGGCGCGCTGCGCGCGCCCTGCTCGCGGCTCCGTTCCGTCACCGCTCGCGTTTCCGAGGCGCTCACTGCGTTCGCGCCTCGCAGGCAAAATCTCCACCAAAACCCGGCGTCGTCGTTCGAGAGAGCGAAGCTCTCTCGTGATGACGAAAGGCGCCGAGCGCCTTTCGAACCACTCCCGTCGCGCGCCACGGGCGCGCGGTGGTCGCTCCTTGGGCCGCGAGCGAAGCTCGCGGAGGTCCCGCGAACGCAGTGAGCGGGACGTCATCAGAGCTTGCTCTGATGGAAAATCGGCGACCGTCACGCGAGCGACCGCAGGGAGCGAGTGTGACTCAGTGAGAGCGAAGCTCTCACGCGATACCGGATCCTTCGGACCATCACCAGAACGCAAAGCGTTCTGGTTAGCGACCGAGACTTGACGCGTCTCGGTAACACTCGGTCGCCGAATGCTTGCACAGGTTACTGTTCTTCAGACCCGACTCCAAACGTTCAAATACCGAAATCGAACCAACGACCGCTATGCTGTAACACACGGCCCGGAGCGAACTCGGCGGGAGCGTGGTCGCCCGCTCCGGGACTGAACGTGTTCGGGGCGCCTGCCGGCACCACCCT
>JBNJDE010000040.1:0-17915 GCA_051744605.1 Halobacteriota archaeon
CACTCGTCCCGTCGAAAATCAGCCTGCTATGCCGCGACTCCCATCACGAGTTTCGCGGTGATCGATTCTCGATTCGCTGTCTGGAAATCGAGTACACCGGTCCGAACGACGCTCTGCCGAACCCGATCACCCGACGATGCTCTCGGGCATGTACGCGGTCACCGTCCAGTTGGGAACGTCGACGACCTCGCTGATCTTCAGGTCCATCGCCGCCGAACAGAGGATGTACGCCTCGCCACGAGACAACCCGTGCTGCGCGTGGAGGTGATCGATCATGTGTCTCGTCGCCTTCTTGGTCGCTACCATCAGGTCGTCGGCGATGCCGGTCGTCGCGTACATCGGCTCGTCCTCCCCCGTCGGGGTGAACGGCCCGGTGGTCTCCAGTTGGGGCTGTTCGATCGACATGTCCGTTCTGACGTCGAACCGCGCGGTGACGAACATCGGCGCCTCGATGCCCGTCACGCACACTTCGCCGTCGCCCTGTGCGGCGTGGCAGTCCCCGGTGGAGAACAGGGCGCCCTCGTTTTTCACGGGGAAGTAGACGGTCGACCCCTCGGTCATGTGCTTGACGTCCATGTTCCCGCCGACGTCCCGCGGCGGGAGCGTATCGTGCTCGCCGGCCTCGGCCGGCGCGACGCCGGCGATTCCCGGGAACATCCCCAGGGGGACCTCGATATCGTTCACGAAGTGGGCGACGTCGTCGTCCAGCTCCCAGACGTGGAGTCCGGCTTCGGGGAACTCCTCGGGCAGGAGCCCCAGCCCCATGTCGCCGGGCATGTAGCCGGTGAAGCCCCACCCCTTGTGCTCGAACTCGAGGAGCTCGACGACGAGGACGTCGCCGGGTTCTGCCCCCTCGACGGCGACGGGCCCCGTCAACGGGTGCACCGGATCGAAACTCGCGTTCGCGAGGTCCTCGGCGGTCGAATCGGGGTCGATCTGCCCGTCGAGGGCGTCCCGGCACTCGAAGCGGACGACGTCGCCCGGCTCGACCGTGAGCACGGGCTCGAGACCGTTGTCCCAGACGTGGTGGACGTTCTCGTCGGCATCGCTCAGTTCGTAGTCGACGGTGTAGTCGTCTCCGGACATCGTCGCCACCCTACGTGCATTGGTCGCATAAATCAGGGGGTGGTTTTTCGGAACCGTTTGATTGCGAACACCGATGGCTCACTAGTCGTCAGCCGAGCTGTCGCACACCCACCACGTGGATTCATCGGTATATAGACCTCGTGAGAACTCCCTTCGATAAAGAGTCGTCCCCACCGGTTGGCACTGCTAGCAGACGCTCGCACCCATATTTATCAATATTATAATAGTTTAACCCGGGGACGGTCGTCGGCCGAAGTGATGGCTCCAAACGAGACGCCAGGGCGACGACGCTTTCTCCAGAGTACCGCCGCTGCACTGACGATCGGCATCGCGGGCTGTACGGGCGCGGGTTCGACCGAGAGCGACGGCGGTTCCGGAGGCGGGGAGGATCCCATGCTTGCGGACGGGGACGCGTTCGAGTTCTCCGATCCCGGGTGGGACGAGCACAACTACCTGGCCGCCCCACTGATCGACGCTGGCTACGAACGGGGACGCAAAGCCGACCTCGAACGCATGGGCGACCGCGACGTCGAAAAAGTCCCTCACGGGGAGCCGGTCCGGGAACCGCCCGAAAACGAAAGCGAGTTCCTCGATCCCGACACGCTCGTGTTCACGGAGAGCCCGAGCGAGGACGTCGAGGGACGGTACGAGGAGGACTTCGAGGCCGTCTTCGAACGCGTCAGCGAGGAGACCGGCAAAAACGTCGAGTACAGCCGCGTCGACAGTTACGCCGCCTCCGTCGAAGCCATGCGCTCCGAACGGGCGCACATCGCGAACTTCTCGACCGGGGCGACCGCCTTCGCGGTGAACCTTGCCGGGGCGGTTCCGTTCGCGGTCGGAATCGCCGGGGACGGGGCCTTTGGCTATCGGCTGTTCGCGACGACCCGGGCGGACGCCCACGACATCCAGAGCGTGGCGGATTTCGCTCGGGACGACGTGGCGGTCGCTCACGCCGAACCGTCCTCGAACTCGGGCCACCAGGCGCCGTCGGCGCTGTTCGATCAAAACTTCGACGTGACGCCGGGCGAGGACTACGAGGTCACCTTCTCCGGCGGGCACTCCAATACAGCACGGGGCATCGACGCCGGCGACTACGACGCCGGTCCGGTCTGCTCGACCTGTCTTCTGGACACCGTCGAGGGGGATAGCAGCCTCAGTCTCGACGATTTCAAGATCGTCTGGGCGTCGAATCCCTTCCCCAACGGACCGATTACCTACCGGTACAACCTCCACCCCGACATCGTCGCGGGGATCGAACGCGCCTGGCTCGAGACCGATTTCTCGGGGACTGCCTACGCGGAGCGGACCGATTACACCGAGTTCCTCCCCATCGAGTACCGACGCCACTGGTACGACATCATGACGATTCAGGGGTACAACGACGTCGAGTACACGAAGGGCGCGCTCGGGGAATGATGCTGTCGGTCACCGGACTCGCGAAGACCTACCCGGGTGGCGAGGAGGCGCTGTCCGGGGTCGATCTCACCATCGAGGGCAGCGAGACCGTGGCGATGATCGGCCCCAGCGGGGCCGGCAAGAGTACGTTCATTCGCTGTATCAATCGACTCACGGAACCAACGGCCGGGTCGGTGTGCCTCGACGGCACCGAGCTGACCGACCTCTCCACGACCGAGATGCGGTCGGCCAGACGGGACATCGGGATGATTTTCCAGGAGTACAATCTCGTCGAACGGCTCACGGTCATGGAAAACGTCCTCACGGGGCGGCTCGGGTACGTCTCGGCCTGGCGGGCCTACCGGCGAAAGTTCCCACCCGCCGACGTCGAGCGCGCCTACGAGTTACTCGACCGCGTCGGGCTGGGTGACATGGAGAACAAGCGCGTCGACGAACTCTCCGGTGGGCAACGTCAGCGTGTGGGCATCGCTCGGGCGATCATTCAGCAACCGACAATCCTGCTCGTCGACGAACCGACCTCGAGTCTCGATCCGGAGACCTCCGCGACGGTGATGGGATTGCTCACCGAAATTGCCGCCGAGCGGAATATCCCCGTCCTCATCAACATCCACGAAGTTGACCTCGCGCTCGATTACGCGGATCGGATCGTGGGCCTCCACGATGGCCAGCTGGTGTTCGAGGGATCGCCGTCAGACCTCGACGACCGTGCGCTGGACACGATCTATCGCGGTATGGACCCGGCGACCACCGCTTCGGCTACACCGACGCCCGACCGAGCGGAGCACCGAGTGGCGGACGAACCTCCCGTTGTCGAAGCTGCCGACCGGCCCGCGAACGGAGGCGTCTGATGGCCGCAAAGGAGATCCAGTGGAAACGACCGAGCGTCTTTGGACGGGCCGAGTACAAGTGGGCGACGTATCTCGCGGTGCTGGGCTTTTTCGCCTGGTCGGCCTGGGATCTGGGAGCGTCCCCGACCCGTATTGCGGCTGGCTTCGGTAATGCCGTCGCCCTTGCCGGCGACTTCTTTCCACCCGAGGCGACGGCCCGACAGTCGACGCGCATCCTCGAGAAGATGCTCGAGAGCGTGGCGATGGCGATGGTCTCGACGGTGACCGGCATTCTCGTCAGCGTCCCCGTGGCGTTCATGGCCGCGGAGAACCTCTCGCCGCGACCGCTGTACGTCCTCAACCGCGGATTCATCGCCGTCTCGCGTGCCTTTAATGCGATCATCGTGGCCATCATCGCGGTCAAGGCGGTCGGATTTGGCCCGCTAGCTGGGATCATTACGATCACGTTCAAGACGGTCGGGTTCTTCGCGAAACTCCTGGCGGAGGACATCGAGGACATCGACATGGGAAGCGTCGACGCGGTCCGGGCCGCTGGAGCGTCGCCGGTGCAGACGCTCCTCTTCGGCGTCGTCCCCCAAATCGTCCCGCGCTTTGCCGGCCTCTCGGTCTACCGATGGGACATTAACATTCGGACTTCGACCATCATCGGTATCGTCGGAGCCGGGGGCATCGGTTCGGTCCTGTTGACCGCGTTCAATCGATACGATTACGCGTACGTGACCGCGATCCTCCTGGCCATCGTCGCTGTCGTGCTCGTCGCTGAAGGTGTGAGTGCGGTCGTCCGACGGAGGTACCAGTGATGGACGGGAATCCAACCCAGTGGCAGCGGTACGATCGGCGCGGGCGGCTCGGGCGCTTCGTCGCCTGGCTCACAGTCGCGGTGACCGTCGTCGCCTCCTGGGAGTTCATGGCGATCGAATTCGTCGTACTGGATACGGTCCCGCGCGAGATTGCGGACCTGCTGACACGGATGTACCCGCCGGATGTCGCCTACACCGGTGCGATCGTCGGGCCGCTGGTCGAGACGATCCACATCGCCGCGGTCGGGACCGCCGGCGCCTTCGTCCTCGCGATTCCCGTCGCACTCCTTGCCGCCGAGAACACCACCCCTAATGCGGCGACCTACTGGCTAGGAAAGGTTCTCGTTACCGTCAGCCGTTCGGTCAATACGATCATCTGGGCGCTCTTGTTCGTCGTCCTCCTGGGATCCGGCCCCCTCGCCGGTGCGGTCGCCATCGCCTTCCGGTCGGTCGGCTTTCTCGGAAAACTCCTCGGCGAGGAGATCGAAGAGATCGACTTCGGCCAGGTCGAGGCCGTTCGAGCCTCGGGTGCGTCGGCGGTGCAGACCCTCCTCTATGGAATCGTTCCCCAGGTCAAACCCGCGCTGGTCGGCCTCGCGGTCTATCGCTGGGAGATCAACGTCCGTGATTCGACGGTCCTCGGATTCGTGGGCGCCGGCGGTATCGGCGTGCAGCTGTTCCGGGCGGTCGATGCCTTCGCCTGGCGGTCGGTGTCAATGATTCTGATCGCCATTCTGGGGATCGTGATCGTCAGCGAAGCGTTCTCGAAATGGACGAGGGGGATGGTCCGTTGAGATGACTCGTTCCCGCAAGAAGCCGTCGCCGCCGACGGAGCCCACCGAGAGCACTGGCGTGTCGAACGAGGAAACTCCGATCATCCTCTTCGACATGGATGGCGTCATTCTCGAGGGACACGGGACCGACCCAGCGGTCCACCAGCGGGCCCTCGAGGAGGCCCTCGAGGACTTCGACCTCGAGCCCGATGCACGGACGAGATCCCTACTCGACGGCCACGAATACGATATCGAGTTTGTGCGAGGATGCGACCGACTCGGCGTCGACCCGATTCAGCTGTTTGCGCGACGCGAACGACACGCGTCGGCCCGTGCAATCGAGCGACTCCGAGCCGGGCACCGGACGCCGTATCCGGACGTCGAGGTCCTCTCCTCGCTTTCCGCAACTGCGGATCTCGGTCTCGTCAGCAACAACTACGATGCGGTGGTTCGGTCCGTCGTCGACCGCTACCGGTTGGCGAAATTCTCGCACGTGAGCGGCCGCGAAACGGGTGTACGGGGATTCTTCCGTCGAAAACCCGATCCGCATTACCTTCTGGCGGGTCGAGCCGCATTGGGCGGTCGGACCGGATTCTACGTCGGGGACCGGGACACGGACCTCCTGGCGGCGGTCCGAGCCGGTCTCGAGCCGGTGCTCGTCCGACGAGACCACAATCGCGAGGTGACGCCGTCCGTCGATCCAGTCGCGGAGATCGACACCCTGGCAGTACTACCTCGGATCGTTGCCGAATCGACCGAGGACCGATCACCCCTCGAGTAGTCCCTCCAGGTCCTTGGCACACTGTTCGAGGTAATCGGAGGCCTCGATCATGCCCAGGCCCATCGCCTCGTCGGATCGCTCGCGGAACTCCGCGGCGAGCTCGCGAATCTCTCCGGCCGGCACCGCGTCCCGCGTCTCCTCGTCGTCTGTATCGGTCATCGTACCCCTTCAGGGGCCCGATGGACCATAAACGTTGGCTGCAGCACCGATGCGGTGGCTCATTCCGCCGACCGAACTGGCCGATTCCCGGTCGTGGCTGTGGTCGACCGGGTCGACAGCCGGCAGGCACACCGTCCCGCAGCCAGGGTATTTGGTCCTCGGGGTCTATGGTGAGATATGGCACCGGAACACGTCCTGGTCCCGCTCGACGGCTCGCCGCTGGCGGCGGACGCGCTCGCGTTCGCCCTGGACACCTTCGAGTGTCGGACGACGGTGCTGAACGTCGTGACGCCACTGGACCGACCGATGAGCGAGGGCGGCGTCCTCGAGGTCGACGAGCGCCACGAGGCGGCCCGGGAACGGGCCGACCGCCTGGTCGAGCAGGCGACAGGCCGGGCCCAGGACGGAGGACGCTCCGTCGAGACCGAGGTCGAAACCGGAGACCCCGCCGACACGATCCTCGACTTCGTCGAAGAACACGACGTCGACCACGTCGTCATGGGTGGCCACGGGGGGTCGGAAAGCGGCCTGGCCCGGCGGCTCCTCGGGACGGTCGCGACGCGCGTGGTCGGCGAGGCTTCGGTGACGGTGACCGTCGTCAGGTGAGCGATACGCCCATGAGGGCGGCGAATACCCGGTAGACACCGAAGCCAACTACCACCGAGGAGAAGAGGGTGAGGAGCCAGAAGGCGAGGGTGACGCCGATCTTTCGCCGAGAGACGCCCGCCGACCCGCCGGCGAGGCCGCCGCCGATCACCCCGGAGATGATGATGTTGTTGAACGAGATGGGGATGCCCAGGGCGATCGCGAGCTGGGCGATCACGAAGCCCGGGACCAGCGCAGCGATCGATCGACGGATGCCGAGCTGGGCGTACTCCCGTGAGGTGGCCTGGAGTAGTCGGGGCGCACCCATCCAGGCACCACCGAGGATACCGATCGCACCGAGCAACAGCAAAGCGAGGCCAGGGAGACCGAGTTCGGCCCGATAGAGATTTTCGAGCGGGCCGGTCGCCAGTCCAACCTGACTCCCGCCACTCGAGAACGCGACGACGCTCCCGAGGACGACGAGGAACATCTTGATGCCGCGCTCGACGGACGCCTGCGTCTGAACGCGGATGTACTGGAAGCTCCCGGCGGCGATGGCGAGCGTCACCGCCACGACCACCGGGTCGACGCCGCCGATCGCAGGGACCGACACGAGGTCGCCGACGAACCCGGCGATCGAGTTCTGGGTGGCCTCACCCGCGGCGGGGATGATGCTCAACTGGACGTTCGCGACGATCCCGCCCACCAGTCCCGCCAGCAGTGGAATGCTCACCGTCTCGGGGATGTCGTCGCGGCGCAACAGGGTGGCTGTGAGGTACGCGAGCGTGCCCGAGACGGGCGGGACGAGGGCCCAGAACGTCGCGATGCGTCGGTACGTGTCGAAGACGGGCGCGCCGCCCAGCGAGAGTCCCACCCCGACCATCGCGCCGGTGGTGGCGAACGCCGCCGGCACCGGATAGCCCGAGTAGATGCCGAAGGCCATGAACGCCGTCGCGGTCAACAACCCCGCCGTCGCCGCCAGCGAGGTGATGGCGACGCCGTCTATGAGGCCCGCACCGACCGTCTCGGAGATGCTGCCGCCCTGGGTGAGCGCGCCGAGGAATGCCAGGATGCCGATGAGGAACGCAGCCCGCATCGTGGAGATCGCATTGGCGCCGATCGCGGGGGCGAACGGTGGGGAATTGCTGTTCGCGCCGAGTGTCCACGCCGTGGCCAGACTGGTGACCGTCGCGAGGAGGACCAACACCCAGAAGACCGCATCGATCATCGCCGAAGCGACGATCCAAGACCGTGCGAGTGTTCGACCGTGTCGCTATCTCGGGCGAGGATGACCGTCCCGTCGATCCGTTCGACGACCGTCCGGGGAACCGACCCGGCGATCTTCCGCCGCAGCGACCCCTTCCGCGTCGCACCCATGACCACGATATCGTGCCCGCTGGATTCCTCGACGATGGCGTCGCTCACGTCTGTCGCCCTGACAACGCTCGATTCGACGGAGGGAGTCGCGCCCGAGGCAGCCTCGATCGCTGTTTTCCCCTCCTCGACGAACCGGCTCGCCTGGTCTCCGTCCGCCGCCTGGTCGGCAACGGTGAACACCACCACGCGCGCATCGTTCCGGACAGCGATGGCGGCTGCGATCCTGGCTGCCGCAGCGACGTGTGGGCCACCGGCGACCGGCAGCAAGATCGAATCGACGCCATCCGCTTCTCGTCCGACCCGTTCGACGTAGAGGTCACACTGGGCGCGTTCGACGAGCGTATCGAGGGTCGTCCCGAGGACCGCGTCGGAGCGACTCGTGGGGCCCTGCCAGCCGATGACCAGTGCGACGGGATCGACCGATTCGACTGCCTCGAGGAGCCCCTTCGCGGCCGTTCGTGCGGCGATCACGTCACGTTCTACCGTGATTTCGGGCGGTGCCTGTACCTCCTCGAGGAGTTCGTGGCTCTCCGTGGCGAATTCGCGAACGATGGTCTCGTCGGTGAAGACGCCGAACGGCGAGTCGGGTGGCTTCACGGCCACGGTCACGATCCGCACCGTTCCCGAACCGAGAAGCGCGAGGTCTCCGGCGGTCCGGACCAGTTGCTGTACGGCCGACGGGTTACTGGCACCGACCAGCACTGGCCTGTCCGACCCCCTCTCTGTCATCGTCGATACGTTGTACGGTTCGACCAATAAACGTTGGCGCGACATCCACCACCGGCGATGGCTGGGGCCCCGCTGCCGGTTACGGCTCGCCCACTGCCCACTGGAGACGTGTTTTCGGCCGGGTGGGTGAGCATCTCTTCCAACATTTCATCTGTAACAGGATATCGGTGCTATCGCGTCATAGCGACGGTCAAACGCGGTAATACACCTGAAGATGGGGGGTGTGTCTTCGCGCCCGAACGGGAGTGCGAGGACGGATTCGATCGGCGTCCAACAGACGGCGCCGCATACAACGTTTAAGTTGCGGGCCGCCCCAGGTAATTTCATGTATCGCGTACTGGTGCCAGTCGACGACAACGAAGAACGGGCCGAGAAACAGATCAATACGATCGAGACGCTTCCCGGCGTCGACGAGGAGGTCGAGGCGCACGTCCTCTACGTCTACGAGGAGATAGAAACGCCTGGAGAGGGCGACGGATTCGCCTCCGCCTATCTGGACGACATCAACGAATCCCTCGATGACCTCCGCGACCCACCGGAGACCGTGGATGACGTCGTGGCGGCCTTCGAAGACCGTGACATCTCCGCCGAGGTCCACGAACTCGTCGGCGACCCGGCCGACGCCATTCTCTCCTCGGCACGCGACCTCGAGGTCGACGCGATACTGATGGGGGTTCGCGACCGGTCGCCGATCGGCAAGGTCGTCTTCGGAAGTGTGAGCCAGAAGGTCATTCTCGGGAGTGACGTCCCGGTCATCGTCGCGCGCTAGCGGTCCCAGCGGGGCCAACCGCGACAGCGTCCCGGACTTCGCTCGCCGATCGAAGAGGGAGGAGTGCACACTGCCGTCCAGCTGTGGTGAGTATCATCTCAATTATATACTGAATCTTGGCGCCGTGTGGGAAACGTTTATTTGTGTAGGATATAATCGTACACTGGCATGACAATGGATAACTTGAACCGCAGGGACGTTTTGAAAGGTGCCGCCACTATGGGCGTCATCAGCACGGCGGGGTGTGCTGGCGACGGTGGCGACGGTGGCGACGGCGACGATGGTGGCGACGGCGGCGATGGAGGTGACGGTGGCGGTGGTGGCGAATCGTTCCAGCTCACCATCGGCGCGACGTCCTCGAACAGTTCGACGCAGGCGGCGGCACAGGCACTCGCGCGCGCGGCCAGCGAGCACAGCGATACGGTCAGTATCTCACCGCAGGTCACCGACGGCTGGACGGCGAACCTGTACGAGTTCGACGACGGGAACATCCCCGCGATGGGCGTCGACAACAACTCCCTCGCGAAGGCGATGGCAGAAGAAGAACCCTTCGACGAGGACCCCGTCGATACGTTACCGCAGCAGGGGTTCATGTTCACGTCGCTGCAGATCCACTGGGTCGCCCTCGAGGGCTCCGGACTCGAGTCCACGGCCGACCTCGAAGAGGGGGGCTACACCATCTACCCGATCCAGCCCGGATTCGGGACTCGTCTACTGACAGAGGAGGTCATCAAGGAAGCGGGGCTGTGGGAGCCGAACGAGATCTACAACGGTGACACCGGCGACGTGCCCGGTGCCGTCGAGGAAGGCCGCGTCGACGCGCTGTGTGTCTACGGCGCCAACGGCGTCCAGCTGTCCGGCTGGGTCCAGGAAGTCGACGTCCGTAGTGGCGGCGGCCTCTACCTGCTCGAGGTCGACGACAACTTCCGCCAGGCCATCGAGGACGTTCCGGGCGCCATCCTCGAGGAGTTCGAGCCGTACGGGTGGGAACAGGACGTCACGGACGTGACCGATCAGGTCGTCGCGTGGTCGTTGGCGGCCCAGTGGGCCTTCGGGCCGGACATTCCGGCCGAAGCGACCAAAGAGGTCGCGCGACTCGCACACGAGCATCACGATACGATCCGCGAGTCCGACCCGACCACGTTGAACTACGACGACCCCGAGGTCATGACCACGACGGTCATCCCGGACCTCGAGATCCACCCGGGGGTCGCCGAGTTCTTCGAGGAGAACGACATCTGGGACGACGACTGGACGAGCGCATAAGCTACCAAGCACCGACCTGGCCTCCTCGCCAGGAACCCAATCCTATACACTACTATCCATGGACGATACGGACACGCAAACGAATTCGGCCGCCGACGGCGGTGCACCGGATTCGATACCGGAGACGGCGGACAAGTCGTCGTGGCCCATCGGTCACGAAGAAACGGGGTACCGGAAGGTCCTCGAGTTGCTCGTCACGTACGGGTCGATACCGTTCTGGCTGATGATCATCTACTACGCGTCCACGCAGTTCTGGCCGCGGGCGCGATACGGGGTCATCTTCCTCGGCGGCACCCTGCTGTTGTACATCCTCGCCGAACTCCCCGACGCCATCGAGGATCGAGATTACGTCGACGTCGGAATGATGGTCTACTCGGGCATCGCCTCACTCATCACGGCCGGATACGTCTTCCTCGATTTCCACCGTCTATACACGGGGAGTCTGGGTCGGGCGGCGCCACACGAATACTGGATGGCCGCGGCGTTCACGCTGGCCATCATCTACCTGACGTGGCGGTCGTTCGGCACGACGTTCCTCGTCGTCGTCATCGTCGGCATCGGCTACGGACTCGTCGGCCCGTGGATGCCCGGCGTGCTCCAGCACGGCGGGCTCACGGCGACGAGAACGCTGCGCATCCTCGTCATCAGTATCGACGGCTTCTTCGGCTTCCTGAACCAGCTGGTGGCCGCGTGGATCGCGCTGTTCTTGCTGTTCGCCGGCCTGCTGAAGACCTACGGGGCCTTCGACCTCATCTTCAGGATGGCGGTCAGATCCGCGAAGTACATCGACTCGGGTATCGCACAGACCGCGGTCATCGCGAGCGCCATCATCGGTTCCATCAACGGGAGCCAGACCGCGAACGCCGGGATGACCGGATCGTTCACCATCCCCCTGATGAAGGACGCCGGCGTCCGCCCGGAGAGCGCGGGTGCCATCGAGTCTGTCGCGTCCACGTCGGGACAGGTGCTCCCGCCGGTCATGGGCGCGGGGGCGTTCATCATGGCCTCGCTGATCACCGGGATCACCTACGTCGACGTCATCGTCGCGGGGTTGATCCCGGCGATCATCCTCGTGACCTCTATCTTCCTCGCCGTCCACTACGTGGCGGCTCCGCAGATCGGCGCGACCGACCCCACCGAGCACCTCGACGACACGATGAGCAACGTGTCGATGGCCTTCGAGGGGCTGAAGTACGGCATCCCGCTGTTCGTGCTGATTTACTTCCTGGGCATCGTCCAGTACACGGTCATGACCTCCGCGCTCTACACCGCGGTGACCATGATCGCGACGGGCGTGACCATCCCGATCCTCCGCTCGCTGACCATCGACGAGGAGGGCATTCCGGAGACGCTGCGGATGGTCACCGTCCAGACGGTCAACGGGTTCCGCGAAGGGATCATCGTCCTCGCCCCGGTCGCCATCATCCTGGCGTCCATCAACGGCGTGGTCGACATCCTGATGGCCACCGCCGTGCCGACGGCCATCTCGCTCGCCCTCATCGACCTCTCCGGCGGCGTGATGTTGATCGCGGTCGTCCTCGCGATGGTCATCTCCATCCTGATGGGCCTGGGCATGCCGACGACGGCCGCATACACGGTCGTTGCGCTGCTGATCGCGCCATCGCTCATCAACCAGTTCTTCGTCCCGGATATCGCTGCACACTTCTTCGTGTTCTACGCGGCGATCCTCGCGGGACTCACCCCGCCGATCGCGACCACGGTGGCGGTCGCCGCGGGTATCGCGGGTGGCGACTTCTTGAAGACGGCCTACGAATCGATCAAGATCTCCCTGCCGCTGTTTATCCTTCCGTTCACCTTCGTCTACCATCCCGAGATCCTCGACGGGAACCTCGCACCCGCGACGCTCATCGCCGGCGGTGCGGCCATGGCGGGTGCCATCTCGATGATCCACGGGATCAACTATCGGTTCCCGTACGGTCGCATCCGGACGTACGTGACCCGCTCCGTGTTCTTCGTGGTCGGGGTCGTCGCGATGGTCCACCCCGACCGCTACATCCAGTTCGGTGCGGTCGCGATCGTCTTCGTCCTGCTGGGTCTACACCACCTGCAGAAGAACACCGACGTCGCGCTCCCGGCCTGAACCGACGCCTCGGTGTGTAAACGCTTTTTTCCAGGCACACTGTAGCCGAGTAGCATGGACTCCCGAATATCCGGGTTCTACAAGCTATCAGTCGAGGAGCGCCGCGAGACCATCAGCGAACTGGCCGACCTCTCCGAGGAGGCCGTCGAGGCGCTCGGGGGCGTCGGACTGGACGACGTCCGGGCGGACACGGTGAGCGAGAACGTCATCGGCACCCTCGAGTACCCGCTGTCGGTCGCGACCAACTTCCGCATCGACGGCGAGGACAAACTGGTGCCGATGGCCGTCGAGGAGACCAGCGTCGTGGCAGCGGCATCGTACGCCGCGCGGATGGCTCGCGAGGAGGGCGGCTTCCAGACCGACGTCAGCGGCCCCATCATGATCGCGCAGATCCAGGCGGTGGACGTCGCCGACCCCCACGCGGCGAAGATGCGCATCCTCCAGGCCGAAGACGACCTCGTCGAACTCGCCAACGAACAGGACCCGGTCCTCGTGAAGTTCGGCGGTGGCTGTGAGTCGGTCGAGGTACGGGTCATCGACACGCCCCGGGGCGAGATGGTCGTCACCCACCTCATCGTCAACGTCCAGGACGCCATGGGCGGGAACGCGGTCAACTCGATGGCCGAGGCGCTCGCCCCCGAGATCGAGGACCTGACCGGTGGTGACGTCGAACTGCGCATCCTCTCGAACCTCGCCGACCGTCGTCTCGCGCGGGCAACCTGCCGCGTCCCCCCGGAGATGCTGGCCGACGACGACAGCGATCTCACCGGCGAAGAGGTTCGCGACCGCATCGTCGACGCCTGGGCGTTCGCCGAGGGCGACCCCTACCGCGCGGCCACGCACAACAAGGGCATCATGAACGGCATCGACGCGGTGACGACCGCGACGTTCAACGACTGGCGGGCCATCGAGGCCGGCGCACACACCTACGCCGCGATGGGTGGCTACGACTCGCTGACTACCTACGAGGTCGACGCTGACGGCTATCTCTCCTGTGCCATCGAACTCCCGATACAGGTCGGCACGGTCGGTGGTGCGACCCAGCTCCAGCCGGTCGCGGGCGCCGCCATGGAGATCCTCGACGTCGACTCCGCCGACGAACTCGCGGGCGTCTTCGCGTCGGTCGGCCTGGCACAGAACCTCGCCGCCCTCCGCGCGCTCACCAGCGAGGGCATCCAGCAGGGCCACATGAGCCTCCACGCGAAGAACATCGCCATCCAGGCTGGCGCTCCCGGCGAGATCGTCGACGAGGTCGCCGAACGCATGGTCGAGGAGGACGCCGTCCGCCAGGACCGTGCCGAGGAGCTCATCGACGAGTTGACGTCCTGATTCGGTTCGTAACGGGGCGCACAATATTGTCTGCCGTTGCTATGGTACTGTCCCGCACGAATTGGCGGGCAGCGGTCCCCAATATCGGGGTTACATCGAGGTAACTGCCCGAATATACGACTTCCCGTTCGCTCCGACCGACCGAGAAGCCCAACACATTTATGCTGTGGGTGGTATAGTGTTGGATACAGATGGCAATACTCTCCGATCAGAACCGCAGCGACGTCGAGGAGGTCTTCGCCGAGATGTCCGAGGAGGTCACGGCGTACATCTTCACCGACGACTGCGAATACTGCGACGACACCGTCGAACTCAACGAGGAACTCGAAGAACTGACAGACGACTTCACCGTCGAGGTCCACGACCTCGACAGCGACCTCGCCGAGGAGTACGACGCCGCACGCCACGGCAGCGGTCCGGTTACCGTCCTGACGGACGGCGAACTGAAGGGCGTCCAGTACTTCGGCATCCCGTCGGGCCAGGAGTTCGGCGCCTACGTCCGCGACATCGTCGCGGTCTCCACCGGCGAGACGGGTCTCGACGACGACATCAAGGCCGAACTGGCCGAGATCGACGAAGCGGTCAACCTCAAGGTCTTCGTCACGCTGACCTGCCCGCACTGCCCGCGGGCGGTCGAGACGGCCCACAAGTTCGCCATCGAGAACGAGAACATCACCTCCGAGATGGTGGAGGCCCAGGAGTTCATGGAGCTCTCCCAGGAGTTCGGCGTCCAGGGCGTCCCGCAGGTGAACATCAACGACCACGACGGTCAGTTCACCGGCGCTCAGCCCGAGGCCCAGTTCCTCGAGCAGATCCAGCGCACGCTGAACTGACGATATCCGTTGCAAGACGGTTTCTTCGACGCCACCCCACCAGCGCCCGCTATCGTCGATTCGCGAGTTCGTCCTCCCGGTCGACGGAACAGCGTATGACGATCGTCATACGCCCGTCAGCCATCCGCGGGCGCCGTTTCGACTGGAGACTGCCACCCTTCGTCGGTCTCCACCCCATTCAGTTTCCAGCTGAAGGGGAATAATCGCCGTACTGCGGCGACTTCCCACCCCTTCATTTCCACTGGAACTCACTTCTCGACGTCCAGGAGGGCGACCCGCTCGCAGACCAGCGACTGGAGCGACGCGTCCGACGCGGCTCGTTCGGCGTCGGTGACGTCGAAGTAGGCCGTGATTCGGTCCGGATCCGTTCGCCCGAATGCGTCACCGTGGGCGACGAGTGTCTGCACTCGCTCGGCGACGACCTCTTCGTCGGGGCCATCGACGACGACGAGGACCGGACTCGTGCCCGGCTCGAGCCCCATCTCCAGGGCCTGTTCGATCTGTCGCCGGCCGGCCGCATAACAGAGTATCTCGACGGCCCGGTCGTCCGCGACGTTCTCGCCACGCTCCATGGACCGATTGGCGTGCTCGACGGCCGTCTCGAGGTGTCGTCGCCCCGCGACGTATCGGGCGTCGAACGCCTGGACCGCCGTTTTAGGGCTGCTCGCGGCATCGAGTTCGGCCACGAACGCGGCTACCGATTCGTAGGCCGGCGTCTCGGCCGGACCGTCATCGCCGATGTGGACCTGCCCTTCGACGACTCGCATCAGAAATCCCCCAGGTTGGCCTGGGCCTCGGAGCCGTCGCGGTCCGGTTCTTCGGGGGCGGCGTCCTCGTCACCCTCGACGTCGTCCATCGACGGGTCGGGGTGACCGACGCTCTCGAGGACCGTCTCGGCGGTCTTCGTCCGGCCACGGAGCGCGCCGAGAACCGTCGGCTTCGAGGCCTCGCGGAGCGCCGGTCGCGACTCGATACCGGCGTCGTACAGCCGTCGGGCGCGCTTGCGACCCACGTTGTCCACCCGGACCAGGTCGAGGAGCTCCTCGCTCACGCCGTGTTTCACGCGGATTCGCGCCTCCCGGACGGCCGTCGTCGACTCGACGTCCAGTTCGCCCGCCAGGCGCTCGGCGGCGTTGAGCAGCCACTCGGCCGTGTCGACCTTGCCGCGGATGTCGCCTGGCCCGACGCCGTAGCGCTCGGCGATGCGGTCCTCGTCGAGTTCCTCCGCCCAGTCCTCCAGGAGCTTCGCGGTCTTGAGCGCGGAGAGCCAGTCCTCCCACTCGGCCTCCTCGAACTCCGTCGGAGCGTGACCCAGCAGCTCCGCTTCGCGCTCGTAGGCGATCTCGGTGTAGGTCTCGTCGTCGCCGGACCGCAGATACAGCTGGTACATGTCCGGCGTCCGGGAGACGAGGTGGTACAGCCCGAGGGCCGTGGGTTCCGGTCCGCCGTCCTCCAGGCCGTGGATGATCTCGGCGGCACTCATCGGGTCGACGTAGAGTTGTGAGACCAGGTGGCCGGTCGGGGTGGCCGTCAGCCCGTCGCCCTCCCGTTCCAGGAAACCGTTTCGCTCGAGGTACGCCAGGACGTTCTCCGTGACGGTCTCGAGTCGACCCACCTCGCTCGTCTGGGAGGCGTACAGCGTCTCCTGGAGGAACTCCAGAAGCGCGGTGCGGGTCGTCGCGAAGCCCGTCGCCACCGTCGCGAGGACGTGCGTCCGGAGGGCCGGTTCGGCGGCCAGCTTGGAGCGGACCGGCTCCGGGTCGGCGTAGATGTACCGGTCGAACAGCTCCTCGTGCTCCCCGTGCGAGGACGCCAGCAGGACGGCCTCGCCGTAGGGATCGAGGCCCGGCCGCCCCGCGCGCCCGAACATCTGGTGGACCTCCAGCGCCGACAGCGGTTGCATGCCGCCGGCGGTGCCGTCGTAGCGCTGCCAGTCGCGGACGATCACCCGACGGCTGGGCGTGTTGACGCCCGCTGCCAGCGTCGGCGTGGCGCTGACCACGCGGATCAGCCTCTCCCGGAAGGCGTCCTCGACCAGACTGCGATGTTCGCGAGCGAGCCCCGCGTGGTGGAAGGCGGCCCCCTTCTCGACGGCGTCGGCCAGGTCCTCGCTCGTCTCCGTATCGCTCACCTCGCGGATCTGGGTGGCGACCTCCCGGAGCGCGGCTCGTTCCTCGGTGTCGAGGACGTTCCCGGTAACTCCAGCGAGCCGCCGCGCTGCCGCCTCGGCGTTCCGCCGCGAGTTGACGAACACGAGCGTCGACCCGTCCTCGGCCAGCGTGTCGTCGACGATGGCCGCGGTCTGGCTCTTCGACCCGACCGCGAGTTCGCGCTGACTGCCGTCGTCGAAGTGGAGGGCGTTGCCGTAGTGGACGCCGGTCTTGAGGTCGATGGGCCGCCAGGTCGAGTCCACGAGTTCGGCGTCGAGCCACTCGGCGATCTCCCCCGCGTTCCCGATGGTCGCCGAGAGCGCCACGACCTGGAGGTCGGGGATGCGCTGGCGGAGTTTCGCGAGCGTGACCTCGAGGGTCGGCCCCCGGCTGGCGTCGTCGACGAGGTGGACCTCGTCGGCCACGACACACGAGAGGTTCTGCATCCACGTCGCGCCGTTCCGAATGAGCGAGTCGACCTTCTCGGAGGTGGCCACGACGACGTCGTTGTCGCCGAGCCACTCGCCGTCGCTCTGATAGTTGCCCGTCGAGACGCCGATGGAGAGGCCGAACTGCTCGAGTTCGGCGAACTCCTCGGCCTTCTCGCTCGCGAGCGCCCGGAGCGGGACGATGTACAGGGCGGTCCCACCGGTGCCGGTCTGGCGCCCCCGTTCGATCGAGGAGAGCATGGCGAGTTTCGCCACGAGCGTCTTGCCGCTGGCGGTCGGCACGCTCGCGACGAGGTTGCGCCCGTCCGTGACGCCCGCCTCGACGGCCTCGGCCTGGGGCGGATAGAGTTCGTCGATGCCCTGCGACTGCAGGAACGCGGGCACCCCGTCGGGCAGTCCCGACAGGTCCGTGACCTTCATCGAACCAGGGTAGGCGTGTGCTTCGGTTTAACCCTTCGCCCCAC
>JBNJDE010000041.1:0-17640 GCA_051744605.1 Halobacteriota archaeon
TCCACCTCGGCAACAGCGTCGTCTTCGGGTTGGTCTTCGCGGGTGCCGTCATCTACCTCCCGGCGCTGTCCGACTACGCCGACCGCGTGACGACCAGCACGGGGCTCGGTATCGCCTACGGCGTCCTCCTCTGGATCGGCGCCGCGGCCATCGTCATGCCGATCTGGTTGACCGCCGTCGGGTTCCCCAACGCGCCCCCGCTCCCGAACCTCAACCCGTTGAGCCTCGTCGGCCACGTCGCCTTCGGAGCCGTGCTCGGCGCGCTGTTCCCCGTCCTCGGGAACCGGTGACCCGGCCGACGCGTTCCACCGGTCTCCTTCTCTGTGCCGACACTGCACGGGAATCGTTTCGAACGCTGTACCAGGTGGGCAATCGTGGCGCCGAGGAGTGCGATTCTGCCGTTCTGGACGTCCAGGGTCGCGGTCGGGGGTGACGACGCGCATCGAGTCGCTCGATCGACGATCGATTCTCGACGATGGCCGAGACGCGGCAATAAACCATTGGTAACATGTCTCGTGAAGATCGTCTTCGTTCGGTCGACGAATCCGCAAACCGCAGTACAGTGGCCGGAACGCCCCCGTCTACGCCGGGAGCGTGACGTCCACCATGCCTCCTCAAAGCCAAACCCTTTTATAGAAGGACATTCAATCACTGGCTGACGATGTCTCAGCGACGTATGCAAGGCCAGCCCATGATCATCATGGGAGACGACGCACAGCGAGTAAAGGACAAAGACGCCCAGGAGCACAACATCTCCGCGGCGCGGGCGGTCGCGGACTCGGTCCGCTCGACGCTCGGCCCCAAGGGCATGGACAAGATGCTCGTCTCCTCGATGGGCGACGTCACCGTCACCAACGACGGCGTCACCATCCTTCAGGAGATGGACATCGACAATCCGACGGCCGAGATGATCGTCGAGGTCGCCGAGACACAGGAGGACGAAGCCGGTGACGGCACCACGACCGCGGTCGCCATCGCGGGCGAACTCCTCAAGAACGCCGAGGACCTCCTCGAGCGCGACATCCACCCGACGGCCATCATCAAGGGATACAACGTGGCCGCCGAACGTGCCCGCGAAGAGGTCGACGACATCGCCATCGAGGTCGACCCCGACGACGAGGACCTCGTGCGCAGCGTCGCCGAAACCTCCATGACCGGCAAGGGCGCCGAACTCGACAAGGAACTTCTCTCGGGCATCATCTACGAGGCCCTCGAGCAGGTCTCCATCGAGGCCGACGACGGCTCCACGGTCGTCGACATGGAGAGCCTCAACATCGAGACCCAGACCGGCAGTAGCGTCAGCGAGTCCGAGTTGCTCGTCGGCGCGGCCATCGACAAGGACCCGGTCCACGACGACATGCCCAGCGAGGTCGAGGACGCGAAGATCCTCCTCCTCAACGAGGCCATCGAGGTCGAGGAGGCCGAGGCGGACACGCAGGTCTCCATCGACAGCCCCGACCAGCTCCAGAAGTTCCTCGACAAAGAAGAAGAGCAGCTCCGCGAGAAGGTCGACCAGATCAAGGAGACCGGCGCGAACGTGGTCTTCTGCCAGAAGGGCATCGACGACATGGCCCAGCACTTCCTCGCGAAGGAAGGCATCCTGGCCGTGCGCCGCGCCAAGAAGTCGGACATGGAGTTCCTCAAGAACGTGCTGAACGCCGCCATCGTCACGGACCTCGACGCCGCAACCGCCGAGGACCTCGGCGAGGGCAGCGTCACGCGCGACGACGATGACGAGCTCTTCTACGTCGAAAGCGACAGCGAGGAGGCCCTCGGTGTGACCCTCCTGCTGCGCGGCTCCACCGACCACGTGGTCGACGAGGTCGAGCGCGGTATCACCGACGCCCTGGACGTCGCCGCCCAGGCCCTGACCGACGGTCGGGTCCTGCCCGGCGGTGGCGCCATCGAGGTCGAACTGGCCGACCGCCTGCGCTCCTTTGCGGACAGCGTCGAAGGCCGCGAACAGCTCGCCGTCGAGGCGTTCGCGGACTCCCTCGAGCTCGTCCCGCGCGTGCTCGCGGAGAACGCTGGGCTGGACTCCATCGACACGCTCGTCGACCTGCGCGCCGCTCACGAGGCGGGCGACCAGCGCGCTGGTCTGAACGTCTTCACTGGCGACGTCGAGGACACCTTCGAGTCCGGCGTCGTCGAACCCGCTCACGCCAAAGAACAGGCGCTCAACTCCGCCAGCGAGGCCGCGAACCTGGTCCTCAAGATCGACGACATCATCTCCGCCGGCGACCTCTCCACCGACAAAGGTGACGACGAGGGCGGTGCCGGCGGCATGGGCGGTATGGGCGGTATGGGTGGCATGGGCGGCGCGATGTAAGGCCGGCCACTACTCACCTGCCGACGCCGACCATCTGGCCCGAATCGACGACGAATTTTCCCCGTCCGAACGCTCTCCTGACAGCGCTGGCTGGGGGTATTTTCGGACCCGACGAACGGTGGTCGGTCAGTCGTGAATATCCAGTTCGAACTGGTTGCACTCGACCGGCGCATCGAGGACGACGCTCGTGTTCGACTCCTTGATGTCGGCGTCCGCGAGCAGCTCCTTGATCAACTGGTTCATATCGTCGGTGTCGGTGAACTTGCCGACGGCGATGATATCGAACTCGCCGGTCACCTCGTAGACGTTGACCATCTGCTTGTGGCCCTGGAGACGGTCGGTGATGTCCGGGAGAGCGTTCCCCTCGACTTTGAGCTGGACGATGGCGGTGACGTCGTAGCCCAGTTTCTCGTAATCGACCATGGGCGTATAGCCCTCGATGACCCCCTCCGCCTCCAGGTCCTTGAGGTGATTCGACACGGTCGTGACCGAGACGTCGAGTTCCTCGCCGAGACTGCGTAGGCTTGCCCGTCCGTCCTCGAGGAGCGCGTTGATGAGCGTGGCGTCCAGATTCTCGTAGGTCATAGCTCACAGTGGGTGCCGGGGGGATTAGAAGTTTACGAATGTCCAGTTTCGCTGAGAAAACTCAGAATTGCGCCGAACGATAGGGCTTTAATACTAGGAGTGTTCGAATCAGTTGACCAACCCAATGACAAACGGAACCGAACTCCCGGACGGGGGACTCTCTGCCGAGGAACAGGCGGTCGTCGAACGCATCGAAGAAGAGAACATCGATTTCCTGCGGCTCCAGTTCACGGACATCCTGGGGACCGTCAAGAACGTCTCGATCCCGGCGAGCCAGGCGGAGAAGGCCTTCGAGGAAGGCATCTACTTCGACGGATCGAGCATCGAGGGATTCGTGCGGATCCAGGAATCCGACATGCGCCTCGACCCCGACCCCTCGACGTTCGCCGTCCTCCCGTGGCGGCGCCGGGACGATGGCGGTGCGGCCCGGATCATCTGTGACGTCGTCGATACGGAGACGGGCGAGCCCTTCTCGGGTGACCCACGATACGTCCTCGAACGGGCCATCGACCGCGCAGCGGAGATGGGGTACACGCTGAACGCGGGGCCCGAACCGGAGTTCTTCATCTTCGAGAAGGACGATGGCAGCGCGACGACCCGGACCCACGACACCGGGGGCTACTTCGACCTCGGGCCGAAGGACCTCGCCTCGGATATGCGCCGGGAGATGATCTACGTCCTCGAGGAGATGAACTTCGAGGTAGAGTCGAGCCACCACGAGGTCGCCGACGGCCAACACGAGATCAGCTTCAAGTACGCCGACGCGCTCACCACGGCAGACAACATCGCGACCTTCAGGTCCGTCGTCCGGGCCGTCGCGGAGATGCACGACGTGCACGCGACGTTCATGCCCAAACCCATCTCGAACATCAACGGCTCGGGCATGCACACCCACCTCTCGCTGTTCACCGAGGGCGGCGAGAACGCCTTCTACGACGGCGACGACGAGTTCAACCTGTCGGAGACGGCCTACTCGTTCCTCGCGGGCGTCCTCGAACACGCCCCGGCGATCACGGCCATCGCCAACCCGACGGTGAACTCCTATAAACGTCTCGTCCCCGGCTACGAGGCCCCCGTCTACGTCGCGTGGTCGGACGTCAATCGCTCGGCACTCGTCCGGAAACCCGCCGCCCGGGTCCCCGCCTCCTCGCGCATCGAGTTGCGCTCGCCCGACCCGACGGCCAACCCGTACCTCGCGCTCGCCGTCATGCTCCAGGCAGGTCTGGAGGGTATCGAACAGGGACTCGAGGCGCCCGATCCGGTCCGCGAGAACATCTACGAGTTCGACGAGGCCAAACGCGACGAGTACGGCATCGACACCCTGCCCGGCAGTCTCGGCGAGGCGGTCGAGGCGCTCGAGGCGGACGACGTCGTCCTCGAGGCGCTCGGCGACCACGTGGCCGAGAAGTTCGTCCAGGCGAAAAAACAGGAGTTCGCCGAGTACAAGACGGACGTCTCTGCCTGGGAGATCGACCGCTACCTGGAGAAGTTCTAGCCGTTCAGTCCCGGGACGGCAAGGAACAGCGCCCCGGCCCCCGCTCCCGCGAACCCGGCGACGATCGGGACGCCCGATTCGAAGCCGCCGCCGAGGAGCAGTCCTCCACCGACCGCCGCCGCGACGATCCGTACCGTCTCTATCTCGCCGTCGTCGATCCGGTCGTTCACGAGCCACCAGCCGATGGCACCGCCCGAGACGACGCCGACTTGGAGGGCGGTTTCGGCCGTCCCCGCCAGGAGGGTGCCGGCCAGCGCGACCGGGACGCTCATGGCGAACGCGATGGTCAGCCGCTCGCTCGCGACCCATCGGACCGTGGCCAGTGCCAGCAGTCCCACGACGGTCCCGGCGACGACGTCGACGAAGTAATGCACCCCGAGGAACACCCTCGAGAGCGCGACCACGACGATGAGGACCCCCGCGAGACCGTACCGGTTCTTTCGCGACCACCGTTTCAGGTACACCGCCAGCGCGGCGAAGGTGGCGGTGGCGCCCGTCGCGTGGCCGCTCGGGAATCCCATGCCGTCCTCGGGAATGAGCATGACGTCCGCGGGGGGTCGTGGCATCGCGAACCCGTACTTCAAGAAGAGGGTCAACGCGAGGGCGAAAAACGTCGTTGCCAGCACCGTGGCGCCGGCCCGCCGATCGAGGAGACCGTACTGGGGGCCGAGCCAGTAGACGGCCACCGCGAGGACGGCCACGAACACCGGATCGCCCAGGCCCGTCACCACGACCAGGATCGGGACCACGGCCTCGGGGACGGACTGCGAGATGACCGCGGCGACACCCAGTCCCCTCATGAGCGACGTTCGCGGATCCAGTCGAGCACCGATCCTGGTGCACTCGCCGCGGCGAACCCGACGCCGAAGAGGACCATCAGGACGTAGAGTCCGAGCGTCGACAGCCAGACGACGATCATCGCGAGAATGGCCCAGCCACCGTCGAGCCAGTAGAACGCGCCCAGGGTCATCAGGGTCCCGTAGAGCAACACCAGGTAGGGCCCCCAGCCGCGCGCCTTCCCGCGCCGGAGTTTGCGCCTGACGTACCGTTCCAGGTCGCGTTCGAGGTCGTCCTTCGAGACCGTCTTCTCGTCGAGCGATTCCCGTAGCTCGCGGACCTCCCGTCCGATGGCCGCGACGTCGGGGGCCGGGTCCGCCCGTGGTTCGTCCTCGTCGTCGATACTATCGGCGTCCTCTCCGATTCGTCCCGCCAACACGGCGTTGACTACAGCCCCCACCATGATAATAACCCCGCCCAGATACAGCCAGGTTACCAGGAGTAACGCGGCGCCGAGCACCCCGTAGAGTCGGAAACTCGGCACGAACTGGGCGTAGATACCGAAGGTCGTCGCCAGCGCCGTCCATCCGACCGCGGTCAGGACGGTTCCCGGCAGGGCCTCCCGGACGCTCACGTTCGCGTCGGGGAAGATGTAGAAGATGGGCAGGAAGGCGAGGACTAGCCCTATCGTTAGCGATGCCGGCCCGACGACCAGTGTGACCGCTCCGAGGTCGAGGGCCGAGAGGACCACCCCGAGGAGGACGACACCGGCGACCGACACCGGGATGATGGCGAGGACGAGGAGCGCGTCGCCCAGCTGGTCGATCAGCGGTTCGGCCAACCGGTCGCCGTAGATGGTCGAGAATGCGACGTCGAGGCCGCGGAACACACGGAGCGACGACCACACGAGAACGACCACCCCGACCACCGTGATCCCGCCGCCCGGCCCGCTCGCGTCGATGGCGTTGGCGAGGGCCGCCGCCCCCGCGGGCGTCACCAGGCCGCCCACGAGTCCGAGCACCTCGGCCGTGACGTCGTAGCCGAGCGCGGTCCCGACGGAAATAGAGAGGAGGAGCAACGGGATGATCGAGAGGAACCCGTAGTAGGCCACCGCGGCGGCCAGAAAACCGATCTGATTGCGATGGACTGCGTTCGCTATCTCGCGGAGGGTCGCCCACGAAGATTCCTGTCGGCTCACTAATCGGTCGTTGGACTGGCCGCTACTAATAGTCGGGTGGTCCCGGCGTCAGTGCAGCGCGTCCCGTATCTCGTCGACCCTGGCCGTCGTCTTGAAGGTCGTCCCCGCGTAGTGGGTGCGCGAGGCCTCGAAACCGGCGTCGGAGAGCGTCTCGAGAAAGTCGTCCATCGCGATGGCCGGTTCGCTCCATCGCTTGTAGAGGCGGTGCTGGTCGAAGTGCATCGGCACGTCGAGTTCGCCGGCGAGGCGGTCGAGGAGGCGGTCGGCACGGGTGGCCGTCTCCATCGTCTCCTCGAGTTCCTCGCGAACCGTCTCCACGAATGGCGGTTCGTGCGTCTGTTCGAGCCAGACCGGTCCAGCGGTAAGGACCTCCGTCCCCCCGCAGACCGCACATTCTGCCGGCGGGTCGGCTGTCAGGCCATACTCGTGCTCGCGGTGGAGACACTCGGGGCAGTGATAGACGTGGCCGAGGGCGTCGATGGACTCGTTCGCGTCGGTCGCCCGGTGAGAGAGGTCGAGGTAGGTTCGCACGTAGTGGTCGCTGACGTGGCTGAGGACGGGGGTGACGCCCACGTCGTACCGGGCCGCCGTCCGGGCGAGCGCCGAGAGCAAGATCCGCAGTCCCATCTCCGGGTGATACTCGGTGTTCCGTGGGACCGCACTGTATCGGCGTTTGCCGCTCGCGAAGTGGGCCCCACAGAGCGGTGCGGTATCGGTCGCCGTGACCGCCACCAGGTCCCGGGTGTTGGCGAACGCGGCGTCGGCGAAGGGGATAGGGGAGCCGAACGGGTCCAGGTCGGTGACGTCGAAGACGGTCTCGGCGTCGTGGAGGACGGCGTTCGCGTCCTGATAGTGGACCGTCCCGTCGAGGTCGTTGCGAGCCAGGTTCTCTCGGCAGAGGTCGACCGCATCCGGGTCGACGTCGGCCATGCTCACCGTCCAGCCGTCGGCCGCCGCGCGGACCCCGCGGATACCCGAGGCCGCCATCGCGTCGAAGTAGCTCTCGGCTCGCGGCTCTCGCTCCCGGTAGGCGCGCAGGGTCGCCACCGTCAGGTCCCGGTTGAGTTGCTGGTCCGGATTGAAGAACACGTCCTCGGTCCGCGCGTCGCCGGACTGTTCGGGTACCGCGACCGTGACCGTCCCCTCGGTGACCTCCATACGGTGGCTGGTCGCCGCGGCGCGAAAAACGTCCGGGTTTCGGCCGTCGGCCGCGGCTCAGTTCCCGACGGCAGTCGCCCGCTGTACCACCGACGCGCCGTAGCGCTCTTCGAGTGCCTCGTGCTGGTCCGGTCGGTTCTCGTAGACGTCCTTGAAGAGGGCGATGGGCGTACTGGCGGCCTGGTAGGTGGCCTCGTCCCACATCCGATCCGCTTCGACGTCGACTTCGATGCCGTCGATGCGCAGCGTCACCGCCTGCGTCATGGCGATGGCGCCCTTGCCCGCCGCCTTTGCGGCCTCGAACTCCTCCATGGAGTCGACGACGTCGTCCAGGCTCGGAACGTACTCCACGAGGTCGAGGACCGCGTCCGAGAGGTCCTCGTCGTCGAGATGCTCGTCGTCGCCGCCGACACTGAGGCGGTAGCCATCGTCCGTCGCGTCGAGTTCGATGCGGTCGCCACCGTAGGTCGCGACGCCGTCCGCCGGTCGCAGTTCGACCTCCCGGCCGTCCGCGTCGAGGAGCCAGTAGCCCTCCTCCGGTGGGAGCGGTGCGGTGTTGGCCTCGACGACCTGGCCGGGCGTGAGTGCCCAGATGCCGAGCATCCCCTTCGCGCGGTTGTCCTCCATCCGGTCGTGGTAGCCCTCGACGTCCCGGATGTCGTCGTACGGGCCGTCGACCGCGATCAGGCCCGCGGCGCTGGCCGCCCGGGAGGTGTTGTGCCGGAGTTCGGCCCACGGTGGGAGGCCGCCCGTCGGGGTCATCGCGCGCATGTCTTTCGTGTAGTCGACCTCGCCGTCGACGAGGAGGAACAGCCGTTCGAGGTTGTTCTCCGGTCGGCCCATCTCCTCGCGGAGGTCCTCCATGGCGAGTTCGGCGGCTCCGCTCTCGACGATGACGGACATGGCGAGACTCCCCTCCTCCATGCCGTGTTCGCTCTCGACGATGGTCAGGAACTCGTCGGCCTTCTTCCAGTCGTCGATGCCACCGACCTCCGGGATCACGAACCCGTCGATCTGCTCGCCCGCCCCCTCCTCGGGGTCGGCTATCTCGAGCATGTGCTGGAAGCCGCGGTACCGCGTGGCCGGGCTATCGCGATGCCAGACCACCCGCGGGTGGATCGCTGCCGGCACGTCCTCGCCGTGCGCTGTGACCACCTCGACGATGTTCTCGACCCCCTCCTCTCGCATCGACGGTGCGGTCGCGTCCTCGTTGTCCGGGACCCAGACGTCCGGGGCCTCCATGCCCCGGAGCTGGGCTGCACGTCGCAGCATCTTCGCGGAGTCCGCTTCTCCCTCCACCGCCGTCGGCGTGGTGAAGAAGGTTCGCACGAACGCTCGATCGTGATTTCGTTCGGTACTCATCGTCCTCGAACGGTTGCAGTTGCTTGGTTCATAATTGTGGGCCCTCCGGCAATTCAATCGTCCGAGGAGATGACCGTCTCCTCGCGGTCCTCGCTGAATCCCTCGGAGTTCGCCATCCGTTCTCGGGCCTCCCGGTCGAAACGACCCTCGATGTCCTGGTACAGTGGGACCTGGGAGAGCTCGTGGTGGCTCTCCGTCGCGTGGCCGAGATACCGCTCCTCCAGGTCGAACTGGGCCGTCTCGTCGTTCTCGGCGAGGTTCTGCATGTCCTCGTAGACGTGGTAGGCGCCGGAGTGCAGCGCGAACAGGGTGATGAAGATGTACTCGTACCCCAAATCGGCGAGTTCCTGGAACGTGAGCGGATCGTCCTCCTCGGACCATGCGAACGACGACGAGTAGTTGAACGCCAGTCGGAGGTCAGGGTGGGTCTCGTGGATGGCCTCGGCGTAGTCGATGGCGTCCTCGCGGGACGGGTCGGGCATCTCGGGCCAGACGATGTCGACGCCCGCGTCCGCGTACAGGCGGCCGCGCTCGAGGTGTTCCTCCCAGTCGCCGTTCGCGGAGCCATAGGCGTCCGTCCGGGCGATGATGATGGTGTCCTCGGACTGTCTGGCGTTCACGGCCGCCTCGAAGCGGGCGACGGCCTTCTCGCGCGAGACGATCTCCTTGCCGGCGATGTGCCCACAGCGCTTGGGCGTCTGCTGGTCTTCGATGTGGATCGCCGCCACGCCGGCCTTCTCGTACTCTCTGACCGTTCGTCGCACGTTGTGGACGCCACCGTAGCCGGTGTCGGCGTCCGCGATGACCGGCAGCGTGGTCGCCTCCACGATGCGCTTTGCGTTCTCGACCATCTCGGTCATCGAGACCATCTCGAGGTCCGGGAAGCCGAACTGACCGAGCACGGTCGAGTACCCGGACATGTAGGCGGCATCGAGGCCCGCCATCTCCGCGAGTCGTGCGTCGAGTGCGTGGTAGATCCCCGGGGCGAACACGAAGTCCTGCTCGTCGAAGCGGTCCCGGAGTTCCCGCCCGGCGGGGTTGTCGATGTCTCGCCGGGTATAGTCCGTCTCCCCGAGAGAGGCGATATCGTCGGTCATCGTGATCGAGGGTCCGTGGGCTGGTCGAGTGCTTGCCTGTGGCTCCAGACGGCCTCGGCGAGGAACTCGTACCGGTCGTCGGTGTCTTCGGCGTCGGTGCGCAGGTCGGGAACGGCCGGAAGGCCGGTGTTCTCTATGTCGGTGTATCGGGTTGACATGGTATGGTGGGTCGTCGGTCGGTCGGCGGTCGGCTGGCTGTTCGGCGGATCTGGCGTCCGTCTCCTGCGTGGTGTACCATTGCACTCGACGAGTCGGGGAAGGACTGAATAAAGTTAATGATTAATAATGATTATACGGGGGGATGTGTATTACCACACTATTTTGACAAGCGGTACCACGAAATCGACCGTACCGACTTTAGCCCTCCCCTGCGAAGCACCGGTCGTGTCGACCGTCGAGGACTGGCGCGACGCGCTCGCCGAGGCCGGTGCGCTCACGCCAGCGATCGTGAAGGAGATTCTCGCTGTCCACGGCGACCGCGGACAGCGGGCCATCGAGGCGGTCACCGAGCGACGGGTGAAGGAGTACCGCGACTTCACGGTGGTCGTGGGGCACGGTGACGAGTACATCGTCGAGGACGGGGAGTGTACCTGTAAAGACAGCGAGTACAACCTCGACCCCGCGGACCCGACCCAGCGGTGCTGGCACGCTATCGCGGTCGATATCGCCGAGCGGATCGACGAGATCGACCGCCACGACATGTGGTACTCGGAGGTCCGCGAGTTCCTGTAATCCGAACGCTCCCGGGGTTCAAATACGAAGCCAGGGCCACCTGCGCCCATGCCCTGAGCACTGCCCCGGAGCGAACGAGGCGGTAGCGTGGTCACCCGCTCCGGGCTCTTTCGATCGGCGACGGATACCGTCGCCGCCAATCGACTACCTGCTTGCAATCACAGGCCCGGTACCTACTGGTCGGCGACGATGTCTACGAAGTTCTGAAGGACGCGGAGCCCCGTCTCGCCGGACTTCTCCGGGTGGAACTGCGTTCCGAAGACGTTCCCCGCCTCGTTGGCGACGACGGCCGGGAACTCGACGCCGTACTCCGTCGTGGCGACGACCGCCGTGGGGTCGTCGGGTTCGGCGAAGTAGGAGTGCACGAAGTAAGCGTAGCCCCCGTCGACACCCTCGACGAGCGGGTGTGCCCGCTCGACCGAGAGGTCGTTCCAGCCCATGTGGGGCACCTTCTGGTCGCCCGTGAACCGGACGTTCCGGCCGGGGACGAGGTCGAGGCCCTGGACGTCGCCCTGTCCCTCCCGCTCGGCTTCCTCGCTCGAGGTGAGCAACATCTGCATCCCGAGACAGATGCCCAGGATGGGAACGCCGTCCTCGGCAGCGGTGACGAGGTCCTTGCGGAACGGCCCGGCGTTCTCCATGCCGTCGCCGAAGGCCCCGACCCCGGGGAGGACGATGCCGTCCGCGTCCTGGAGGTCGGCGGGGTCGTCGGAGATGGTGACGCTCGCTCCCGCCCGCTCGAGGCCCCGCGTGGCGCTCCGGAGGTTCCCCAGGCCGTAGTCCACGACCATCACGGACGTGGCCGTCTGTTCGGGGGACTGCTGGCTCATGTTCTGTCCTACTTGACTCGGCGCCTTGGCCCTTTCCGTCGCGGCGACACTGCCGCTCAGAACTCCCCGAGACTCGCCTGGTCGCTGCGGGGATTGCCGGCCAGCTCGGCGGCGTCGGCGATGACCTGCTCGAAGGTCCCGCGTTGACTTCGGTCGTAGAGCGTGGCCGCCGGATGGACACAGATCATCACGTCCCGGACCTGGCCGTCGATGGCGACCGACTCGACGGTGCCGGCCTCGCTCGTCACGGCCACCGACCGGTCCAGCAGGTTCTCGGTGGGGACCTTCCCGAGGGTGACCACGACCGCCGGGTCCACAGCGGCTATCTCGCGGTCGAGGTACGGTCGACAGTTCGCCCGCTCTGTTGCTGTCGGGTCGCGGTTGTCCGGCGGCCGACAGCGGACGCTGTTGGTGATCCGCACCACCGACCGGTCCAGGCCGTTCTCCTGGAGCACCTCGTCGAGGATCTTCCCGCTCCGACCGACGAAGGGCTCTCCATCGGCGTCTTCCTGTTGTCCTGGCGCTTCGCCGACGAAGAGGATCGGCGCGTCGGCGGGGCCGACCCCGTTGACGATGCGGCTCCGGGACTCGACGAGGGCCGGACAGCGCGTGCACTCGGTCACGACCAGGTCGTCCTGCTCCATATCCCTGTTCAGTCGGTCGGACGGATTAAGCGTCGGTGGTTCGCCGGACGAATCGATCGGCGGCCCTGGCGGCCTGGCGAGCGACGCGAACCGGTTCCGGACGCCCGCCGACCGGCGTGTACGCCTCGACGACGTCGGCCGCTTCGTCGACCCCGAGACCGACGGCCCGGAGGTAGACCGTCTCCCCATTGACGGTCGTCTCTCGTCGGTCCGGTAGCGAGCGGTAGGCCTCCAGCCGCCGGTCGAGTGCGTCTCCGTCGAACTCCCGACGGAGTGCCGGCTCGAGTCCGTCGCTCTCCTCGAACGTGACGGCGATGACGGGTCGATCCACGAACCTGGACAGTTCTCGCAGGTCGACGACGTTGAACCAGGCCAGTGCGACCCCCGCGAGAAAGAGGTAGCGGACGTCCTCCCTGTCGAGGTCGGCGTAGAGTCCCTGGATAGATTCGGTGGCGTCGAGTCCACCCACTGAACAGGAAGAAAATTCGAATCCGTCCACGGCCCGTGCGGCGGTCACCACGACGCCCGCCAGCGTCGAACGGTCACCGCGGTACGACTCGGCGATACCGAGCGCCCGGACACCCGGCTTCACCGCGGTTACTCCTTGATGTCTTTGAGTTTGTCGAGCAGTTCGTCGTTCGATGCCCCGATCTCGAAGTCGACGTCCCCCTCGTGTTCGTATTCGGCCGTTGCTACCCCTTCGTCCCCGTCCATATCGTCCGAATCGAGCGACTGCCGCTCCTGTTCGGATTCATCGTAACTCCCAAAGCCCATATCTATTGGAAGGTATGTGCCGACACCACTAAAATTGCCCGCCCGGGCGACGTTTTTCCGAACGGCCCCCCTACGGACGGTATGAACGTCGTCAATCTGGCCGCCGATGCGGACGTGTTCACCAGCAACGCGTATCTCGTCGAGGGGAATCGGACGGTCCTGATCGACCCCGGTGCGATGCCCGGCACCATCGATGCCATCCGCGACCGTGGCACGGACCTCGACGCCGTGGTCGTCACCCACCAGCACGCCGATCACGTCGCGGAACTCGATTCAGTGGTCGACGCCTTCTCGCCGGCTGTATACGCGTACGCGGACCATCCTCGGCGAACAGAGGCTCTGGTCGACGGCGACCACCTCGACATCGGTGACGAACGGTTCGAGGCGGTTCACACACCCGGACACGCCGACGACCACCTCGCGTTCGTCTCCGAGACGACGCTCTTCTCGGGCGACGTCGTGGTCCACGACGACGCGGCCTTCACGGGTGGCTCGTTCGGCCGCACCGACCAGCCGGGACAGTCCCGGTCGACGCTCATCGAGAGCATCGAGCGCCTCCTCGACCGGCTTTCCGACTCGGTCGAGGCGATGTATGCCGGTCACGGCGGGACCTTCGAGGGTGACGTGCGGTCCGTCGTAGGGCGGGCGCTCGAGCGTGCCGAGCGGCGCGAACCGAAGTACCCCGAGGAGTGATCAGTCGTTCCGGCGCCCACCCGTCCGCCAGGTGGTCCAGTCGTACATCCGTTCGACCTCGCCACCCTGCTGGCGGATGGCGACGGCGGTCGTGAACAGGAACGCGCCGACGAGGACGGTTCCGATGATCCACGTCGCGGCGACCAGCGATTCGTACTCCGTGAGCGACCCGATGGCGAGGTCGGCCAGGACGGTCACGGTGAACGCCACCACGGCGGGGAAGAGGTGGCGGGTCATCGCCGCGATGCTCGTGCCCTCGTGCCGTCGGACGACGAGTACCGCGTACCAGAGCGCCCAGGCCGAGGCGGCCACCCACCCGATGCTGACGACGAGCCCGGTCCAGGCGTGGACGTAGAGAAAGCCGCTCCACCAGGCGACGATGAACGCGGCGATGATGAGGTAGTCGGCCCATTCGGGGAGCGGACTCTCGCCGGTCTCCCCGCCCCGCCGACAGGAGAAGTACATCGCGCGGAACCCGAGCGCGAGAAAGAGGATGAAAAAGAGCGTGGCACCCTCCGAGAAGACCGCCGGCCACTCCATCCCGGTCCAGAGTGCGACCACGCCCGACGAGCCGTAGAGGAAGGCCGCACCCGTCGCGATGGCGAGATACCAGGTCCGCTTTCTCGCCGCGCCGACGGCCACGTACTCCGTATACGCGTAGAGGTAGACCAGCAGGATGACCGCGGCCAGCGCGATGACGAGATGGGCGAGTAGCTGTGTGGCGGCGAGCGCGGCAGCGGCGTCGATGCTCGGTGCGGGTTCTATCATTCCCTACCCTGCGTACGTCACGGTGAAAAATCAACCGTCCCGGTCGTTCCCACTGGATGGGAACTCATGTGGTCGGTCGTCACCGCCATCCACAATCGTGATATACCTCACTCCCGACGGAACGAGATATGCCCGGGCCGATATTTCTCGACGGCGACGGCGTCGCCCTCCACACTATCGAGGCGGCGGACGTCCCCTTCTTGCAGGAGACGATCAACGATCCCACCGTCCGGCGGTACGTCTCCCGGTTCGAACCCATCAACGAGCGTCAGGAGCGCGAGTGGTTCGAAGGACAGGTCAGTTCGGACGACGCGACGAACCTCCTCGTCGTCACCGACGATGGTCCCGTTGGCACCGTCGGACTCACGCCGGATCCACAGCTGCTCGGCTCGGCGGAGATCGGGATCGTCCTCGCGAGATCACACTGGAACGAGGGGTACGGGACCGAGGCGAGCCGTCTCCTGACCGACTACGCGTTCAGGGAACGACGAATCCACCGCGTGGTCGCGACGGTCCTGGACCCGAACGAGGGCTCGAAGCGCGTCTGGGAGAAACTCGGATTTCGACACGAGGCGGTCCACACGGAGGCGACCTTCGTGGAGGGCGAGTACGTCGACGTTCACGACTACGCGATACTCCGGCGCGAGTGGCGAGAATAGGCGAGTGGACCGCGGGCACTACCCGACCGGATTACGTCGCGCGGCGTTCCTTGGCCTTCGGTCGGAGCTTCTTGTAGCCGCACTTGCGACACTGTTTCGCACCGTTCGGGTTGCGGGCGTTACACCGCATACAGATCTGCTTGCCCAGCAGACGGTCCTCGACGGACATGATCTCTGTCATTACCCCGCCTTCGCCCGGGGCGCGGTTAAGCGTTACCAACCGTGTTCGGGGTCCGTTCCCCGTCACTCCGCCGTCGACTCGGCGCCACGGTTCAGGTACTCCTCCTGGACGGCGACGACCTCGCTCGAGTCCTCGCAGTCGGCGTACCGGCGGAGCGGTTCCGCGTTCAACTCGAGGAACGTCTCGCCCCACGTGAACTTCGAGAGCAGGGACTCGGCGTGGTCGCGGTCGCCGAGGATGACGAGTGCTGCGGCGAGGGCCTCGACGGTCGTCAGCCGGAACGGCCGTCCGAAGTTCACGGGGTTCGCCGCGACGAGGTACGGGAGGGCGCGGTGCTCACCGGGCAGGGCAACGCCCTCGGCTTCCGCCGTCTCCCAGGAGACGTCGAGGGCCACGAGCACGTCGCCGATGGACCGATCGGCCGGCGACAGGGCCTGCTCGGCGAAGGGGTCGAGGACGACTCCATAGGGAGTCCCGCGATTCGACCGGTGGAGGTCGGCCATGTCGAACCGCGAGAGCTTCCGTGCCGTGCACTTCTCGGGGTCGTCGTCGCCCTCGTACCTGACGTGTACGTCCACACCTGGCGCTATTCGGTCCACGGGGTAACGGTTTTCGGCGCGACGGGCCGTTCAGTCCCGCCGCCCCGCACCCACGGCGCTCTCGCCGAGCGGTTCGTGGCCCTCGATGACGTCCTGCCCGTCCATGTACGGGCGGAGGGCCTCGGGGACGGTCACGGTGCCGTCCTCGTTCTGGTAGTACTCGAGGATGGCGACCATCACGCGACCGATGGCCGTTCCCGAGGCGTTCAGCGTGTGCAGGTACTCCGCGCTCTCGTGGCGCTCTGGCCGGTAGCGGAGGCCGGCCCGCCTGGCCTGGAAGTCCTCGAAGTTCGAGGCGCTCGACACCTCGAGCCAGCGTCCGCCCTCCTCGGGGCCGTCGGGCATGTCGTCGCCGGGCGCCCACACTTCGATGTCGTAGGTCTTCGCCGACGCGAAGGTCAGGTCACCCGTACACAGCGAGAGGATGCGGTACGGGAGACCGAGGCGACGGATGACTTCCTCGGCCTCGTCGAGCAGGGCCTCGAGTCGTTCGTCGCTGTTCTCGGGTTCGACGAAGTTGACGAGTTCGACCTTGTTGAACTGGTGGACCCGGACGATGCCCCGCGTCTCGGTGCCGTGCTCGCCCGCCTCCCGCCGGAAGTTCGGCGTGTAGGCCTGGTGTTTGACCGGCAGGTCCTCCTTGAGGAGGACATCGCCGGCGTACATGTTGGTCACCGGGACCTCGGCGGTGGGACACAGCCAGAGGTCGTCACCCTCCAGTTTGTACATGTCCTCCTCGAACTTCGGCAGCTGTGACGTGCCGGTCATGGCCGCGGAGTTGACCGGGATCGGGGGGAAGACGTCGACGTAGTCCTGCTCGCGGTGGACGTCGAGCATGAACTGGATGAGCGCGTGTTCCAACCTGGCGCCGTCCCCTTTGAGGAAGTAAAAGCCAGAGCCACTCACCTTCGCCCCGCGCTCCTCGTCGATGATGTCCATGCGCTCGCCCAGGTCGTAGTGAGGTTCGATTTCGTCGGGGAGGGTCCGCATATCGTCGAACCCCCAGCGTCGCACCTCGACGTTGTCGGCCTCGTCCTCGCCGACGGGGACGTCCGCCTGGGGAATCTGGGGGATCTCGAGCAAGTGCTGTTGGAGTTCCGCCTCCAGTTCGTCAGCCCGCTCCTCGACCGATTCGATCTCCGCTTTGAGGTCCTGGGAGCGCTCGATGGCTGCTTCGGCCTCCTCGTCCTCGCCCGCCTGTTTGAGTTCGCCGATGCGCTCGCTCACTTCGTTTCGTTCGTGGCGGAGTTCGTCGCCGCGGGCCTTCAACTCGCGCCACTCCTCGTCGACCTCGAGGACGGCGTCGAGGTCGACGTCGGTCACGCCGCGGTCCGCGAGGGTCTGTCGGACCTCGTCGGGGTGGTCGCGGAGATACTGCCTGGAAATCATTGGGCGTGTGTTTTGGTGGGTGTGGCAAAACCGTGTCGGACGGGAGATGCCCGCAGGGCATCTCGGGATGAGCGAACGCGGAGCGAGGGACGAGCGATGCGTGAGCCGGGTGGCGCCGTCAGGCGCCACCGAATAGCGAGCGGCGAGCGACAGCGAGCCGGGAGCCGGGTGGCGCCGTCAGGCGCCACCGAATAGCGAGCGGCGAACGCAGAGAGCCGCGAGCCGGGTGACGCGCGAAGGGAACCGCCGAATGAGCGAGCGCCAAAGCCGCGTGACGCCGCCAGGGGCCGCCGACTGCCGAACCCTTTTGCCGCCGCGGCCCGCCATGTCCGGCAATGGCACCTGGCGACGTCTTCGAAGTCGAATCGGC
>JBNJDE010000042.1:0-17186 GCA_051744605.1 Halobacteriota archaeon
TAATCGTCGAACGGCATGTCGATGATATCGGTGTCGGGGTCGACCGCCGTGATCATCGCGACGGGGAACTGATGGCCCTGCGAACGGATCGCTTCGAGGATCTCGTCACCCGTCATGCCAGGTATCCGCCGGTCCAGCAATGCGACGTCGACGTCGTCGTCTACGTTCGCCATCGCCGCCTCGCCATCGGTCGCGGTCCGGGTGTCGTAGTCGTCCGCCAGGTAGCGCTCGAACAGCTCGACGAGTGACGGTTCGTCGTCGACGATGAGAACGGTCGACCGATCTGGAGAAGACATGTGGGTCCTGTGTACGGTATCGGACTCCCCATAGCTCCTTGAACGTGAGCACGAATCTCGTCGGGTAATACTGTGGAAAAGGTATTTACGCCCGTCGTAACCTGGAGGTCGTGTCTGTAAACGGAACGTCGAGTCACCTCTCGACGTCGGGCAGAATATCTCGGCGAGGTCTCCTGGAGCGACCGTGGAGCAATTCTCACTGTCGAGTGGCTCCCGTCACTCGCCATCGTCGGCCGCCGCGGCCATCTCTCGAATCTCCTCCCACCGGCCGTTTGCTTCGAGGTGATCCTGGAGTTGGGTTGCATACCCCTCCACCAGGTCGGTGGCCTCCGCACGCTGGGCTGCGTCGTCGTCTGCCCCGTCGCCGTTACCCAGGCCGAGTGCGCTGGCGATGGAGCCGAATAGTCCATCTCCCGAGGCCGTTTGGTTCGAGTCCCGCCCGCCCATCGTTCCCATCTGACGTTCGATCTCGTCGAGTTCCGGGAGGATCGCATCGAGTTCGTCGGTGTTGGCGACGATGCGCGCCCGGTCGGGGTCGTCGGCGTCCCGCATCTCGAACGCCGTCGCCGTCATGATGAGACTCCACTGCTGTCTGGAAAAGGAGGAGGCCGCGACGCGGTCCTCGAACTCCGAGTCCACCGCCATCCGGGCACCAACCACGCGGTCCTGCCAGGAGTCGTCGGTCATGCTCCACGGTTCGGCGAGGTGGTGCTTGAGCCTTGCCCCGGCTGGTCCCGCTCGTCGGTGCCTCAGACGCCCGAACCGAAGGGTGGAGGAAGCAAGGCTTATGTACCAAACCCTGTGATACTGTCTCAAGGTAAC
Source organism: Halobacteriota archaeon (assembly GCA_051744605.1). Taxonomy (GTDB): domain Archaea; phylum Halobacteriota; class Halobacteria; order Halobacteriales; family Halobacteriaceae; genus Halanaeroarchaeum. The sequence continues at coordinate 1,119 of JBNJDE010000042.1, forward strand.
GAAAACATGCCAGAGACGAATTCTTTCGGTCGACGTGAGTTCCTGAAGACGACCGCCGCTGGAACCGGCGCCATCGCCCTCTCGGGGCTGGCGGGGTGTTCCGGTCTGGGCGGCGACGAACCGAGCGGCCCGCTGAACGTCGCCGTCTACGGCGGGGTGTTCAAGGAGGTCCTGGACGAACAGTTGTTCGACCCGTTCCGCGAGGAGGTCGACTACGAGGTAGAATCGGAGGCCTCTCCGACGGCGGAGGAAGCCCTGACGCAGTACGAGAACGCGGTCTCGGCCGGCGAGGCGCCGGTCGACGTCGCTATCATGTCGAACACCGGCGTGCTCAAGGGAATGAACTCCGACCTCTGGCACCTCTGGGACGGCGACGGGTTCGAGAACCTTCAGTACATCAGCGACGGGCTGGTCAAGGAGACGGACGACGGGATCCCCAGCATCGGGGCGCTGTCGTGGTATATCAACCTCGTCCAGAACACGGAGGTCATCGAGGAACCGATCGACACCTGGCAGGCGCTCTGGGACGACCAGTACGAAGATCAACTCGGCCTGCTCAGCTACGCGTCGAACTCCTTTTTGCTCGAGGTGACCGCCACGGTTCACTTCGACGGGAAGGAGATCCTCGACACCCAGGACGGCGTCCTCGAGGTCCTGGAGAAACTCGAGGAGGTCAAGCCACAGGCCAACTTCTGGTACGAGAACGAGGCGGACTTCCAGCAGCGACTCCGGGACGCCGAGGTTCCCGCCGGGATGCTGTACAACGACGTCACGCTGGTCATGCAGGACGAAGGGGCACCCGTCCAGTCCAACTTCGTCGAAGAGGGGTCCATTCTGGACTCCGGTCACTGGGTGACACTGGCCTCGACGGACCTGACCGACCAGGCTCGGGAGTTCATCGACTTCGCCAGCCAACCGTCGATCCAGGACCGGATCGCCGAGAACCTCTACACGAGTCCGACCGTCGAACGCCAGTACTCCGAGATCGACGACGACATGTACGAGACCATCGCCGGCCCCGGTCCCGGAGAGGCCATCGTGCCGAAGTACGAACTCTACGTCGAGCAAGAAGACTGGGTCAAAGAGCGCTGGGACGAGTTCCTCATCGAGTAGTGAATGAGCGGAATTTCACTCAACGGAATCACGAAGCGGTACGGGAGCGACGTGCTCGCCGTCGACGGTATCGACCTCGAGATCGAGAGCGGCGAGTTCGTCACGCTCGTCGGCCCCTCGGGCTGTGGAAAGACTACCACCCTGCGAACGATCGCCGGCTTCGAAATGCCGACGTCGGGAAAAGTCTACATCGCGGGCCAGGACGTGACGGACGTGCCGCCGTACGAGCGACACACGGGGATGGTCTTCCAGGACTTCGCGTTGTTCCCACACCTGACCGTCGCGGAGAACGTGGCCTACGGCATGGAAGCCGAAGGCGGGTACGACCGCGAGGAGATCGACGCTCGCGTCGCGGAGATGCTCGAACTGGTGGAGCTACCGGAGCTCGGCGAACGCTATCCCGAACAGCTCTCCGGCGGCCAGCAACAGCGGATCGCCCTGGCGCGGGCGCTGGCGCCGAAACCCGATGCCCTGTTGCTGGACGAACCGCTGGCGAGCCTCGATAAGAAACTGCGCGAGCAGATGCAAGTCGAGTTGCGCCGCATCCAGCAGGACGTCGGGATAACCACCGTCTTCGTCACGCACAACCAGGAGGAGGCGCTGACGATGTCCGATCGCATCGCCGTGATGAACGCAGGGACGTTCGAGCAGGTCGGGCCGCCGGAGACGGTCTACGACCATCCCGAGACCCGCTTCGTCGCCGATTTCCTCGGGACTGCGAACGTCTTCGACGGGGAGGTCGTCGCGGCGGACGACGACGGAGTCACCGTGGACGCGGGAGACCTGCAGATCACCGCCGGTGACCCAGGTACTGCAGCGGTCGGGGATCGCGTGTCGGCGGTCGTCCGACCCGAACGGTTCGCGTTCGAATCGGTCGACGACGCGACGGCGATCGACGAGAGCCAAACGGCCGATCGAACCGACTCGGCCGCCGACAACCGATTCGCCGGCGAAATCACGTTCAAACGCCACCTGGGCAGCAGCGTCGAGTATCGGCTGGAGACCGAACACGGACGGGAACTGATCGTGGTCCGACAGAGCGGATCGACACGCCGATCTCCCGGCGATCGGGTGGCCGTCTCGGTGGACCGCGCGGACTGTCGGATCGTGACGGGGTAACCGATGGCGACGGAATCCTCCACCGACGACGCGACGCCCGCCGGTCGCGCCGGCCGCCGGGCTCGCTCGCGCTGGTACGTCCTCTCGTATCCACTGGCCTGGCTCGTGGCCATCTTTATGATCCCGCTCGGACTGCTGGTGGTCTTTAGCTTCTGGGTCAATATCCCCGGCGGGCAGTACGAGATGGGGCTGACCCTCGAGAACTACCGGCGCTTTCTCGGTAGCTCGCTGTACATGGGGCAGCTGTGGGTCACCATCGAACTCTCGCTGGTGACCGCGGGTGTCTCCCTGGTGCTGGGCTATCCGCTGGCGTACTTTCTGGCCCGCATCGACTCCCCGCGCCTGCGCAGCGTGCTCCTCGTGACCATCGTCTCCTCGCTGTGGGTGACCTACGTGATCCGGGCGTACGCCTGGCAGGTCATCCTCGCGTCGGGCGGGATCGCCAGTTCCGTCGGCGTCGCCCTCGGACTCATCCCCGAACCACAGTCCTTTTTCCCGGGGTACTGGGCGCTCGTCGTGGGCATGGTCTACGTCTTCCTCCCCTTCATGATCCTCACGCTGTACAGCAGCCTGCGGAACATCGACGGCGAACTCCTCGAGGCCTCGAAGAACCTGGGCGCCGGCCCCGTGCGCACGTTCCGCAAGGTGACCCTCCCACTCTCGAAGAACGGCATCGCGAGTGGCACCGCCCTCGTGTTCATCCTGGCCCTCGGGGCGTACGTCATGCCTCGTCTCCTGGGTGGGACCGCCCAGCGCACGCTCCCGGTGTTGATCGAACAGCAGATCATGAGCGAGAGCAACTACCCCTTCGGGGCCGCGATGAGTTTCGGTCTCATCGTCGTCGTCCTGGCGTTCCTCTGGGTCCTCCTCAGGGTGACCAACGTCACGACCGGCGACCTCGGCGGGACCGATGCCATCGACGGCGAGAGCGAGGGTGGGTACGCCGCGAGCGCTGGCGGTCCCTTCGAACGCCTCGGCGCACTCCTCCGGCGTGGATTCGCCGCGACCGGTCTCCCGGCGATGGCCGCCGGCGTCGGTCGAGCACTGGCACGACCCATCGCCGCGGTGGACGCGAACCGGCGGGAAGCGATCCTCGGAGCGGCCTTTCGCACCTACGTCGCTGCCGTGATGGTGTTCGTCACCGCCCCGTTGGCGATCATCGTGGCCATCTCCGTGACGCCCGAGCAGTTCCTGACCTTCCCGCCGGGTGGCATCTCGGCGCAGTGGTACGTGGAGTTCTTCACGAATCCGGCGTGGACGGGAGCGCTCGCGAACAGTCTGTTCATCGCCGTCGCGGCGGCCCTCCTCGCGACGTCGATCGGCGGGATCCTGGCGTTCGCCCTCGACCGGTTCGAGTACCCCTTCGAACGCGCCCTCGCGACGGTCGGCGTCCTCCCTATTTTGATCCCGCCGGTGATCATCGGGGTGGCATTCCTCGTCTTCTTCCTGCAGTTCGGCCTCGCGGGGAGTCGGCTGAGCATCGTCGTCGCCCACGGGATCTTCTACGCTCCGTTCCCCTTCATCCTCATCACGCAGGGCCTCCGGGAGATCGATCGGACCTTCGAGGAGGCGGCGATGAACCTCGGGGCTGGACCGGTCCGCACGATCAGGACGATCACGTACCCGCTGTTGCGGACGAACGTGATCTCGGGGGCCCTGTTCGCGTTCATCCTGTCGTTGAACGAGTACATCATCGCGTGGCTCCTGTCGCTGTTCCTCGTCGACACCATCCCGATCCAGATCTTCAATCAGCTGCGGTACTCCTATCCGCCGACCATCGCGGCGGCCAGCACGGTGTTCATCGCGCTCACCGTCGTCGTGATGACGACCATCGACCGCCTGTCGGGAGGCATCTGGGAGTGACCGAGGACGGCGAGACCCGGGTCGCAGTCGTCCAGACGGTCCCGGAATTCGGCCAGGTCGCGGAGAACCGTGCCGAGACGGTCGACTCGATCCGAGCGCAGGCGGACGCCGACCTCGTCGTGCTTCCGGAACTGGCGACCTCCGGGTACGTCTTCGAATCGCGCTCGGAGGCCGTCGCCGCAGCAGAATCGCGGGACGGTCCCACGGCGAAAGCGTGGACGTCGGTCGCGGCCGAGACCGAGACGTGGATCGTCGGGGGATTCCCGGAGGTCGACGGCGATGCGCTGTACAACAGCGCGATGATCGTCTCGCCCGACGGTGTCGAGGGCGTCTATCGGAAGATCCACCTGTGGCACGACGAGAAGCGGTGGTTCGAACCGGGCGATGCGGTCCCCGTGTTCGAGACGCCCTTCGGACGGCTCGGGGTGCAGATCTGCAACGACCTCTGGTTCCCGGAACTCACGGGGACGCAGGCCCGCGCCAGCGTCGACATCGTCGCGGTTCCCACGAACTGGGTTCCCGAACCGCCGGAGCGCCCGGCTGGCTGGACGATGGGGATTCATCACGCGATCGGAAACGCCAACGCCAACCGGGTGTTCGTCGCCTGTGCAGACCGTGCTGGAACGGAGCGCGGCGTCCAGTTCGAGGGACAGAGCGTCGTCGTCGACCAGGACGGGCTCCCGGTCGCCGGACCGCTTCCCGACCACGGCAGTCACTCGGTCGCCGTCGACTGTGACCTGCGCCTGGCTCGAGAGAAGTGGTTGACCGATCGCGATCACGTTCTCGACGACAGACGGCCGGCCGTCTACGATCGGGACTAATCCGATGGCGTCGCCGCTGGCGTGCAGGCTGTCGGTCGGTGCCTTCTGGACTCCTCCTTGCGAATGTTTATTGCCAGGGCACCACGAGTTGTGGTGACACACCAATACCACCTGGAGATGATGACGAGCAACACGTATCCGATGGACGTGACCGTCGCCGTACGGTTCGGCGTGTCCGTCCCGACCGACTGGAGTATCGCAGGGATCGCGACCAACCGAGTCGAGGACCGGCCCGGTTCTAGCGAACGGGATCGGCCCGGTCGATCGCGGGCACTGAACGAGCCACTGGGAAAGGGCGAGGGGGTGACCGCGTGAGCGACCCGCGTGACCGGGCAACCGCGTTCCGTGAATCGACGTCCGGGTCCGACGTCGAACTGGCGTACGCCGGTCTCGACACGTTCCTCAAGGGTGAGACCCGTGCCATCGACGACGTCGGCGACGTCGACGCGGCGGTTTTCGGCGTCCCCTACGACGGTGCGGCGTCGAATCGACCCGGTGCCAGATACGGCCCCGGGGCGATTCGGAAGGCGAGTCACTGGTGGGCGTACCTCTCCCAGTACAAGGGCGAACTGACCGACATGCGCAACGGCGACCAGGTCGACTTCGGCCAGTTCTCGGTGGCCGACGTCGGCGACGTGCCGGTGTTCCCGATGGACCACGAGAAGACGGGCGAGAGCATCACGGCACACGTCGCGACGGTCGCCGCCCAGACGTTCCCGATCATGCTCGGCGGCGACCACTACTGCAGTTTCCCGGCTTTCCGTGGGTTCGCGGAGGGGACCGACTTCGACCGCATCGGTCTCGTCCAGATCGACGCCCACACCGACACCGTCGCCGAGAGTCCGGTCTTCGGCACCGACTTCCACGGGTCCAGCACCGCCCGCATCGCCGACCTGCCGAACGTGGACTACGACTCGGTCAGTCAGGTGGGTATCCGTGGGTACGAATCGCCGGACTTCTTCGAGTTCGCCGAGGAGACTGGCCTCAACCTGTTCCCGATGAGCGAGGTCGAACGGCGGGGGATGGGCGCGGTCATCGGCGAGGCCATCGAGGCCGCCGCGGCGGGAACCGACGCGGTGTACGTCACCTTCGACATCGACTCGGTGGATCCCGGATTCGCTCCCGGTACCGGAACCCCCGCCCCCGGCGGTCTCTCCTCCCAGCAGGCGCTCGAGGCGATGAGCGTGCTGGGCGAACACGACGCCGTCGAGGCCATCGACATGATGGAGGTCGCCCCCCGGTACGACTCGACGGAGGGGACCGAACGGCTCGCGGCGTTCCTGCTCGTGAAATTCCTCGAACGGAGGTTCGCCCGATGACGGCCATCCGATCGGAATCCGATCCACGACCGTTCCAGGCCAGGAGCCACGGCAGGGGTGTCGACACGTGACCGACTACAGGCAACCGGCCCGTGACGTTGGGACGGACCGCCTCGACGTGGTCTCCGAGTCGGTCATCCGCGAGATGACTCGCGAAGCCCACAGCCACGACGCCATCAACCTCTCGCAGGGGATCCCGGACGTTGGCGAGACGCCGGAAACGATCATGACGGCGGCGAAAGACGCCATCGACGCCGAGAGCCAGTATACGATCACGTGGGGGTTACCCGATCTCCGCGAGGCGCTGAGCGATCGGTATCAGGACTGGAAAGGCGTCGAGTACGACCCCGAGACGGAGGTGACAGTGACGGCCGGCACCAGCGAAGCCATCGTCTCCTCGATGCTGGCCCTGGCGGGCCCCGGCGACGAGGTCGTGGTCTTCGAACCGGTCTACGAGAACTACATCCCGGCGATCCGGTTCGCCGGCGCGACGCCGGTCCCGATCGATATTACTAACTCGCTCGAACTCCCGGTCGACCGTCTCGCCGAGGTCGCCGAGGACGCGACCATCCTCGTGTTGAACACCCCGATGAACCCCACGGGGAAGGTGTTCAGCCGGGAGGAACTCGAACGCATCGAGGAGATCGTCTTCGAACACGACCTCGTCGTGATCACCGACGAGATCTACGAGCACATCGTCTACGACGACGCGTATCGCAGCCCCGTCGAGGTCGGCGACCTCGCCGATCGAACCGTCGTCTGTACCGGGATGTCGAAGACGTACAGCGTCACCGGGTGGCGGGTGGGCTTCACACTGGCTCCCGAGTACCTCTCCAGGGAACTCAGGAAGGTCCACGATTACACCACCATCTGTGCCCCCACCCCGTTCCAGCGCGCGGGCGTCGAGGCGTTATCGCTCGACGAATCGTACTACAGGGAACTGTCGGAATCGTACGAACGGCGCCGGGACCTCCTGTACGAAGGACTCGCTGCCGTGGGCCTCGACCCGCTCGAACCGGACGGCGCGTACTACATGATGGCGCGCTATCCGACCGACGAGACGGACGTCGAATTCAGCTACCGGCTCGTCAGAGAGGCGGGGGTCGCCGTCGTCCCCGGAAGCAGCTTCTACACGGCCCCCGATGCCGAGGCGGACTGGGTCCGATTCACCTTCTCGCGGGACGCGTCGACGATCCAGGCGGCGATCGACCGGCTCCGCGAGAATCGCTGGTGGTGATCGGGGCTGCTTCCCCTCGACCACCGTCGCAGGAGTGTCCCTCGCCAACGTCCATGAGGGCGGCTCTCACTGCCACTCGTTCTCGGAGACCGGATTGCGCGGTTCGCGATCCTCGATCGTTCGTTTCACCTCTTCGGCCGCGGACTGTCGAAGTTCGACGAGGGAGTCCTCCGAATACCAGGCCGAATGGGGCGTGGCGACGACGTCGTCTCGTGACAGGAGCGACTCGTCGACCGGCGGTTCGGTCTCGAGGACGTCGAGGCCGGCCGCCGCGATGGTCCCATCGTCGAGTGCCGACTCGAGGGCGTCCTGGTCGATCACCTCGCCGCGACTCGTGTTGACGAGGATCGTCCCCTCGCCCATCGTCTCCAGCGCCGCCGCATCGATCATCCCCGTGGTTTCGTCGGTCAGCGGTGGGTGGAGGCTGACGACGTCCGATCGGGCGAGCAGCGTCTCGAAGGAGACGGGGTCGACCCCACTGGACCGCAGTTCTTCTGCCGGCACGTACGGGTCGTACGCCACCAGATCGTCGAAAATCGGTGTTGCTTTCGCTGCCATCCGCCGGCCGATGTTGCCCACTCCGACCAGGCCGAGCGTCTGGTGGCTGAGCCGATCGATGCGCACGCCATCGGACCACTCCCAGCGACCGTCGCTGGTCGCCCGGTCGTAGACGTGGACCTTCCGCGCCAGGGTCAAGAGGAGGGCGAGAGCGTGGGTCGAGACCTCCTCGAGACAGTAGTCCGGAACGTTGGTCACCCTGATATCCCGGTCGGCCGCCGCCTCGAGGTCGATGTTGTCGAACCCGATCCCGGAGCGAGCGACGATCCGGAGGTCGTCCAGGCGCTCGATCACCGACGCCGGAACCGGGACGTTCGCGTCGACGATGATCCCGAACGCGTCGCTCGCCTCGGTGGCAACTCGTTCGGGACTGATCCCGTCGGCCAACGTCAGGTCGACGGCCACGTCGTCGAAGACGGCCCGCTCGATCGACAGATCCGCGATTCGCTCGTCGAAGACGACGACACGAGGCGTATGCATACGTGCCTGCGAGGTGTCGTGCCGGTATAAATGGTGGTCCTTCACTCGAGACGTCGGGGAGATGCCTGAACCGTCGCTCACCCGGAGAGGGAGACGAGGATCGCCCCGACGACCACGATCGTCGCTGCCGCAGCCAGTTTCCACGTCACGCGTTCGAGTTCGCGCGGGAGGAACGCCGCGGAGATGGCGATGACTCCCAGCGGTGAGAGCTGGATGATGGGGATGACGACCACTACCGGCGCCACCTGGAGCGCGAGGAAATACGCGGTGAGGCCGAACGTACTGGCCAGTGCGGCGACGAGATACCACCGGAGATCCGCCGTTCGTCCCGGTCGATAGAGGCGCCCGCCACTGAGGCGATGGTAGGCCGTGTGGCTGACGAGTGCCGCCGCCGTCATGATCGTCAGCCCGACGAGGACCGGGGTGCCCGAATCGAGGCCGATCCTGACGAATATCGGTTCGATACCGATGAACAGCGCCGCCCCCAGCGGCAACAGCATCGCGGTCCAGGCCTCTCGCAGCGACGGTTTCTCGGCCGCGTCGGCGGCGGTCAACCAGGAGATGGTCGCGATACCGGCCACGATCAACACGATTCCGATACCGTGTCTCGGGGTCAGGGTCTCGCCGAGGAACCTGACCGCCAGCACGGCGGAGACGAGCGCCGACGCAGAGACGACCGGCGTCGTCCGACTGGCGCCGACCGCTCTGATACCCCTGAACAGACAGATCCGGCCCAGCATGAGCCCGGAGAGGCCGGCCGCCCCGAAGACGGCGACGGCGAGCGGGGAGAGCCCGAACGTCGGATAGTGGAGGAGTATCGCGATGGGGCCGATGACGGCCAGGTTCGTCACCATGACGACGGTTATCGCGTCGGTGACGCTCCCGCGAACCGTCCCGAGTCGTATCGCGACGTTGTGGACGGCCCAGAGGAGGGCGGTGAGTCCGGAGAGGGCGATTCCCCCGATGTAGACGAGTTCCACGGCTGGTCTTCTCCGAGGGCGCTAATCAAAGAACCGAAATTTCTGATCGGGTCGCTCGCACCCACGGCGCGCGTCGGCCGGAACCGACGGAATCCCGGCGACTCAGACGGTGATCGTCTCGCTCAGATCGAACGTCTCGTCGCCCTCGAGGACGTGCACCTCGGTATCGCTTCCGGTGGCTTTCACCTCGCGACGGAAGTCCTCGGGATCCTGTTCGATCGGTGGGAAGGTGTCGTAGTGCATCGGGAAGACGTGGTCGACGTCCAGCCAATCCGTCGCGACGGCCGCCTGCCACGGTCCCATGGTGAAGTGATCGCCCATGGGGAGCGCGGCCGCATCTGGTTCGAGGAACGGCGCGATGACGTCGCGCATCTCGGTCATGAGGCCGGTGTCGCCGGCGTGGTAGAACGTCTCGCTCTCCTCGTCCGTGGCCTGGGTCGGCTTCGTGTCGCTGATGACGTAGCCGGCCGGCATGTCGCCGGAGACCTGGTAGTCGGTCTCGAAGCCGTTGGTGTGATCTGCCCGATGCATCGTCACGTAGGCGTCACCCACCTCGACGGTGCCGCCGAGGTTCATCCCGATGGTGTCCTCGATGCCGTACTCGTCGGCGACGTAGCCGGCCAGTTCGGGGGTCGCGACCACGGTCGCCTCGGCGAACTCGCCGACGTGGGCGATGTGGTCGGCGTGGCCGTGGGTCAGCAGGACGAAATCCGGGGTCTCGACGTCTCCCGGCGACAGGTCCGTCTTCGGGTTGTCGAAGAACGGGTCGATGAGGATGTCGGTGCCGTCCAGCGTTACGTACCACGTCGAGTGGCCGTGCCAGGTGAGTTCCATACCACGCTAGCGTACGGCGGAGGTCGACTTAAATGATGATGAAACGAACAGTTCGGTACCGACGCCACGGGCGGACATCGCGGCGGACACGGAAATCCTTAGGGTGGGTGGGTCGAAAGCGGATGGCATGCGACGCGTACGCTTCCGAGACCCAGCAGGAGCCGTCCGAATCGGGGAGTGGACCGACGATGCGATCGAATTCGCCGACGAGACCTACGATCCGGCCGAAGTCGACGTCATCGCACCCTCCGAGCCCTCGAAGATCGTCTGTGTCGGCCTCAACTACGCCGACCACGCCGCCGAGCGGAACAAGGACGTTCCCGACCGTCCGCTGCTCTTCTTGAAGACGCCGAACACCGTCTCCCATCACGGCGCCACGGTCACCGTCCCGGCGGGGAAAGAGCGCGTCGACCACGAAGCCGAACTCGCCGTCGTCATCGGGGAACAGGCGCGGAACGTCGACGCCGACGACGCGATGGACTACGTCGCGGGGTACACCATCCTGGACGACGTCTCCAACCGCGACGACCAGGACGAAGAGCAGAACTGGGTTCGCGGCAAGTCCTTCGACGGCGCCGCACCGATGGGACCGGTCCTGGTCGACCCCGAGGACGTCCCCGAGGACGCTGCCATCGAACTTCGCGTGAACGGGGAAGTTCGCCAGCGTTCCTCCATCGATCAGTTCATCTTCTCCGTCCCGGACCTCATCGAGGAGATCACGACGTACATGACCCTCGAAGCCGGTGACGTCATCAGCACGGGGACGCCGTCGGGGGTCGCCCCACTGTCGGACGGCGACCACGTCGCAGTCGAGATCGACGGTATCGGGGTCCTCGAACACGACGTCCGGGTTCCGTGAGAGACGCCCCGAACAGGACTCAGACGCCGGCTATCAACAGCCCGACGTCAAGTAATAGCAGGAGGGCCACCAGGCCCGCGATTCCCAGGATGGTGCGCCCGCTCTGCTGCTCGTCGAGCACCCGCGACGCACCGATCTCGACGGTGACCATGAGCACCAGCCAGAGCGCGACCATCGCGGAGAGCAACAGCCCCCGCGTCGAACTCGTGAAGTAACTATGTGAGTAGCCGGTGGCCATGTAGCCACCGCTGAGCAGGGTAATGACCGCACTCGACCGCGAGACGAGTCGAAGTCTGTCGACGACGAGGTCCGAGAGCGCACTCGCGGCGTCACTCGCCAACCCCCCGGCGAGCAGGGCGGTGAACACGACGGCGCCGGTCCAGAGTCCGCCGAAGAGGACGTGTGAGACGACGGCGACGGAGTCGAGAAGTGCCATGGATGCACGTCGATCGGTTGGCCATTAAAGCCGGGGGTGGCGGCGAGGTGGGCCGTTTGCGGTGGGCACGTTTAAGGGCCGCCGCCGAGTTCCTCCGGGCATGCAACCGCGGGACCTTGCTGCCCACGAGGAGTACGTCGCCGGTCGCGGTATCGAGGAGGTCGCCCGCGAACTCGGCCGCGATCCAGGGGAGTTCGTGAAACTGGCGTCGAACGAGAATCCGCTCGGCCCCAGTCCCGCCGGCGTCGAGGCGATCCGGGACATCGCCGAGGAGATCCACCACTACCCGAAGGCGGTCCACGCGGACCTGGTCGCCGCGCTGGCGGACCGGTGGGACGTCGCAGACGAACAGATCTGGCTGGCCAACGGTGGTGACGGCGCCCTCGATTACCTGGGCCGGGCCATGCTCGACCCCGGCGACGCCGTCCTCGTCCCCGACCCGGGGTTCGCCTACTACGGGATGAGCGCGCGATTCCACCACGGCACGGTGAACTCCTACCCGGTCACCGAAGCAGACGGCTTCGCCCTCTCGCCGGCGAACGTCTTCGAGACCTACGACGACGAGCGCATCGTCTATCTCACCAGTCCGCACAACCCGACGGGGAGTCGCTTCTCGCTCGAAGACGTGACCACGATCGCCGAGGGGACGGACGACGACACGCTCGTCGTCGTGGACGAAGCCTACGGCGAGTTCACCGAGGCCCCTTCGGCGGTCGAATTGCTCGACGAACGCGACGACGTGGCCGTCCTCCGGACCTTCTCGAAGGCGTACGGTCTCGCGGGTCTCCGACTGGGTTACGCTATCGTCCCGAGCGCGTGGGCGGACGCGTACGCCAAGGTGAATACACCGTTCGCCGCCAGCGCCGTCGCCTGCACGGCAGGGCTGGCCGCCCTCGGGGACGACGAACACGTCGAGAAGACCACGGACCTCGTCCGCTGGTCCCGTGAGTACATGCGAGAGACCCTCGAAGCACCCACCTACGAGAGCCACGGGAACTTCGTGCTGGTCGAGGTGGGCGACGCGAGCGACGCGACCGAGACCCTCAAACGGCGTGGTATCATCGTGCGCGATTGCTCGTCGTTCGGCCTCACCGAGCACGTCCGGGTCACCTGCGGGACGAAACGGGAGACCAAACGGGTCGTCTCGGCTCTCAACGAGGTGCTGGCCGAGTGAGACTCGCGGTCACCGGCACGCCGGGAACGGGTAAGACCACGGCGACCGACCTCGTCGAGGCTGACCTCGATGCCGTCCATCTGAACGAACTCATCCGTCGGGAGGGACTCTACACCGAGGTCGACGAGGAACGGGATAGCGTCGTCGCGGACCTCGACGCCGTGGCGACGAGATTCGAGGGGTTGGACGACGTCATCGTCGACTCGCACCTCTCGCACTATCTGGACGTGGACGACGTCGTCGTCCTGCGATGTGAACCGGGCGAACTCGAACGACGACTTCGGCGTCGCGGGGCGTCGGCGGCGAAAGCGGCGGAGAATGCCGAGAGCGAGGCGCTCGACGTCATCCTCTCGGAAGCGGTCCAGCGACACGGCGAGGACCACGTCTACGAGGTAGATACCACTGACCGTTCCCCGGAGGCGGTCGCCGAAGAGATCGAACGGATCCTCCAGGGTGACGTGCGACCCTCGGCCGGAACCGTCGACTTCACGGGATATCTATGACCCTGGATAGACTCCGCCCGCTGGCGACGCGAGCGCTCCGACCGTTCGTCGCGGGGGCCGTTCGTCTCGGACTCTCTCCGGATGGCGTGAGCGTCATCGCGTTCGTCTTCGCCATAGTCGCGGCCGCGGGGTTCTACGTGGCCACTCCGGTGGCCTACGTACTGGGGGCGGTCTTCGTCTTCCTCAACGGGTGGCTCGACCTCCTGGATGGGGCCCTCGCCCGGGAACTCGACGTCGATTCACCGGCGGGCGACCTCCTCGACCACGTCCTCGACCGGTACGCGGACGTGATCGTCGTGGGCGGCCTGGCCGCGGGCATCGAACAGTACGCCCTCGGGTTCCTGGCGGTCACCGGCGTGCTCATGACCTCGTACCTCGGAACCCAGGTCGAAGCCGTGGGGCTGTCTCGTCAGTACGGTGGGTTGCTCGGGCGGGCCGACCGCCTGGCGCTCATCGGGCTGGTCGGGTTCGCGATGGCCATCGTCCCGCGGGTCGGTGGTATCTCTCTGGTCGCCTGGCTGCTCGTGCTCTTCACCGTCGTCGGCCACCTCACCGCGTTGCAGCGCTTCTGGGGTGCCTGGCGCGACCTCGCGGCGTAGCGGCGCACCATTTATAGGTTGTCGTCGGCAACTCCTTCCCATGGTCCAGTGTGAGATGTGTGGCGCGGAGACCGGGAGTCCCAAGACGGTCAAGGTCGAGGGGGCGGAACTCCAGGTCTGTGACTCCTGTGCCGACTTCGGCACGGAGGTCGAGACGCAGACCTCGAGCAGTACGTCCACCAAGTATTCGACGAGCTCGTCGTCGGGCAGTTCCTCGTCGTCGAGTGGCGGCAGTAGCTCCGGCGGTTCCTCGGGTGGCCGACGCCGCCGTGACATGTTCGACGAGATGGACGAGGTCGCCGCGGATTACGACCAGCGGATCAGGAACGCCCGCGAGGCCGAAGGGCTCACCCAGGAGGAACTGGCCGACCAGTTGAACGAGAAGGCCAGTCTCGTCCGCAAACTCGAGCGCGGGGACATGCTTCCCAGCGACGAGGTACAGCGCAAACTCGAGAAACACCTCGGCATCTCGCTCACCGAGTCGGCGGGGGGCGACGACGAGGAGTGGGAGTCCGGTGGCGACGGTCAGGGACTCACCCTCGGCGACATGGTCAAGCGCAAGGATTGAACCGACCCAAAGAACAACCTTTTTCGCTGCGCGCCGACCCGTCTGGGGTATGTTCGTCCTCGTCAATCTCAAGGCGTACCCCGCGGACCCCGTGGCCGTCGCCGAGGCAGCCGCGGCGGTCGCGGAGTCGTCCGGGGTAGACATCGCAGTTGCACCGCAGGCGGTCGACATCGCTCGCGTCGTCGAAACGGGCGCGGAGACCTGGGCGCAACACGTCAGTCCCGTGGACTACGGGAGCCATACGGGGAGCACACTCGCCGAATCCGTCGCCGCGAACGGTGCTGTGGGAACCCTGATCAATCATTCGGAGCGCCGGCTGAAACTCGCCGACATCGACGCCGCCCTCGAGGCCGCCGACCGGGCCGACCTGGAGACGGTCGTCTGCGCGAACAACCCCGAGCAGATCGCCGCGGCGGCCGCCCTCGGCCCCGACGCGGTCGCCGTCGAACCACCGGAACTCATCGGTACGGGGACGCCGGTCAGCCAGGCAGACCCCGACATCGTCGAGGACGCCGTCGCGGCAGCCGAGGCCGTCGACCCGTCCATCGACGTCTACTGTGGTGCGGGCATCAGCACGGGTGACGACCTCGTCGCGGCCCAGGAGTTGGGCGCCGATGGCGTCCTCCTCGCCAGTGGCGTCGCGAAGGCAGACGATCCGAAAGCTGCCCTCGAGGACCTGGTCGATCCCCTGTAATCGCCCATCACTCGGTCACGGCGGGACGCACCAGCTGGCCGACTCACTCGGGGCATCCGCCGAACCGTACGGTCCTAACGCCGGATAGGGACGACTCCGTCGTAGCGGGGCAAAGTGTTAACTATATGACTGCTCAACGTTTGACGGGGGCGACCGCGGCCGCGCCGCCGACCTGGCGTGCCGCGAGCGATCACCGCACACCACCATGACGCCAGATATACCAGCGATAGAGACACCGGTACCGGAGATCACCCAGATCGGCATCGTCGTTCGGGACCTCGACGCGGGTATGGAACGGTACGCCGCCGTCCTCGGACTCACGGACTGGGAGGTGTATCGGTTCGAGCCGCCGACCCTGACCGACACGACCGTCTATGGGGAGGCCCAGGAGTACTCGATGGCACTCGCGCTTGGCTTTCTCGGGGAGACGATGATCGAGCTCATCGAGCCGCTGACGGGCGAGAGCCTCTACACCGAGCACCTGGCCGAGCACGGAGAGGGACTCCACCACGTGGCCTGCTTCGCGTTCGACGACCCGTGGGCCGTCGTCGAGGAGTTCGAGGCTGCCGGCATGCCCGTCATCCAGAGCGGCGACTACGGTGGCACACCGTACTGGTACTTGGATACGCACGAGGCGCTCGACGGCGTCATCTTCGAGACTGCTGCCAACGTCGACGACATGCCCGACCCGGATCGCATCGTCGAACTGTAGCCGCCGGTCAGCCCGTCGACGCTTACCAGGTCAGCCCCTGGTAGACCAGTCCCTCGCGGCGCTCGATGATCCGCCGTCCGTCGACGACGACCGGCGTCGCCATCGCGTCGAACTCCTCGTCGAGGTCCGCGAACTCGGGCCAGTCGGTGACCACGAGCGCTCCGTCCGCGCCGTCGAGTGCGGCGGCCGCGGTATCGAC
>JBNJDE010000043.1:0-16894 GCA_051744605.1 Halobacteriota archaeon
TGCTGACGGGCGGGTACGCGGCGAAGTACGCGCTGGTGCTGGTCGGCGGGTTCCTGTTGCGCTACGTGGTGCTAATGGCAGCCGTCAAGAGCCCCCTCGTCGTACCGGGACTGTAAGCTATGGACGACCAGACGCAAGCAGCGTGGTCCGAGGCCGTGATCGTGCTCTCGAACTGTCTGCGCCATCCCGACGAATCCGTCCGCGAGGCCGTCTCCTCGCCGGCCGGACTCTCGGCGGCGGTCGAGTCGCTAGAGCGGGTGGGCGTCGAACCACCAGCCCCACCGGCGATCGAGGACCGTGATCTCACCGAAGAGTACGAGGGACTCTTCGGGGCTTTCCGGACGCCCTTCGCGCCACCGGCCGCGTCGCCGTACAAGGAGTGGTACGAGGGGCGAGAAGGGCTTATGGAAGGGCCGCCCGCGACCGCCATGGAACGACGATACGACGCGCTCGGCGCTGACGTGCCCGAGGCGTATCCGGCGGACCACGTGGCCCTTGAGCTGGAGTACGCGAGTATCCTGCTCGATGCAGGCGAAATCGAGGAACTCCGTCGGTTCGTCGAGTCCGAACTGGACTGGATCGACGCCTTCGCGACGCTGGTCGAGGAGGCCACTGCCGAGGCACCGTTCTACCGGTGGAGTGTGACGGCACTCGTGGAAACGATGGAGGGCTTGCGCTCGGAACTCGACGTCGACGGACCGTCGGAGGACCGTATCGATCGGATGGTCGACCGGGCACGGACGAACGTGGTGTAATCACGAATGGGTGCCGACCGGAACCGCGATCTCGAACGATGGGGACATCGCGTCGAGTACCGGGTCCGCGCACCCGAACGCTGTCCGATTCGACAACTGGACGTCGAGGTGACCGGCATCTCCGTCTTCTGGAACGACGGGACGATAAACTGCGATTACGTGACCCGGAACGCCGACGGCGAGATCACCGTCCATCACGCGAGTCAGTCGGACACCTCCGACTGTCCCTGTGCGGTGGTCTTCGAGAACGACGCGATTCCACGAATTCGACCGTCCCGGACCGGGACCGACGGCGACCTGTGTTTGACGACGTACGTCCAGAGCCCAGAGCGTGCAGAACAGATCACTGCGGCGCTTCGCGAGGTCTCGTCGTCCTTCGAGGTGATCGATTACCGGGAGATCGGGGCCGGTGAGGAGTGGAGCGCCCGGCTCGATCTGGCAGGGCTCACGGACAAACAGCGTGAGGCGATCAGAATGGCGATGCTCGAGGGCTACTACGAGATGCCGAGCGAGACGACGGTCGAAGAGCTGGCGGCCATGACCGGCATCTCGAGTTCCGCGTTTGCGACCCGCCTCCGCAAGGCCGAACGTGAGATCTTCTCCCAGCTACTCGAGTACGTTTGAGTGGTCTTCGTCTCGCGTCGATACGCTCTCCTCGCGGACGGTCGATCCGACGACGAGTGCGGCGCCGATGATCAGCAGATTCTTGACGATGTACTGACCCTCGACGGTGAGCGCGTAGGGGACCGTCTGAAAGACGACTTCGGGGAGCAGGACGACCGGCAGGAAGGTACCGGGCAGCTGCAGGAACAACAGGAGGATGGCCACTCGAATCAGGGGGCGGTACAAGAAAAAGAGACCAATCAGGACCTCCCAGACCCCCAGGATCGGGACGAACAGTTCGGGCGGCAGAAAGACGACCGTCTCCGCGACGAGGCTCGCCGCCGGGCTCTGGTCGACGACCTTCAGCGCCCCGAACCAGACGAACACGACACCGAGAGCGAACCGTAACGTCGGCACCCCGAGACGCCCCATCGCGGCTGCTATCCGCCGATCGAGACGGTCGAATCGGTCTCCGAGGGCTGCGATGCGATCGCCAGCCCTCACCTGATCTGCGGCTCCGTTATCGTTGTCCATTCGAAAGGAAACGGGTGACGGCACAAAGAAGGCGTCGGCAGCGGCGGATCTCCGGGTACCCGATGGTTCGAATCTGGCGACTGACGGCCTGGAGAACAATTACCTTCCACGACCTTAGTTGATACTAATACACACTAACAGTCTCAGGAGTACTGTTATATGTGGAAGTGTGCCATGATTCGCCATGCACGAACGGGACACCCGAAGCGACGACCGTCTTCTCGCGTCTCCCGAGGAGGCGCGGGCAAACTGCGGGGTCGGGACGGTGATGGACCTCGATGGCGGCTCGAATCATCGGATCGTCTCCGATGCCGTGGAACTCCTCGAGAACCTCGAACATCGCGGAACGACCGGCGCAGAGGAGAACACCGGCGACGGTGCGGGCATCCTGCTCCAGACTCCCCACCAGTTCTTCGCCGACGTCGTCGACACGCTTCCGGAGACCTACGCCGTGGGGGCACTGTTCATGCCCCGCGACGATGCAGCCCGGCAGACGGTCGAGGAAACCGCCGAGACGGTCTTCGCCGAGCACGGTCTCTCCGTCGTACACTGGCGGGACGTCCCGACCGACGATTCCGACCTGGGGAAGACGGCACTCGATTCCGAACCGGCCGTCGTCCATGCCGTCGTCTCCCCGCAGACGGACGTCTCCGACGAGGAGTTCGATCGCCGCCTCTACGTGGCCCGTCGGGCAGTCGAGAAGGCCGTCGACCAGGATCGGTTCTTCGTCGTCTCGCTAGATCGGGAGACGCTCGTCTACAAGGGACTGCTCAAGGGCTCACAACTCGCTGCGTACTATCCCGACCTCCAGGACGAGCGCGTCCAGTCGAACTTCGCGATGGTCCACGCCCGGTTTTCGACCAACACGCTCGGCCGCTGGCACCTCGCCCATCCACATCGGACCGTCATCCACAACGGCGAGTTCAACACCATCCAGGGGAACGTCAACTGGATGCGAGCGCGGGAGGCCGACCTCGAATCGCCCGCCTTCTCCGAGTCGGACCTCGAGACGCTCACGCCGATCATCCGCGACGAGTCTCAGAGCGATACGGCGTCACTCGACAACGCCCTCGAGTTACTGCTGGCGTCGGGCCGCGATCTCCCCCACGCGCTCCGCATGCTGGTCCCCGAAGCGTGGCAGGGTCACGACGGCATGGACGACGACCGTCGGGACTGGTACGACTTCCACGCGTCACTGGTCGAACCGTGGGACGGCCCGGCACTCGTCATCGGGACCGACGGCGAACGGGTCGGCGCCGTCCTCGACCGCAACGGCCTCCGCCCGTTCCGGTACGAGGTACATCACGACGGGACGCTCGTGATGGCCAGCGAGCAGGGCGCACTCGAGGCTGACCCGGCGGACGTCGAGCGCCGCGGTCGGCTCAAGCCCGGTCAGTTGTTCGTGGCCGGGCCAGACGCGGGAATCCGCTCCGACGACGAGGTCTTCGCGGACCTCGTCGACGAGAAATACGGCCGATGGCTGGCCGACGAACAGGCCTCGCTGCCGACCGACGGTGACCCGTTCGGTGACACCGTCGAAGACGTCCGATCCAAGCAGGTGCTCTACGGCTACACCCGGGACGAACTCGACGAACTCCTCAAACCGATGGTCGAGTCGGGCTCGGATCCGGTCGGGTCGATGGGCGACGACACGCCGCTGTCCGTACTCTCGGCGTTCAACCGGCCGCTGTTCAGCTACTTCCGCCAGCAGTTCGCCCAGGTCTCGAACCCACCCATCGACTACATCCGCGAGGAACTGGTCACGAGTCTGGAGACCCGACTGGGCCGCCAGCGGAACCTCCTCGCCGAGTCCGCCGCCCACGCCCGGCAGTTGGTCGCCGATTCGCCGGTCCTGGGCGACGATGCGGTGGCGTCGGTGCGCGATTCCTCGTTCTCGACGGCGACCATCGACGTCACCTTCGATCCCACGGCGGGACTTGCGGCTGCGGTCGAGCGGGTTCGGGAGCAGGCGGTGGACGCCGTCGACTCCGGGGCCGAGATACTGATCCTCTCGGACCGTCGCGCTGGCGAGGACGCGATCCCCATCCCGAGTCTCCTCGCGACGAGCGGCGTCCATCATCACCTCGTCAGGGAGGGACTCCGAGCGAGGGTCGACCTCGTCGTCGAATCGGCCGAACCCCGAACGACTCACCACGTAGCCGCCCTGATCGGGTACGGGGCCGGTGCCGTCAACCCGTACCTCGGCATCGAGACCGTCACCGAACTCGCCGGTGCACCGGAGGGGATGACCGACCAGTCGGTCGCCCGGACCTACCTCTCGGCGCTCGAGAAGGGGCTCCTGAAGATCATGGCGAAGATGGGGATATCGACGGTCGAGAGCTATCAGGGCGCCCAGATATTCGAGACCGTCGGGCTGGATTCCACGGTCGTCGAGGAGTACTTCACCGGGACGCCCAACCGGACGGAGGGTATCGGCCTCGACGAGATCGAAGCCGACCTCCGGGAACGGCATCGCACGGCGTTCGAGGCGGACCCCGAACTCGAGATCCAGGGGGAGTTCAGCAACCGCCAGGACGGGCGGAACCACGCCTGGAATCCACAGACGGTCAATACACTCCAGCAGGCCGTCCGCTCCGGTGAGTGGGAGACCTACGAGGAGTTCTCTGGTCTGGTAAACGCGCAAAACGAGTCTGGACACACGCTCCGTGGCCTCCTCGACATCCTCACCGACGAGCACGAATCCATCCCCATCGAGGACGTCGAACCCGTGACCGACATCGTCACCCGCTTCTCCACCGCCGCGATGAGTCTCGGGTCGCTCTCGCCGGAGGCCCACGAGAACAACGCCATGGCGATGAACGCGCTCGGGGGGAACGCCAACACGGGCGAGGGTGGCGAACCGCCGTCCCGCTACGGAACGGACCGCGAGTGTGGCATCAAGCAGGTCGCCTCCGGTCGGTTCGGCGTGACGAGCGAGTACCTGGGTGCGGCCGACGAACTCCAGATCAAGATGGCACAGGGATCGAAGCCGGGTGAAGGTGGCCACCTCCCCGGCGAGAAGGTGAACGAGATGATCGCCGACGTGCGCTCCTCGACGCCGGGTGTCCCGCTCATCTCGCCGCCGCCCCAGCACGACATCTACAGTATCGAGGACCTCAAACAGCTGATCACGGACCTCCGCACCGCGAACAGGGCGGCCGACATCCACGTCAAACTCGTCTCCGAGGCCGGCATCGGGACCATCGCGGCCGGCTGTGCGAAAGCCAAGGCCGACAAGATCCACATCAGCGGCCACTCCGGGGGGACCGGAGCGAGCCCGAAGACGTCCATCAAACACGCAGGTATTCCCTGGGAACTCGGGCTCGCCGAGGCGAACCAGCTCCTCCGGGAGACTGGCCTCCGCTCCCGCGTGACCCTTCGCGTGGACGGTGGGATGCGGACCGGCCGCGACATCGCCATCGGTGCCATGCTCGGCGGCGAGGAGTTCGCCTTCGGCACCGCGAGCCTCGTCACGGGTGGCTGTGTGATGGCCCGGCAGTGCCACCAGAACACCTGTCCGGTCGGGGTGGCGACGCAGGCCGAGAAGCTCCGCAAGCGGTACCCCGGAACCCCACAGGAGGTCATCAACTACTTCACCTTCGTCGCCCAGGAACTCCGCGAGATCATGGCGGAACTCGGGGTCGCCACCGTCGACGACCTCGTCGGCCGGGTCGAGTTCCTCGCCCAGCGGGACGTCGACCATCCGAAGGCGCGGACGCTGGACCTCTCGGCCGTCATCGCCGAACCGTCCGGCGACGACCGGTACAAGACCCGGGAACAGCCGGTCGACATGTCGGATCATCTCGACCACTCCCTCATCGAGGGTGCCATGCCCGCACTCGAATCGGGGCAATCGGTCGCACTCGACGAGCGCCTCACGAACGTCGACCGGACGGTCGGTGCGATGCTCTCCAGTGAAGTGACCGACCGCTACGGCGGCGACGGATTGCCCGAGGACACCATCTCCGTCCGGTTCACGGGGACCGCCGGGCAGAGCTTCGGCGCGTTCCTCGCTCGCGGCGTGACCTTCGAACTCGACGGGCCGGCGAACGACTACGTCGGCAAGGGCCTCTCCGGCGGCACCATCGCCGTCAAAACGCCCCGGTCTGAGGGGTTCGACCCGGCGGCGAACACCCTGATCGGGAACGTCGCGCTCTACGGCGCGACCGGCGGCGAACTCTACGTCAACGGCGTGGCCGGCGAACGGTTCGCGGTTCGGAACAGCGGGGCGAACGCGGTCGTCGAAGGCGTCGGCGATCACGGCTGCGAATACATGACCGGCGGCATCGCCGTCGTCCTCGGCGACATCGGGCGGAACTTCGCCGCGGGGATGAGCGGCGGGGTCGCGTACGTGCTCGATACCGACGGTGACGTGGCCGACCGCGTCAACGGGGACATGGTGGCGGTCGAGGATACCCTCGAACCGGCAGACGAACGGGCTATCCGCCGCCTCGTCGAGAACCACGTGAGCCACACCGGGAGCGATCGGGGGGACGCAGTCCTCGAGAACTGGGACGACGTCCGCGATTCCTTCGTGAAGGTCATGCCCGACGCCTACCGCGACGCCATCGCCGAACGGCCCGAGGCAGACGTCCGTCAGTCCCTCCCCGAGAGCGCCGCCGCCAGGTCACCCGGTGCGGTCGGTAGCGCGGACTGATCCGAATCGAAGGCTGCCAAACAGCACGGTTTTGGTTCGCTCTCCCGTCGAGGTGGCCATGGGACGTGCTCTGGTCATCGGCGGAACGAAATTCATCGGCCGGCACCTGGTCGTCGAACTGCTCGAGAACGAGTACGACGTCACGCTCTTCAATCGTGGGTCACACGAGAATCCATTCGCAGACGACCCGAGAGTGGACCACTTCGAAGGTGACCGGACGAACGACGGCGCACTCGAGGCTGCCCGCGACGCCGTCGACCCGGACGTGGTCTTCGACGTGGTCGCCTACCATCCCCGGGACGTCGAGAGCGCGACCAGAATCTTCGCCGATGGGGACGCCTACGTCTACGTATCGAGCGGCGAGGCATACGCCGTCGACACCATCCCGAAACGGGAGGACGACACGCCGTGGCACGAATGTACCGACGAACAGGCCACCGACGACACCTTCTCGACGTACGGTAATCGGAAGGCAGCGGGGGACCGAGCGGTGGTTCGGGCGGCAGAGCGTGGCGTCCGTGCCATGTCGGTGCGGCCGCCCGTCGTGTACGGCCCACACGATTACCGCGAACGACTCGATTACTGGCTCCATCGAATCGACGCCTACGATCGGATCGTGGTGCCCGGTGATGGGACGAACGTCTGGCATCGTGCTTTCGCCCCGGACCTCGCGAGCGCTCTTCGACTCGTCGCCGAGGAGGGAACGGCGGGCGAAGTGTACAATGCGGCCGACCGGAACGCGGTGTCACTCGACCGGATGATAACCCTCGCCGTCGAAGCGTTGGACGCTTCCGTCGAGGTCGTCCACGCCAGCGAACGCGAACTCTCTATCGCCGACCTCGACCTCGAGGACTTCCCGTTGTATCGCCCGTATCCGCACCTCCTCTCGACGGCGAAACTCGCCGCCCTCGGCTGGGAGTCGACGCCGGTCGACGAAGCGATGGCGATAACCGTCGAAGACCACCTCGAGAGCGACCGCGACGGCAGGGACGAGGGGCCGTCGCGGGAGGCCGAAGAGCGAGTGCTCGGTGTCCTCGAGACGATCTGAGTCCCGAACCGTTTTCCCCTCTCCCCGCGCTGGTTCCGGTATGTTCGACAAATCGACGTGGATTCGCCTCCCGCGGAACGTCGTCGTGGGCCACGACGCCCTGGACGACGTCGGCGCGGTGCTGGCGGACACGCACCTCACCGGCCGGCCACTCATCGTCACGAGTCCGACGCCGAAGCGGGTCGCCGCCGATCCGATCGTCGAGCAACTCGAGGCGGACGGCCTGAATCCCGCACTGACCATCGTCGAGACGGCAACCTTCGAGTCCGTCGAGCAGGTGCTCGAGGACGCCCGCCTGGCGGACGTCTCCTATCTCATCGGCGTCGGGGGTGGCAAGGCCATCGATATCGCGAAGATGGCCGCCGACGAACTCGGCGTCGGTTTCATCTCCGTCCCGACCGCCGCGAGCCACGACGGCATCGTGAGCGGGCGGGGCTCGGTCCCCGAGGGCGACACCCGCCACAGCGTGGCCGCGGACCCGCCCATCGCGGTCATCGCCGACACGAGCGTCATCGCCGACGCACCCTGGGAGTTGACGACCGCTGGCTGTGCGGACATCATCAGCAACTACACCGCCGTGAAGGACTGGCAACTCGCCAACCGTCTCCAGAACGTCGAGTACTCCGAGTACGCCGGTGCGCTCTCCCAGATGACGGCCGAGATGCTCGTCGATCGCGCCGAGTCCATCAAACCGGGCCTGGAGGAGTCCGCGTGGGTCGTGGTCAAGGCCCTGGTCTCCTCCGGGGTCGCGATGAGCATCGCCGGCTCATCCCGCCCGGCCAGCGGTGCCGAACACCTCTTCAGCCACCAGCTGGACCGGATCGCGCCGGGAGCGGCGCTACACGGTCACCAGGTCGGCGTCGGCGCCATCATGACGGAGTACCTCCACAGCGGCGAATCGGGCACCTGGCGGTCGGTTCGAGATGCGTTGAAGAGCATCGACGCCCCGACGACCGCCGAGGAACTCGGCGTCGACGAGGAGGACGTCATCGACGCGCTCACGACGGCCCACGAGATCCGCGACCGGTACACCATCCTCGGGAGCGGGATCAGCGAACCGGCGGCGATCCAGGTGGCGGAGACGACCGGCGTGATCTAACTCCCGTCTGGCCCGTCTGCCTGGTCTGTCGAACGGTCAGTGGCACCCGACCGGCCGCTCCGACTGTCGGCCGAGGACGCTGTGGCGAGCACCTCGATTCGCCCGAGTGCCCACCAGCAAACGAGGACGTACGGAAACGCGAACAGCGGGACCTCGAACCCTGCTCGACACGTATCACCTGCTGGAATCACCCGGTGCCCCGTCGCCTGGACGGGGCCGATTTTCCAGGCCCACGACCACTCGGAGACTCTCGTGACGGTGAACGGTAGCCACCGACCGAAGAACGTGCGAACGCGACCACTGGCCCCTGCTTCGATCCGCGGGGGCCGTGTTTCGACGTCGAGCACACTTGGCCCCCAGTCTGGCCAGCGGCGGGTGTCGACCAGCAGCTCCCAGACCCGCTCGGGCGGCGCATCGATACGTCGTGAGACGACGATCCGGAGCCCCTCTGGCGTGTCTTCTATCGCGAGCGCGTCTCGGAGCCGGCCCAGACCGTCGGCGATTCTCCCGACCACGGGTATACGTTCGTCTCGTCGAACATAACGTCCCCGTGGGCGGACCCAGGGGGACCGTGAACGGGCCTGTCGTCGAGCCGATCGGTCAGACGTACTCACCCAGGAAGTCGACGATGGTGCGGTAGGCCTCGATGCGGTTCTCCAGTTTGGTGAATCCGTGGCCCTCGTCGTCGAAGATCCGCGTCTCGACGGGGACGTGTTTGGCGGCCTCCTCGGCGATCTGTTCGGCCTCGCCCACCGGCACCCGGGGATCGTTGCGACCGTGAAGGACGAGCAGTGGCGCTTCGATCGATTCGATGTTGTTGATCGGCGAGATGTCGGCGAGGAACTCCCGGTCTGCCTCGAGCGACCCGTATTCGGCCTCGCGGAGCGAGCGTCGCCAGTCGCCGGTGTTCTGGAGGAAGGTGATGAAGTTCGCGATGCCGACGATGTCCACTCCCGCCGCCCAGACGTCGGGGTACTCCGTCAGGGCGGCCAGGACGACGAACCCGCCGTAGGACCCCCCCATCGCCACGATGCGGTCCTCGTCGATGTCCGCCCGGGAGCGGAGCCAGGCGGCACCCTCTCGCACGTCGCGGACGGCGTCCATCCGCTTTCGAACGTCGTCGAGGTGGGTGTAGGCCTTGCCGTAGCCCGTCGACCCCCGGACGTTCGGTTCGAAGTAGGCGTAGCCCTGTGCAAGGAAGTACTGCTTGACGGGGTTGAACGAGGGACGTCGCTGGCTCTCCGGCCCCCCGTGAACGTCGACGATCACCGGGTAGGGGGCCGTGGACGCGTCCGGGATGGTGAAGAGGGCAGGGATTGTCAGATCGTCGAAGGAATCGTAGCGGACGATGTCCGGTTCCCGGAAGGAGTCGCGGGGGATACCGGCGGTTGCGGCCCGGGTCCAGCGTGTGCGGCGAGCGCTCTCGAGGTCGAAGACGTGGACGTTCGCGGTGTCGGTACTCGCGGTGAGCGAGACGGCCAGTCGCTCCGCGTCGGGACCGAACCCGAACCCGCCGAGGACGCCCGTCGGGAGGTCGAGCGGTCGCCGTTCGGTGATCGCGGCCCCGTCGACCCGCCCGGCGGTGAGTTCGGTGTAGCCCTCGACGTTCCTGGTGTAGGCGATGCGGCTGGTCTCCTGGTGGATGGTCACCGCTTCGACGTTCCAGTCTCCACCCGATTCGACGACGGCCATCTCACCCGTCGCGACGTCGATTCTGGCCAGTTCGAGTGTGTCGGCGTCCGCGTCGGTACAGACGAAGACGCCGTCCCCGTCCGGTCCCCACTCGACGCTCCCGTATCTGACGTTGCCCTCGTGGGGGGTCAGGTGTTCGAACTGTCCCGTCTCGACCTCGAGCACGAAGACGTCGTGATCGAAACTCGAGTGTGCCTCGTGGACGAGCAACCGGTCGTCGTCGGGACTCCACCCGACGACAGAGAGCCAGCCGTCGCCCTCGTGGACCAGGGTGGCGTCGTCCCCACGCTCGTCGCGTCCCTGGACGTAGACGTCGAAGACTGACTCGTCCCGCCGGTTCGACGCGAACGCGAACCGGTCGCCGTCGTTCGACCAGCCGCCCCACCGATGTTTGGCGGACGGCCGGTCCGTGAGTGGGGTCGTTTTCGATCCGTCCGCGGCCAGCCGGAAGAGCTGGACCTTCTCGTCGCCGCCCTCGTCCTTGCCGAAGACGAACTCGGGACGGGTGGGCGACGCGGCGACGAAGGCGACGCGCTCCTCGTCGAAGGTCAACTGGGCTGGCCACTCGCCCGGTTCGTCGAGCCGCCAGACCTGTGGGACGCCCGTGGTGTCCATGAGGAACGCGAGCCCGCCGTCGACCCCCAGCGACGGCCCGTACGCGCTCCGGACGTTGAGGTAGCGTTCGATGTCGAAGCTCATCGCCAGACGTACCGCAGGACACCCGATAGTCCTTGGGGTGCCCGCAGGACGCCGGACAAATGGTATCCTTTTTTACCGCCCATTGCATGGCCGATGGTATGCGCGTGGCGTTCGTGTCGGCGTCGACGAAACACCACGAAGCGACCGATGGCGCCGAACGGCTCCACGCTCTCGCCACCGACCTCGTTGCACGTGGCCACGAGGTCGTCGTCTTCTCGGCGCAGTGGTGGGACGGGGAGCCCGACGTCTTCGAACGCGACGATATCGAGTACCGGGCGGTCACCCGCCACGCCGACGACTGGCAGTTTCCCCTCGGGCTCCCGGGCGACCTCCGTGCGTTCCAGCCAGACGTCATCCACGCCACCTGCCACCCCGCGAGTCACCTCCTCGCCGCGAGAGTGGGGTCGTCGCTCACGGGGGCGCCCCTGCTCGCGGAGTGCTACGATCCGCCGGCGGTCCAGGGGTCGTTCGCCCGCTCGCTCACCGAGTTCGCGGTTCGGTCGGCCGACCGGGTGGTGACACCCTCCCGGACCGTCCGCACGAGAGTCCGCGAGTTCGGGGTTCCCATCGACCGTATCGACGTCGTCCCGACCGGCATCGAGATGGACGCCGTCAGGGACGTCGAACCAGCCGACGGTGGCGACATCGTCTTCTCGCGACGGCTCGACGAAGCGGCGAACCTGGAGACCCTGTTGCTCTCCCTCGCGGAGTTCCGCAAGTACGACTGGACGGCGACGATCGTCGGCGATGGGCCCGAGCGGGAGAATTACGAACGACAGGCTCGCGACCTCCGAATCGAAGACCGCGTCGACTTCGTCGGCGACCGCTCCGTGGCGGAGCGCATCGCCCTGTTCAAGAACGCCCACGTCTACGTGCACACCGCGGAGTACACCCCCTTCGCCGTCGACCTGCTTCGGGCGCTCGCCGCGGGCTGTGTCGGCATCGTGGAGTACCACGCCGACTCGAGCGCGCACGAACTCGTCGAACAGCGCAGTCGCGGATTCACCGCCACGAACGACGAGGAACTCACTCGCCGGCTGATCGAAGCCGGGGACCTGGAACGGCTCTCGGTCGACGAGACGTTTGCAGAATTCGATCGACGGGCCTTCCTGGAACGATACCTCGAACGGTACCGCGCCCTGCAGTCCTGAGCCGCGGGGTGGGCTCAGCCCTCTCGATTGGTCGCGAGTACCGTCGACACCGCATCGAGGTTCGCTTTCACGTCGTGGACCCTGACGATGTCCGCCCCCCGGTCGGCGGCGAGGGCGGTCGCTGCGATCGTCGCGGCACCGCGTTCGTCGTCGTCCAGTCCGATCTCGGCGAACATCGACTTGTGGGAGTGACCCACGAGGACGGGCCCGCCCAGTGCGTGCAACTCGTCGATCCGGTCCAGGAGCGCGAAGTTCTCCCGAGCCGACTTGCCGAATCCTAGACCCGGGTCGACGATGATCTGCGATCGGTCGAGGCCTGCCCGGTCGGCGCGGTGGACCGCGGTCGCGAGTTCGTCGATGACGTCGTCGACCACGTCGTCGTACTCGACCTCCCTGGTCGGATCGACGGGGGCATCGATGCTGTGCATGACGACCAGTGGGACGTCGAACGCCGCGGCGAGGAACGGCATCTCGGGGTCGTCCAGCCCGGTGACGTCGTTCAAGATATCCGCACCGGCCTCGAGGGCCGCGCGGCCGACGTCCGCGTCGCGGGTATCCACGGAGACGGCCACCTCGAGGTCCGCGAGGGCCTCGATAACGGGAACGACGCGGTCACGTTCGACCGCGGGTGCAACTGGTGCTGCTCCGGGTCGGGTGCTCTCCCCACCGACGTCGATGATGTCGACGCCGGCCTCGACCATCTCGCGTGCCCGTTCGACGGCCGCCTCGGTGGTGTCGTACTGGCCGCCGTCGTGGAAACTGTCGGGCGTGACGTTCAGGATGCCCATGATCGCTGGGCGATTTTCCCACGGATACACCGTCTCACGAGACGCCGTCCGGATGTCCAGTGCCGTCCGGAGGTCGTCGGCGAAGACGGAGAGACCGTAGGGTTGCCCGTCGAGTTTCGTCACGAGCCGATTGAACTGCGCGAGCGTCCCCATGAGGACAACGTCCAGGTACCCCTCCGTCTGGTCGTTGAGACCGGAGATAGAACACTCCCCGCCCAGCGACAGCATCTCCTCTTTGAGGTACTGCGCCTGGCGGTTCTGGACCCGCGTCGAGACCACCCGGTGGTGTCCTTTCGCTCGCATCCGCCAGACGCCCGGTGGGGTGACGTGAGCACGTTCGAGGGTCCGCCTCGCATCGGCGAGCGAATCCACGTTACGAGTGACGAATCGACGCGTCCACCGTCGTCTCGCCTCGGCGATGGTGAACAACGAGCCGGTGACCAGCACGCAGTCGTCGGCGTCGGCCTCGTCTATGGCCCTGTCGACGGCGGCCGCCACGCTGCTCATCGCCGTCACGTCGTCACACACTCTGTCGAAGACCGCCTCGAGGACGCGCTGATCCTCCGCGCGGTCCGTGTCAGGCCGACAGGTCGTGACGGTGTCCGCCGTCGGGAGGGCCGCGGCCATCCCGACGTGGTCTTTGTCCTGCATCGATCCGACGACGACGTGGAGGTCGTCGTACGGTAGCTCGGCGAGCGTCCCGGCGACCGCCGCCATCCCGCCCGGATTGTGGGCGCCGTCGAGGACGACGGTCGGGGCCGTCTCCACGACCTCGAAGCGCCCTGGCCAGGTCGCCTTTCTGAGCCCTCGTGCGATGGACGATTCGTCGACGTCCGTGACCTGTCTCGCGAGCGCGGCGGCGATGCCGGCGTTCGTCGCCTGGTGGGTCCCCAGCAGTGGGATTGCGGTCGCCACGGTCCAGTCCGCGTTCTCGAGCGTAATCGACGCCTCGTACGTCTCGGTTATGCCGCCGTACGTGGCGGTCACGTCGGCGTCCTGGTCACCGACGGTCGTCACGCTGTCGGCCACCTCGGAGACGGCCTCGAGTGCGTTCCCGGTGGTACCGGTGACGAGCGGGTTCTCCGCCGGGGCGACGGTGGCTTTGTCGCGTGCGATCTCCTCGATGGTATCCCCGAGGACGCTCGTGTGCTCCAGTGTCACGCTCGTGACCGCGCTGGCGACCGGGTCGACCACGCTCGTCGCGTCGTAGCGTCCGCCAATCCCGACCTCGAGGACCGCGACGTCGACGTCCTCGCGGTCGAAGTACCACAACGCCATCGTGGTCATCACCTCGAAGAAAGTGGGGGCGTCGTTGTCCGCTGCGCGCTCGACGACGCGGGGTCGGATGCGTTCGGCGAATTCGGTGACCGCCGTCTCGGTGATGGTCCGATCGTTCACCCGGATCCGTTCGCTGAAGTCGTCGAGGTGTGGAGAGGTGTACAGGCCGACGTCGAGGCCGGTCTCGGCCAGCACGCGTTCGAGCATCCGTGCCGTGCTGCCCTTGCCGTTCGAACCGGCGATCTGGACGTGCGCCGGCCCCTCGTGGGGGTCGTCGAGCCACGAGAGGAGGTCCGCCGTCGACGCCGTCCCGGGCTTGGGTCGATAGCGGCGTAAGTCGAGGAGGAAGTTTGCCGCCTCGTCGTAACGCATATGGGAGAGTCCGGGTGGTCGCGCATAGGCCTGTCGGAGTCGAATCGCCGGTCGGGACGACCAACCTACATTACCCCGCCCGCACAACCCACACCCGATGAAAGAACGGTTCCTCCGTGCTGCCCGTGGCGAGCGGACCGACCGACCGCCGGTCTGGCTGATGCGTCAGGCGGGCCGGTACCTCCCGGAGTATCGCGACCTCCGCGCCGACTACACGTTCCGCGAGGCCATCTCGACCCCGGACGTCGCCGAGGAGATCAGCCTCCAGCCCTGGGAGCGCTTCCGCGTCGACGGCGTCGTGATGTATTCCGACATCCTCGTCGCGCTCGAACCGCTGGGCCTCGAGTACCACATCGAATCGGGGGTCGGACCGGTCGTCGAGGAACCGATCGACGAGCCGATGGACGTGCCCGAGGGCCAGGCGCCAGTGGCGGAGACCCTCGACTACGTCGGCGAATTGCTGGAACGGCTCACCGACCGCGTCGGCGACGATGCAGCAGTCATCGGCTTCGCGGGCGGACCCTTTACGCTCGCTTCGTACGCCGTCGCCGGCAAACCATCCCGGTCGCACGTCCCCGTTCGGGGGTTTCGGGCGAAACACCCGGACGCCTTCGCCGACCTCCTCGAGACCTTCGCCGACGTGGTCGTGGAGTTCTTGCAGTATCAGGTCGCCCACGGTGCGGACGTCGTCCAGCTGTTCGACACGTACGCGGGGCTGCTCGGTCCCGATGACTACGCGGAGTTCATCGTGCCCGTCCACCAGCGAATCCTCGAATCCGTCGACGTGCCGACCATCGTCTTCGTGCGAAACATGGCCGGACGACTGGAGCAGTTACGGGAGAGCGGCGCAGACGTGATCGGCCTCGACTGGACGGTGGACATCGAGGATGCCCGGGAGACGCTGGGCGACGTGCCGGTCCAGGGCAATCTCGACCCCTCCTACCTCCTCGGGGACCCGGATTTCGTGGCCGAACGGACCCGGGAGCTGATCGACCGGGCCGGCGACGCCGGGCACATCCTCAACCTGGGCCACGGCGTCGATCGGCGGACCGATCCGCTGGCCGTCGAGGCGTTCGTCAGGACGGCGAAATCGATCGAGCGGTGAGGTCGTCCTGGCCTACAGATCGGCGTTGAGACAGTACGTTCCCGGTTCGTCCCGGCACTGACACTGGCGAAGCTGGTAGTAGCGTGGGTCGAAGTCGGCGATGAACGGTTCGACCAGATCGGCCATGATGCCGGGGAGGCGCGGTTCGTCGTGGGGAACCGGTACCCGGTAGAACTCCAGTCCCGCCGCCTCGGCCTCCTCGGCCAGTTCCTCGTCGAGTTCCGAGAGGGTCTCGGACTGCTCGTGGAGGAAGCTCGCGGGCTCGACGACCACGCGCTCGGCGTCCACCGTTGCGATGGCTTCCTCGACTTCCGGCTCCGTCCAGGGGATATCGCGGTTCTCGTGGTTCTGGAATCCCAGCGTATAGTCGTCCACACCGAGGAGCGCGGCCATCGTCTCGGTGTACTCGTCGACGTACTGGTCGTATCGACTCCCCTCCTCCAGGTACTGGAGGGTCGTCCCGTGCGCCGAGAAGAGCAGTTCCGTGTCTGGATCGTCGAGGTCCAGGCCGGACTGAGAGACGAACGACTGGACGTTCTCCGCTCGCATCCGTGGATAGGTCGGATGGCGGTGCCACCCCGTTACCGCGTTCCACTTCACGTCACGGTCGCGGCCCCTGACGGCTGCTTCGAGGTCGTCGACCGCGAAGACGTTCGTCGAGGGGCCGCTGAGCGGGTAGACGGGGAAGCCGATGAGGTGTTCGACGCCGTCGTCGAATGCCGCTTCCACGGCGTCCCCGATGAGCGGTTCGGTGTACTGATAGCCGAGGTAGGTCGTCGCGTCGTAGCCGCGACCCTCGAGTTCGGCCTGGAGCGACTCGGCCTGTGCTTCAGCCTGCGCCTGGAGCGGCGACCCGCCGATCGCCTCGTACTCCTCGATGAGGGCCGGGGCACGTCGCTCCGCCAGGGTCCGGGCTCGCTCTCTGGCCTCGGCTTCGGTGTCGTATCGCTCGAGATCCGCGTTGTCGAAGAAGATCCGCTCGAGATACGTGGTCACTTCCGCACGATCCGGCGTTGCAGGTTCGCCGAAGTTCAACAGGACGACGCCGACGTTCATGCCGGCATCTCCGGGCGGCCACCGGGTATAGGCTTCGGTGTCGACGGTTTACGCCCG
>JBNJDE010000044.1:0-16637 GCA_051744605.1 Halobacteriota archaeon
TATCAGCACGGGTCAGGACCGCTCGATGGTCACGTGCCCCTCCGTCACGGCCGTCACGACACCGTCGACCGACGCGTGTTGGGTAGTGCTGATTCCCTCGGGGGCCGGGTCGGCGATGACGTCGCCACGTTCGACCTCGTCGCCCGGCGAGACTGTGGCCTGGCTCCGCTCGACGACGCCTTCGAGCGCCTCGTTCGTGATGAGGGGGACTCTGACGTAGGGTGGCTCCACCCGGACCGGCTCCGTCTCGAACTCCCGCCCCTTCCAGACCGCCGGTCCGAGGATGTTGATACGGCCACCGCCGAGGGTGTTCTGTGCTGCCAGTTCGTGGTCGATGATGAGAAGACAGTTGGTCCGCTTCCGGGTACCGAACCGATCCGGCCGCCGTTCTATCTCGAAACTCCAACCCGGCCCGCCGTCCGCCAGGACCTCCCCGTCGCCGGGGCCGCCCGGACGACCCGCCTCGGCGAGCAACGTCGTCGCTGGGGTCCCGACCGGAACGTCGAGGAACCGGTGGCGTGGGGTGTCGCCGTCGACGTGGACGTACTTCCGGGTGACGGGCTCGTCGTGCGCCAGTGCACGATAGATGTTGTACAGCGACTCGGTGTTCTGGACGATCCAGCCGTAGTCGAGCGGGAGGTCCTTGCCGATCGTGACGTCGGCGACCATCCGCAGGAGGACACTCTCCATCCCGAACTCGTACCGGTCGTCCGTACACGCGATGACGACGCCGGATTCGGCCGACGGATCGAGTGGGAGGTCCGCCGGCGTGTACACCGTCGCGTCGGTGCGCTCCTCGAGTGACCCGAGCCACACGCCCCGGTAGGATTCTTTGGTCCCGACGACGACCAGGTCGAGGAACTCCTCGAGGAGCCAGTCGATGATGGCCGAGAGCGCTCCCGCGTGCTCGCGGCCCAGGTATCGGTCCTTGACGAAATTGGGCTCGCTCTCCTGGTGGTTGATGAGGAGGGCGTCCACCTCGTCGATGCGTTCCCACTTCGCGTACGTGGGGAAGCCGGCTCCACCGGCACCCGCTACCCCCGCATCCCGGATCGCCCCAGCGAGCGTCGCCTCCTCGACGGACGCAGTCGGCAATTGGCCGTCAGCCATATCTATATATATTGGCTATCTGATTGATAAATTCTCACAATTGACTACAGGTTGACAGTAACGGCCGCCGTTTCCTCGGCTGCTCGACTGACGGATCGAGAAGTTCGGCCGCTTCGACCGGGTGCGTTACTCGCGGCGCTTGCCCGCGCCGGTGCTCGGGCGGACCCGTTCGGTGCCCGTCCCGCGCTTGCGGAGCCCACGGCCGCGGTCACCCGCCTTCGTCAGACCGCGCAGTGCGCGGCCGTCGTGGGCGTCGTCACAGATCCAGTTGAGGTCGTCGTCGTTCTGGATGGCCGGGTGGTTCGGATCGAGGAGGATCACTTCGAACCACTTCTGGCTGCCGTCTTCACCGACCCAGTAGGAGTTGAGCACGCGGAGGTTGCGGAACTTTCGCGTCGCGCGCTCCTCGGCGATGCGCTGGAGGTTCTTCTTTCGGCCGATGCGGTTGACGCCCTGGCGCTTCGAGCGCCGGCCTGCCTTGTGCCGGGACTTGCGGGCCGTCCCCTTGCGGACGCTGACGCGAGCGACGACGACGCCCTGTTTCGCCTTGTAGCCCAGTTCGCGGGCCGCGTCGAGGCGGGTGGGGCGCTCGATGCGCTCGATGGCGCCCTCCTGTCGCCACTCCTGTTTCCGTTGCCACTGCAGCTCTGCGAGTTTCCCGTCGCCCGGGTTCTTCCAGGCGTCTTTGATGTGGGAGTAGAAGCTCCGTGCCATGGTTGTTTGCTCGCGGGCGTTTGGTGGTTCAATCCGCACGTGGCGGATCACATCCCGTCCCGATGTGTCTCGGGAGCCCGCTGGAGCCCGCTCACCAGCGAGATACTACGGAATCCGGGCGGTTCGACTAAAAGGACTTCGGAACGCGGTCATCCATCGGCGAGCTCCGACTCGACCGACGGGTCGTGCTCGAAGCGCAGCGGTGGGGTGTCGTCGGTCGCGAGACCGAGCAGCGTGCCCGAACGTTCGTCGTCCTCGACGCTGAAGACGACCCAGACCGTCTCCGACTGGTCCGGTTTGAGCAGGATCGGCAGGCCGTCGTCGGTATCCTCGAGTTCGCGCGGGCTCCGGACGGTGTCGTTCGCGGCGAACCCGAGCATCTCGGCGCCGAACGGTTTCGCCGTTTCGCCGTGGTTGGTCAGACGCATGTGGACCACGACGAACTTGGACCCTTTCGGGGCGTCGTACTTCGTCTCGTCGGCGGTGGTCAGTGACGATCGCGTCTCTGCGTTCCAGGCCACCGCCACGGCGTCGTCGCCGGTCCCGGCGAGCGAGACGGCGGTCACCGTGAAGTCCTCGCCGCTACCGCCACCGCCCAGGCCCAGCGCGTCGGCCGGGACCGCGCCGATCGACCCGAGCGGGCCGAGACCGATCCCCATCGATTGGGCGCCGACTATCGCGAGGGCGACGACACCGACGACGACCAGGAGGACGGTGAGCGCTCGCGTGGGGATCGGTGGGGGAGAGGGGTGTCGCAAGACGGCCGGGACGGCCGAGGGTATCGGGAGTCGGTCGGTCAGGGAGTCCGACCCCGTCGAGAACTCCTCGACGAGGTCTTCGAGCCCCTCCTCGGCCACGGTCGCTTCGAGTGCCGCCGTATCGAGCAGGTGGACGTCGTTCGCCGCCGCGATCCGCTCGGCATCGTCGCTGAACTCGCCACGCGTCGCGACGACGCCGACGTCGACGTTCTTGGCGTCGCAGATCCCGACCAGCGACTGAACGGGTTTGCCCGCGACGGTCTCGTCCTCGGCCGGGACGACGAGCATGAGTCCGCGCTCGCCGCTCCCCCTGTCGCCGGTGATCATGAACTGGCCCGGGTCCTCCTCCGCGACCGCGGTGTTCCAGCCGCGTTGCTCCCAGACCTCCGAGAGGAACTCGACGAATCCCCGGTCGTCCATGGCGTCGAACACGGCTCAGCCCCCCGATCGGCAGTGCGGTCGGGGATATCCCGGCCCGTTCATCGCTTCGTTGCGTATCTCTGTTTGCTCCCAGTAATAAACCATTGGGCCGATCCCGGCGTCCGGGTGTGAGATTGTTTATAGGGGTCACGCTACATCACCAGCCATGGACAAGTGGAAGCGCCGAACGATGCTGTATTCGGCCACGCTCCTCGCGATCATGTTCGGCTTTGCCGTCTTCTACCACGTCGGGATGATCGTCTACGAGGGCGGGTCCGGTGGCTTTCTACACTCCTTGCAGATCGTCGTCGAGACGTTCACCACGACGGGATTCGGGTCAGACGCGCCCTGGTCCTCGAACGCGATGAACCTCTTCGTCATCGTGATGGACCTCACAGGGGTCGCGCTCATCTTCCTCGCCTTCCCCGTTCTCGTGTTCCCGCTCCTCCAGGATGCCCTCTCCACGACGGTCCCCCGGTCGGTCGACGAGGACCTCGCCGACCACGTGGTGATCTGTATGTATACTCCACGTGCCGACCCCCTCATCGACGAACTCGAGTCGAGAGACGTCCCGTACGTCGTCGTCGAACCCGACCGCGACCAGGCCGTCGACCTCCTGGAGCAGGGGTACGACGTCGTGTACGGCGATCCGGAATCGGCTGAGGCCCTCGAGGGCGCTCGCCTCGGGTCGGCTCGGGCGCTGGTCGCGGACCTCTCCGATCGCGTGGACACGAGCATCGTCCTCACCGCTCGGGAGGTCGCCGAGGACGTTCACATCGTCAGCGTCCTCGAAGATCCAGCGCACGCGAACTACCACCGCCTCGCGGGGGCCGATCACGTCCTCTCGCCCCGACCGCTCCTCGGTCGAAGTCTCGCCTCCCGAGTGACGGCTTCGGTCTCCTCGGACCTGGACAGCGGCATCGAGATCGGTGCGGATTTCGAGATCGCCGAACTGCCGGTTCACCGTGGCAGCCCGCTGGTGGGCGAGACGCTCGCGGAGAGCGGCATCCGGGAGAACACCGGCGTCAACGTCATCGGTGCCTGGTTCCGCGGGACCTTCGAGAGCCCACCACCGCCGGACGCCACCATCACGAACGGCACCGTGCTCCTCGTCACCGGTCACGAGGAGGCACTCGAACGACTCAAAGAACGGACGCTGTCCGAGATGCGGCCGTACCAGCCTGGCGAGACCGTCGTCATCGGGTACGGTCAGGTCGGACGAACGATCACCGACATTCTCGAAGACGGAGGGCTTCCCTACACCGTCGTCGACCGGCAAGCCCACGACGGCGTCGACGTCGTGGGAGACGCCACCGACGTCGACACCCTCCTCGAGGCTGGTTGCGAGACGGCGCGGTCCGTCATCCTCGCGTTCCCCGACGACACGACCACCGAGTTCGCGACCCTCGTCATCAGAGAGCAGTTTCCGGCGACGGAGATCATCGTCAGGGCCGACGAGAGCAGAAACGTCACGAAACTCTACCGGGCAGGAGCGGATTACGTCTCCTCACTCGCCACGGTGAGCGGGCGGATGATCGCCGGCGCCGTCGTGGATGACGGCAACGTCCTCGCGTACGACAAACAGGTCGACGTGGTCCGCACGAGTGCCCCCTCGCTCGTCGGCAAGACGATCGGGGAGGCGCGCGTCCGCTCGCAGACGGGGTGCACCATCATCGGTATCGACCGGGATGGAGCGGTCCTCACGGACGTCGGACCGGACGTCAGACTCCAGGTCGGTGACGAATTGATAATCGCCGGCACCGGGGAGGGAATTCGCCGGTTCAACGAACTCCTCGGCTGATTCGACGGGCCACTGTTTGCCGGCCTCCGCGACGGCATCGTGGCCCTTTTATCCCGCGTCAGTGTCACGAGCTAGTCGAGAATGACCCCGCTGGAAGTCTCCATCCGGTTGGTCGCCGGCGTCCTCCTCATCCTCACGAACGGCTTCTTCGTCGCCATCGAGTTCGCACTCACGCGGGCCCGCCAGTTCTCCAAGGCGGAGTTCGTGGACGGGTCGGCCGCCCTCGAACGCGCCTGGGAGATGACCCAGGACCTGGAGATCTACCTCACGACCTGCCAGGTCGGCATCACCGCCTCGTCCATCGCCGTCGGTATCGTGGCCGAGCCAGCACTCGCCGCGCTGTTCGAGCCGTACTTCGCGGCGACCCCGCTCGCCTCCGTCGGGGCGGGTGCGCTCCTCGCGTTCCTCATCATCAACCTCTTGCACCTCACCCACGGCGAGCAGACCCCGACTTACCTCGGCGTCGAGCGCTCGCGGCTGGTGAGTCGATACGGGGCGAGACCGCTGTACTGGTTCAACTGGGTGCTCTCGCCGATCATCTCGCTGGGCGACTGGATCGCCAAGGCGACACTCAAGCTGTTCGGGATCGAGATGACCGGCGCCTGGCTCGAGACCGAGACGGATGCCCTGGAGAGTCGCGCCCAACTTCGCAATCGCCTCGGATCGATCCTCGAGGCCGGAGAACTACCCGAGGAACGACGCCACGAGGTACTCAACGCCCTCGACGTCGACGAACTACCGGTCGAGGAGCTGATGGTTCCCGCAGACGACATCGTCGCCCTCTCGACGACGACGTCGGTCGAGGAGAACCTGAACCGGATCGAACACACCCCTCACACCAGATTCCCGCTCGTCGGCGACGAACTGACGGACTTCGAGGGAATCGTCTACGCTCCGTCCATCATCGATCATTACGAGTCGCTCCGGGACGGCGAGACGACCTTCGCCGAGGTCGCCGCCCCACCGATGACGCTTTCTGCCGACACCGACGTCAGCGACGCCTACGATCAGTTCCAGGCCGAGGGTCAGGAGCTCGCGCTGGTGGTTCGCGACGGCCAGGTCGTCGGGCTCTTCACGGCGACCGACGCTCTGGAGGCGGTCATGGGCCAACTCGAAGACCCGCTCGACCATCGACTCGGGGAATAGGGAGCGTCGGTTGGTGGCGGTTCCTCCGTCATGGGGCGGGCGGTGCCGTCGTCTCGTGGGCAGCGTTTTGGCTTCGCGGGCCCTACCACGAGCCATGCGGGAACTCGTCTTCGCCCTCGCCTACGAGCCGGGCTGTAATCGGGTGGCGGACGCCCTCACTGCTCATCCCGACGCTCGGATCCGCTCGCTCTCGCTGCACGCGACGGCGGACCGTCTCTGGCGGGTCGATCACGCCAGCGGGTCATCCGAGGCACTCGACGCCATCGAGGTGGCCTTCCTCGAGAGCGACTACTACGCCGACTGCCTCGCCACCGACGATTGCGGTGCCACCCAGACCACGGAGGTCGTCGACCGCTCGGCCGACACGATCGTCCTCTACTCGTACTGGGAACGCACGCCCGCCTGCGCCTCCGTCCCCCATCTCGCACGCGAACACCTCGGGGAGGGGCTGCTGTTCGACACCCGGAACGAGGGCGGTCATTACACCTGGCGTATCATCCACTCGGGGGAGGGCGACGTGGCCACCTTCTTCGACGAACTGGAGACCGCGGTCGGTGACTGTGCCCGCCTCGAGTTGCTCAGGTCCACGGACACCGCCGACTCACAGCGTCTCGGTGACGCGGGGGACTCGCTGCCAGCCGCGCAAGCGGCCGCCCTCGACGCCGCCGTCGAGCACGGCTACTACGAGTCGCCTCGCCAGGTCGACGTCGGCGAACTCGCGACCCATCTCGACGTCCCCCGGTCGACGCTCACCTACCGGCTCCGCCGCGCCGAGGAGTACCTGGCGAAGGCGTACGTCTCACGGGAGCACTCGAACGTCCCCACCTGACCGGGCCGGTGATACCCCTCGCTTTTCGTGTGGATCCCGGTTGGAATATTCCAATCAAGGCTTAACCAGTCGAGTGGCCTACGCCTACGCGATGAGCGACGACGAGAACGCGAATGGCCAGCACGGCGAGACCGGCCGGAAGCGCTCGCTCTCTATCAGCCTCTCCGTGCCGGAGATGGACTGTCCGTCCTGTGCGAAGAAGGTGGACAAGAGCTTGCAGCGACGCGACGGTATCCACGAGGTCACCCTTCAGCCGACGACTGGCACGGCGGCGGTCACGTACGACCCGGACCGCATCGACGAGGCTGCCGTCGTCGCTGCCATCGAGGGTGCGGGATACGATGTGGTTGGCCGTGACGACGAAGCTGGTAGCGAACCAGCCGAGATGGCCATCGCACCGCCCGCGGAGGTCTGGTCCAGTCCTCGGGCGGTCAAGACCTGGATCGGTGCGATATTCCTCACCATCGGCCTGCTCGTGGAGTTCGTCCTCGCTGGCCAGAACGTGGCCGTGGCGAGCGTCCTGAGCTATCCGGTGACCGTCGCCGACGGGTTGTTCCTGGGGGCTATCGTGGCCAGCGGCGCCCCGGTCGTCCGCAGCGGCTACTACTCCGCGCGGAACCGGAGCCTGGACATCGACCTCCTGATGGGGACGGCCATCATTGCGGCGACGGCTATCGGCTACTTCGTCGAGGCCGCGACCCTCGCCGTGCTGTTCAGCATCGCGGAGCTCCTCGAGGACTACGCCATGGATCGAGCCCGTGATTCGCTCCGCGAACTGATGGAACTCTCGCCGGAGGAGGCGACGGTTCGCCGGAACGGGACGGAGGTGACCGTCCCCGCCGAGGACGTCGCCGTCGGTGAAACGGTCGTCGTGCGACCGGGGGAGAAAGTACCGCTCGACGGCGTGGTCGTCGAGGGAGAGAGCGCCGTCGACGAGTCACCGATCACTGGCGAGAGTGTCCCCGTCGACAAGTCGTCCGGCGACGAGGTGTACGCTGGAAGCATCAACGAGGAGGGGTTCGTCGAGGTCTCGGTCACGTCGAAGGCGGGGGATTCGACGCTGGCTCGCATCATCGAGATGGTCCAGGGGGCTCGCGAGAAGAAGACGGAGCGCGAACAGTTCGTCGACCGTTTCGCTGGCTACTACACCCCGACGGTCGTGGTACTGGCCATTCTGACCGCCGCCTTGCCCCCGCTTCTCCTCGGTCTGCACTGGCAGACCTGGTTCATCCGTGGTCTCACCCTGCTGGTCATCGCGTGCCCGTGTGCGTTCGTTATCTCCACACCGGTCTCCGTAGTCTCGGGCATCACGAGCGCCGCGAGGAACGGGGTCCTGATCAAGGGTGGCAACCATCTCGAAGCGATGGGTGCAGTCGACGTCGTCGCCTTCGACAAGACCGGGACGCTTACCAGGGGCGAACTGGCCGTCACGGACGTCGTTCCCTTTGGGGACAACGACGAACCGGCGGTCATCGGACACGCCGCCGCCCTCGAACGTCGGAGCGAACATCCCATCGCGACGGCCATTCTCGATCGATTCGGTGGCCCAGCCGCTCCCGAGGTCCCGACTCCCACGGCCTTCGAGACGCTGCCTGGGAAGGGCGTCCGCGCCGATATCGACGGGGAGACATACTATGCGGGCACGGCTGCGCTGTTCGAGGAACTCGGGTTCGAGCTCTCGGATAGCCGTCGAGCGACCGATGGTGGTACGATCACCGCCGGATCCACGGTCGACGAACCGATGGAGACGATCGAGGAACTCGAAGACGCGGGGAAGACGGTGGTTCTCGTCGGGACCGCCTCGACGCTGATCGGGGCGATCGGGATCGCCGACGAGGTCCGGCCGGTCGCTCGCCGCGCCGTCGATCGACTGCACGAACTTGGAATCGAACACGTCGTGATGTTGACCGGCGACAACGAGGGGACTGCCCGGGCCATCGCCGACGAGGTCGGCGTCGACGCGTTCCGCGCGGAACTCCTCCCCGACGAGAAGGTCGCGGCTGTCGAGTCGCTGCAGGCGGACTACGGCGAGGTGGCGATGGTCGGGGACGGTATCAACGACGCACCCGCACTGGCGACCGCCGACGTCGGCGTCGCGATGGGAGCCGCGGGAACCGACACCGCCCTCGAGACGGCCGACATCGCGTTGATGACCGACGATCTCGGCAAGCTTCCCTACCTCTACTCGCTGTCGCACACCGCGAACGGCGTGATTCGACAGAACATCTGGTCGAGTCTCGGGGTGAAGGCTCTGCTGGCGGTCGGCGTGCCATTCGGCTACGTGAGCGTCGCGCTCGCGGTCGTCGTGGGAGATATGGGGATGAGTCTGGGCGTGACCGGGAACGCGATGCGCCTGTCGCGGGTGCGCCCGGAGCGGTTCTCCGAGTAGCCGTCGGGTCGCCCACGGCTTTTCGACGATGGCGACGGGAGCGCCCGCGCTATCTCCGTCACGGTTGGCCGGCGTCGCCCTTCGAGCTAGTATACCATTTAATATAGCGATATATGGTATATAACGTCGGTATCGAACGGCCCGCTATCGATGGCGGGATGGCAATCACGGCGGCGATCGGCCGAAAACCCCCGTTCTACTCCTCGGCCATGGCCGCGAACCCGCGATCGAGGTCGGCGAGGAGGTCGTCGACGTGCTCGATGCCCACCGAGACTCGGATCAACGTGTCCGATATCCCGATCTTCAGGCGCTCTTCACGGGGGATCGGCTCGTGGGTCATCGCCGCGGGCACCTCGATGAGGCTCTCGACGCCACCGAGGCTCACTGCGAGCGTGAACTCCTCCAGTCCCTCGACGAACGCTTTCGCGTCGGCCATCTCGCCCGCCAGTTCGAACGAGAGGATGCCCCCACCACCGTCCATCTGCCGCTGGGCGAGGTCGTACTGCGGGTGACTCTCCAGCCCGGGGTAATGGACCTCCTGGACCCGGGGATGGTCGTCGAGGTATTCGGCGATGGTTCGGGCGTTCGACTGGTGGCGCTCCATCCTGAGCGGGAGGGTCTTCAGCCCCCGGAGGAGCAGGTAACTATCGAACGGGGCGAGCATGTTCCCCAGTGCGACCTGCTGGTTGAACCCGACGGACTCCGCCACGACCGGATCGTCCGTGATGAGCGCTCCACCCACCGAATCGCTGTGGCCGTTCAGGTACTTCGTCGTGCTGTGCACCACCACGTCCGCGCCGAGTTCCAGGGGGCGCTGGACGGCCGGACTGGCGAACGTGTTGTCGACCCCGAAGATCGCTCCGTTATCCCCGCTGATGTCGGCGATGGCCTCGATGTCGCACAATCCCATCAGGGGATTGGTCGGCGTCTCCATATAGACGAGGGCGGTGTCCGCGCCGACCGCTTCGGCGACGGCGTCCGTCTCGGTGGCATCGACGAATTCGACGTCCACGTGTAACTGGTCGGCGATCAATCCCTCGAACATGCGTCTGGTCCCCGCGTAGAGGTCGTCGAAAGCGACGACGTGATCGCCAGGTTCGGCCACCGACAGTACCGCACTCGCGATGGCCGCCGTACCGGACCCGAACGCGAACGCGGTTTCGCCCCCTTCGAGCGCAGCGAGTCGTCGTTCCAGGGCGTGGCGTGTCGGATTCGAGAGACGGGAGTAGACGAACTCTCCCCGGTCCGGATCGACGTCCTCGAGGCTGAGGTCCGTGTCGAGTCCAGGGAGCGCGTACGTCGAGGAGAGGTGTATCGGAGAGACGACGTCACCGGGGCCATCCTCCGGCGTGGCGTGCTCTCCGTAACTCACCGCTAGCGTCTCGAACCGTCGGTCGTCGGGATCGTCCATAATTAACAAAGACAAACTTCCACGGCTAATACGTTGTCATTCTACAGTAATAACTGGGGGAATAATTATGCACGCAGGGAAATATCGCCGTTCAATACGCGGATACGGACGTGAACTCGTCGGCCGCAATCGCGTCGACGAGGGCCGGGAACGACGGGTCGGGTGTCTCACTGGGGTACTTGCGCGCGAAGTACCGGACGATGTTCTCGACGTCTCGCTGGAGGAGATCGCGCGCGTTCTCGTGGTCGGTTGGGACGGCCTGGGGCCAGTCGAAGAGGGTGATGCCCGCCTCGTTCACGAACACGTTGTACTCGCTAATATCCGCGTGAACGAAGCCCGTTCGATACGCCGTCGCGAGCTCGTCGAGGATCAGATTCAGCACGCCGACGGCCTGTTCGGGGTCGAGTTTCGCCCGTGAGAGTTCGACGCCATCTACTTTCTCCATGATGATCGCGTGGCGGTTCTGGTCGATCGGTCTGGGGAC
Source organism: Halobacteriota archaeon (assembly GCA_051744605.1). Taxonomy (GTDB): domain Archaea; phylum Halobacteriota; class Halobacteria; order Halobacteriales; family Halobacteriaceae; genus Halanaeroarchaeum. The sequence goes on from JBNJDE010000044.1 coordinate 11,063, forward strand.
TCGGGCTGCGGGATACAGCGTCTCGAGGGCCTCGTACTCCCGCTCGGCTGCTTTCCTGGCGGTATACTGCCAGGAGGTGTGTTCTTTCTCGGCGGTGTAATCTCGCTCCCGGTGGACCTCGCGGAAGTTGGTGTGTCCCTCCCGGTGGAACTTCAGCGCGAGTGGCTTGTAGGACTTGACCTCGAAGACGTCGCTCTCCTTGCCGACGCCGAGCGGGGCCCCGAACCCCTCGATGGATTCGCGTTCGGCGAACGTTCGGAGGGCGAGCGCATCGTACCCGTCGAAGGTGAGGCGGACGCCGACGTACTGGATGGTCTTTCGCTCGAGGAACTCACGGTCGAGCATCCGATTCATTCGGTAGTCGACCTCCTCGGCGGAGAGCCCCGAGAAATCGGGGAGTTTCTCCCGGCTCACCCACTTCGAGAATCGCATTCCGTGCTCGACGCCCGAGAGGAGGTGGAAGTCCTCGGGTTCGAGTTCGACCATCTGTTCGGCGACGGTATTCGCCATCTGACGGCCGTAGACGCGCAGCGAACAAAAAGAGCCCGCCCGAGTGATGGCCGTATTCGACCACTATTTATATAATAAACCGTATGCAACGATAGCAATTTTATCGCGGCTCCTCGCATATGGATATTATAGTTCCATCGATCGAAAACGCAAGACTCCGACGGGGTCCTATAATATCGTGCTCTTAAAGAACTCCGTTCGGCCACCCGCCTCGAACGTAATCTGTTTCCCGTCGGCACGCCTTCGCCCCGTATGGACCTGCAGGACCGGGACTGGCGGCTCATCCGCGAGGAACGCCGGTCGGGGCCGATGCAGATGGCACTCGACGAGATCGCCGCCCGAACTGCCGGCGAGGGCGGACCGCGGACCGTCCGCGTGTACTCCTGGTCGCCGAGCACGCTCTCCCTCGGCTATCGTCAGGACCCGGCGACCGTCGACTGGGGTCGTTGTGATCGCGAGGGAATCTCCGTGACCCGTCGGCAGACCGGCGGGGGTGGTATCTACCACGACGCTTACGGCGACATCTCGTATTCCATCGTCGTCCCGGCGGACGAACTGCCAGGCGATTTGATGGAGAGCTACGAGATCCTGATGGAGCCCGTCTTCGACGCGTTCGACCGGATGGGCGTTCCGGCCACCTACGTCTCGTCGGAACGACCCGCCCTCTACGAACCCGCCTGTTACCTCCGTGGACTGCATCCCGCCCACGACGTCGTCGTCGAGGGCCGGAAGATCGCCGGTAACGCCCAGTACCGACAGCGCGACGCGGTCATCCAGCACGGATCGCTCTCGTATGCGCTCGATCCGGACCGCCACCGGGGCGTGTTTACGGACATGTCGGTCGACGAAGCCACGTTTCGAGAGCGTATTACGTCCATCGAAGCGACGGCCGGTATCGACCGGCCGGCGGCCGTCGAGGCGCTCGAGTCGGCGCTCGAGTCCTGGGCGGCTGCGAGCGAGGGGGCGTGGACGGACGCCGAGATCGAGGCGGCCACCTCGCTCGCCGAGGAGAAGTACGAATCGGCGGCCTGGAATCGGGACCGCACCGATCCGACGAACTGATCCGGGTCTCGTTCGCCGGGACCGACGGCTCTTTTTCGGGGACCCACCTGTGGCAACGTAATGCGAATCGGTGCACACGTCTCGGTCGCCGGTGGCGTCGACAACGCCGTAACGCGACAACTCGACGTCGGCGGGAACTGCGGCCAGATCTTCACCCACTCCCCGCAGGTGTGGCAGGAACCGAACATCGACGAGGACAAAGCGGCGACGTTCCGGGAGGGAACGGCGGCAGACCTCGACGGACCGTGGGTGATCCACGCGTCCTACCTCGTGAACCTCGCGACACCGAAAGCGGACCTCCGCGAGAAATCGATCGAGAGCATGCAACAGGAGGTCGACGCAGCCGAGCAACTGGGTGTCGAGTACGTCAACGTCCATCTCGGGGCGCACACGGGTGCCGGCGTCGAGGCCGGTCTCGACAACGCCGCCAGTGCTCTCGACGAACTCGACGTCCCGGACGGCGTGACCGTCCTCGTCGAGAGCGATGCGGGAAGTGGGACCAAACTCGGCGGGGATTTCGCGGAACTCGCTGCCGTCCTCGAACGCTCCGACCAGGACCTTGGCGTGTGTCTCGACACGGCCCACGCTTTCGCGGCCGGGTACGATCTCTCCTCGCGGCCCGCGGTCGAAGCGGCGATGGAGGCGTTCGCGGACACGGTCGGCCTCGACGCCCTCGCGTGTGTCCACCTCAACGACTCCAAGCACGAACACGGGACGCACAAGGACGAACACGCCCATCTCGGCGAGGGGGAGATCGGCGTCGAGGGGATCGAAGCGCTCGTCACACACGAGGCGCTCCGCGATCTCCCGTTCGTCCTCGAGACGCCGACAGAGGACGGGCGTAGCTACGCCTGGAACGTCGACCGTGCCCGAACGCTTCGCGCCGAGTGACCGAGTCGCTTTTTTGAACACCGTGCTTATCGACCGGCGTGCGCCGGTTCTCACCCGAATACCTCCGTGATACGCGACGCGGCCTCTGGGACGACCGTGACTCCCTGGCGCCACTCGATCTCGAATCCCACGACCGCATCCTCGACGTCGGCTGTGGGACCGGCGAACTGAGTCGCGTCCTCCAGGAGGAATCGTCGGCAGCCGTCGTCGGTATCGACGCGGACAGAGTGCTCCTGGAACACGCGGAGGGAACCGACGAACTGGTCCAGGGCGACGCCGTCAGATTACCGTTCGCCGACGATTCGTTCGACCTCGTGGTCTGCCAGGCGCTGTTGATCAACCTCCCCGACCCACTGGCGGCCGTCCGGGAGTTCGCCCGCGTCTCCGGTGATCTGGTCGCCGCCATCGAACCGGACAACAGCCAGGTACGCATCGAATCGACGGTCGATAGCGAGGCGCGACTCGCCGACCGCGCCCGGAGTCAGTACATCCGGGGCGTCGAGACCGACGTGAGCCTGGGACCGGCCGTCTCGGACCGATTTCGGACCGTGGGACTGGAATCCGTGGAGACGATTCGGCACCCGCTGACGCGGGTCGTCCAGCCCCCGTACTCCGATACCGACGTGGAGTCCGCAAAACGAAAGGCCCGCGGCACCCGGATCGACGAGCAGCGGCGGACGCTCCGGTCAGGAGGACTCACCCAGGCAGAGGTCGACGCACTGCAGGACGACTGGCAGGCGATGGGCCGGGCCGTCGTCGAACAGATGGCGGCGGGCGAGTACGAGCGCGAGGCCGTCGTCCCCTTCTTCGTGACCGTCGGCCGAGTCCCCTGACCGGGGCGGTTCCGGTGACGAAACGGTGAAAGGACGTCACCGACTACGGAGTGGCGATGGAGTGTTCGAAGTGCGACCAGCCGGCCGTCATGCACGCGGCCTACTCCGGGACCCACCTCTGTGAGACGCACTTCCGCGAGTCGGTGGAGCGGCGTGTTCGAAAACGCGTTCGGGAGGACGATCTACTGCCGTCATCGGCGACCCCCGAGGACCCGGTCACGTGGGTTATCGGTCTCTCCGGTGGCAAGGATAGCACGGTCCTCACGCAGATTCTGGCGGAGACCTTCGAAGCGGACCCCCGAGTCGAACTGGTGGCACTGTCGATCCACGAAGGGATCGAGGAGTACCGCGACGAGAGCCTCGAGGCGGCCCGCGAACTCGTGGCGGATCTCGACGTGGAACACGTCACGGTCGAGTACGAGGCCGAATACGGCGTCCGTATGGACGAGGTCGCCGCGGAGGATCCACTCGGCATGGCCCCCTGTGCGTACTGTGGGGTCTTCCGACGGGACGTCCTCTCGAAGTACGCCGACGACCTCGACGCAGATATCCTGCTCACCGGGCACAATCTCGACGACGAGGCCGAGACGGCCCTGATGAACGTCCTGGAAGGCGACGTCTCTCAGATGGCCAAGCATTTCGACGCGAGCCTCGGTCCGTTCCCCGAGCGCCAGGCGGAGCCAGCATTCGTCCCACGGGCCAAACCGCTCCGTGACGTGCCGGAGAAGGAGGTCGCGTTGTACGCCCACCTCTTCGACGTCCCGTCGCACATCGCCGAGTGCCCGCACGCCGAGCGGTCGTTCCGCGGCGAGGTACAGGAGCTCATGTTGTCTCTCGAGGACGCTCATCCAGGAACGCGACACTCGATACTGGCCGGCTACGAGGACCTCGCGAAGATGGCCGCCGAACGGTATCGAGGGGAGGAGACGCCGGAACTGGTGCCGTGTTCGACGTGTGGGGCTCCCACCACCGGCGATCGGTGCAGAAAATGTCAGCTACTCGATGCCGTCGGAACCGAATAGCGCGGTTATCGGATGACGTCGAGGCCGTTCTGTTTCTCGACCTCGTCCTGTCCACCGTCGGAAGTGGCCGACCAGCTGTTCGAGCCAGTGTTCGACGTTGGTGGTTCGGCCGAGCCTTCGACGTCCTGCAGTTCCTGGCGTGACTTGTCCGCCTGTTTCTGGGTGGACGGGCCGAGGACCTGGGCGCTCTGGACGCCGGTCATGATGGCCATCACGCGAACCTTCCCCTTGTAGTTGTCCTGGATCCGGGCGCCCCAGATGACGTTCGCGGAGGCGTCGAGCCGTTCGGTGATGTTGTCCGCGATACCCTCGGCCTCCTTGAGGGTGAGGTCCGGGCCGCCAGTGATGTGGACGAGCCCACCCGAGGCCCCACGGTAGTCGACGTCGAGCAGTGGGTGGTTCATCGCGTCTTTCACGACCTCTTCGGTTTTGTTCTTGTCCTGGGTTTCGCCGACGAGCATCACCGCGACGCCGCCCTGGTTCATGATGGCGGTCATGTCGGCGTAGTCCAGGTTGATGAGCGACGGCTGGGTGATGGTCTCCGAGATGCCCTTGACCGTCTCGGCGATGATCTGGTCCATCACCGAGAAGGCCTTGCCGATGGGCAGGTTCGGGACGTAATCGAGCAGGCGGTTGTTGTCGAGGACGATGATGGAGTCCGCGCGGTCGCGGAGTTTCTCCAGGCCCTCTTCGGCTTTGACCGTCCGCGCGCGTTCGACGTTGAACGGCGTGGAGACCATGCCGACCACGATGGCGCCCTGCTCTTTGGCGATCTTCGAGACGACGGGTGCGGCACCGGTGCCGGTTCCGCCACCCATGCCCGCAGTCACGAACACGAGGTCCGCGTCTCCGAGGACCTCCTTGATGGTCCCCTGGGCCATCTCGGTCGCGCGTTCGCCCATGCTGGGGTCGCCACCGGCACCGAGCCCGTTCGTCAGCGATTTGCCGACGAGGATCTTGGTATCGGCCTCGATCATCTTGAGGTGCTGTTTGTCGGTGTTGATGGCGATGGTGTCAGCGCCCTCGACGCCGATGTTGTAGAGCCGGTTGATGGTGTTGTTGCCGGCGCCCCCGGCACCAACGATGACGATACGTGGATCTCCGAACTCGTCTGCGTCCGACGAGTCGGCTCTGTTCTGCTGTTCTTCTTCGGCGTTGTCGAGTGCGTCTTGAACGATATCCTGCATGCTTACACCTTGGCCCAGTTTCGACTGGTGGTGGTCTGTTCTTGCTGTTCGTCCAGCATCTCGCGGACGG
>JBNJDE010000045.1:0-16359 GCA_051744605.1 Halobacteriota archaeon
CAGTTCTTCTACAGCTTCCTCGTGAGCGTGTTGCTGTTCGCCATCGCGGGCTGGGAGTCCGCGAAACACGGCTACCACGCCATCGTCGAGGGGCAATCCGCCGCACTCACCGGGACCGTCACGGTGTTGGGGAGTACGTTCCCCGCCGTCTGGGTCAACTACACCGTCCTCCTCGCAGCCATGGTCTTCGAGGGGTACGCGTTCAGCAAGGCCTACCGAGCGATGGTCGTCGACATCCGCCGCCACGACTGGTCGGGCTTCCGCGAGGCGTTCCGGAAGACGAGCAACGTCACGACGCTGACCGCGTTCACCGAGGACACCATCGCGTTGGTGGGGCTGGGCCTCGCATTCGTCGGCATCCTCGGCACCCAACTGACCGGCAATCCACTGTTCGACGCGATCGCCGCGTTCCTCATCGGGCTCCTGTTGATGGGCTTCGCGGTGGCACTCGCCTGGGAGAACAAGCGACTCCTCCTCGGCGAGAGCCTCCCGAAAGCCGACGAGAGCGAACTCCGACGGGTCGTCGCCGAGTGGGACGGCGTCACCGACATCGTCGACTTCCGGACGGTCCACTTCGGCCCCAACGACGTCGTCGTCACCGCGGACATCGAGTTCGGATCGGACTTCGACACCGAATCGATGGACGACGTCATCAGTGACATCGAGGCCGCGCTCGTGGAACGGAACGAGGCCGTCTCGAAGGTCTACATCGAACCCGAATTCTGAGGGCGGTCCGGAGTCCCGCAGTTTATACCCCAAGCCGCCCAATCGGGGCCTGACCGTGGCAACAGAGGACTATCCCCGCTTCTTCCCGAAACCGGAGCCCTACGAACACCAGGGGCCCGCGATGGAGCGTATCGCCGAGTCCCTCGAGGAGGGACGCGACGTGCTCTTCGAGGGGGCCTGCGGGACCGGGAAGACGCTCGCGGCACTCGCGCCAGCCCTGGCGTACGCCCAGGCAAACGACAAGACGGTCGTCATCACGACGAACGTCCACCAGCAGATGCGCCAGTTCATCCACGAGGCCCGCGAGATCAACGGCCAGCGACCCATCAACGCGGTCGTCTTCAAGGGAAAGTCCTCGATGTGCCACATCGACGTCGACTACGAGGAGTGCCAGGTCCTCCGGGACAATACCCACGACCTCGTCGACGCCCAGGCCGAACTCGAGGAACTGCGAGAGCGCGAACGCGAGTTGCTCGAACGCTCGCAGGCGGGCAGCGGCGAGGCGGCAGAGAGCCGACAGACGGTCCTCGAGGAGATCGACCAGCTAGAGGCCCAGATCGAGGAGCTCCAGTCGGCGAACACCTGCGAGCACTTCTACAATAACGTCACCCGGGACGGCGACGCCTTCTTCGGGTGGCTCTACGACGACGTCCGCACCCCCGAGGACATCTACGACTACGCCGACGACCGGGGCTACTGCGGGTACGAGTTGCTCAAGGAGGGCATGGACGGCGTCGACCTCGCCGTCGCGAACTACCACCACCTCCTCGACCCGTCCATTAGAACGCAGTTCTTCCGGTGGCTCGGCCGGGACCCCGCCGACGTCGTCGCCGTCTTCGACGAGGCGCACAACGTCGAGGACGCGGCCCGCGACCACGCGACGCGGACGCTCAGCGAGCGAACGCTCGACGGGGCCCTCGACGAGATGGTCGACCGGGACGACCCGCGAGCGGAGGCGGCACTGCGCGTGTTCCGCCCATTCCGGGCTGGCCTCGTGGAGACCTACGACGCGTCGTTCGGGTTCGGTGGTCGCGAACGCGTCGGGCCGAACTGGGAGGACGTCCCCGTGGCGAACGAGGAGGGGCGGGACGACCTCACGCTCGGGTTCCTCCAGCGCTACGAGGGGCCGGACATCGAAGACGACCTGCGACTCGCCCAGCAGATCGGCGTCGACCTCGACAAGCAGTACGAGGAGGCGTACAAGCGAGGCGAGGCGAACACCCGCGCCGAGAGCCAGACGCTCGCGGCGAGCGTCTTCATCGAGGCCTACCTCACCGAGGGCGACGAACTCGGCCAGTACCCGACCCTCGCGGTCCGCCGCGACGAGGGGCGCGACGAGGTCTACGGCCGGGCGGAGCTCTACACCTGCATCCCGCGGCGCGTCACCGAGCCACTGTTCGACCAGGTGCACGCGTCGGTCCTGATGAGCGCGACGTTGCGCCCCTTCGACGTGCTCTCGGACGTCCTCGGCCTCGAGGACCCCGAGACCATGGCCTACGGGTTGAGCTTCCCCGAGGAGCGACGGCGGACCTTCGCGGTCGACGTGCCGCCACTGTTCGCCAGCAAGCGCGAGGATCGGTCCGTCCAGCGGACCATCAGCGACGCGCTGGCGGACGCCATCAGGTTCACCCCCGGAAATACGCTCCTCTTCTTCCCGAGTTACAGCGAGGCCGAGCGCTACCACGACCTGCTGGCCGACCGGACCGATTCGAGACGGTATCTCGACCGGCCAGGCGTCTCCGTGGAGGAGCGACGGTCGGAGTTCGTCGAGGAGGACGACGCCGTCATGTTCACCTCGTTGTGGGGCACCCTGGCGGAGGGCGTCAGTTTCGACGGGGACGACGCTCGCACCGTCGCGGTCGTCGGCGTGCCGTACCCGCACCTCGACGAACGGGCCGAGGCCGTCCAGACCGCCTACGCGGAGGCCTTCGGCGACCGCGCCGAGGACGCTGGCTGGCGCTACGCGGTCGAGATTCCGACCGTCAGGAAGACCCGCCAGGCCCTCGGCCGGGTGTTGCGCTCGCCCGACGACTTCGGGGTCCGGGCGCTGCTCGACCGCCGCTACACCGCCCGCAGTCGGACCGAGATGGGCGAGTACAGCGTCAACGAGACGTTCCCGCCGGAGGAGCGCGCCGAACTCATCGACCTCCAGCCGCAGAAACTCAAGTTCGCGATGCGCAACTTCTTCCAGGATCTGGGGGCGTACGACGGCGACCCGCCGGCGCCCTAGGCCGGCAGCGGGACGGATTCGATGCGTTCGTCGTGGCGCGCGTCGTAGAATTCGAGTTCGTCGACCGTCCAGGAGACCGTCTCCAGCGGCGCGTTCCGGAGTCTTTCGATGGCCCTGTCGTCGCCGCCGCGTGCGAGCGTGACGTGCGGCGTGTAGTCGTCGCCCTCGAGGGCGGGGAGCGCACCGAGCGCGTCGGCCAGTCGCTCGTGGAGCGAGCGGAGACCCGGGCTTTCAACACCGAGGTAGGCGACCGGACCGCGGCCGTGCGGCGGATCCTCGAAGACACCGACCGTAGTGATGCGGGCCTCGAATGGGGGAGCGCCGCTGAGCGCCGCTCTGGCCCGTCGCTCGGCGCCGAGGTACTCCCGGCGGTCGTCGGCGTCGAGTCGTTTGACGACCAGCGTCCGCGTGCGTCCGTCCCGAATCCGGTCGAAGCCCACGAGCGCCGGCCGCAGCGAATCGACGGCCTCGTGGACCGCGGGCGGCAGCGGGACGTTCAGACTGTACACGGTCGGTGTTCGGCGTGGGGCGATTTGTGGTTGACGCTCGACCCGCTCGGCGATGGCCGACTCAGAGCCGGTCCAACAGCCAGAGGACGACCAGCCCCACGACGGCGACCGCGAGGAGGATGGGAAGGACCTCGAAGACGAACCAGAACGTCAACTGGAGGGCCAGTTGGACGGCCCACAGCACGAGAATGACGACGAGCAGGAGGAGGGCGACCCGCAAGAGGGTCGATCCGTCGAGGGATGGGCGATTCATCGGCCGTGCGTAGGACTACCGTGACAATAAGCCTGTGGAACGGCGAGCGTTGCTCGCGAGCGAAGCGTTAATATACGGGACCGAATAACGACCCTATACCGATGCACGCTCCGGCCAGCGCCGTGGGTTCGCCCGCCGCTAGCCAGGAGTCCGTCTCCATTCTCGCGGTCCGACGACGACCGGGGTCCTTCTAGACCCCATACCATTCCTCCATCGACCGGACTCGTCGCTCGTCGCAACTCGTCGCGGCACCGCCTCTCGATTACACCCCCACCGACCACACCACAATGTCACAGAAAACCGTCGCACTCGCCTTCTCGGGCGGGCTCGACACCACGGTCAGCGTACCGCTGCTGAAAGAAGAATACGGCTACGACGACGTCATCGGCGTCACCGTCGACGTCGGCCAACCCAAAGCCGAGTTCGACGAGGCGACCGAGACCGCCGAAGCGCTCGACCTCGAGCACTACGTCGTCGACGCCACCGAGGAGTTCGCCGCGGTCTGCTTCGACGCGGTCCAGGCGAACGCAACCTACCAGGGCTATCCCCTCGGCACCGCCCTCGCACGCCCGGTCATCGCCCAGAAGATCCTCGACGTCGCCGAGGAACACGGCGCGACCGCCGTCGCCCACGGCGCCACCGGGAAGGGCAACGACCAGCTCCGCTTCGAGGCGGTCTGGCGTGAATCGGCCCTCGACGTCATCGCCCCAATTCGCGAACTCGGGCTCACGCGCGAGTGGGAGATCGAATACGCCGAAGAGAAGGGACTGCCAGTCGACGCCGGGAACGACGGCGAGTGGTCCATCGACTCGAACCTCTGGAGTCGCTCCGTGGAGGGCGGTGACCTCGAGGACCCGGCACACGTCCCGACCGAGGACATCTACGACTGGACGGTCGCCCCCACGGCCGAGACGGAGACGGTCGAAATCACGTTCGAGGCGGGCGTGCCGGTCGCCGTCGACGGAACGGAGTTGGCCCCGGTCGAACTCATCGAGTCCCTCAACGACCTCGCCGGCCAGTACGGCGTCGGTCGCACGGACCTCATGGAAGACCGCATGCTCGGGCTGAAGGTCCGCGAGAACTACGAGCACCCGGCGGCCACCACGCTCCTCGCCGCGCACGAGGCCCTCGAGGGGCTGGTGCTGACCAAAGACGAGCGCCAGTTCAAGAACTACGTCGACCAGGAGTGGGCCGAGAAGGCCTACGAGGGACTACTCTCCGTCCCGCTCGTGAGCGCCCTCGACGGCTTCATCGCCGAGACCCAGACCGCCGTGACCGGGACGGTGACCGTGAAGTTCGAGGGCGGCCAGGCCCGCCCGGTCGCCCGCGAGAGCGACTACTCGGTCTACTCCGAATCGGCCGCCTCCTTCGACACCGCCGGCGTCCTGGGCGACATCACCCAGGACGACGCGACCGGCGTCGCGAAATACCACGGCTTCCAGGGCCGCCTCGCCAACGCCGCGAAAGCGGAGACCGAGACCACGAAGCCGACCCACGAACTGACCGCCGACGGCGGCGCCGACGAGGAATAACGGATGAGCGAGGGCGACGACGGAACCGACTCGGTGGTCCGCCGCGACCGCTTCAGCGGCGGCCCCGCTCGCGAGTTCCTCTCCTCGATGGACGCGGACGAGCGCATCTTCGCGGCCGACCTCGCGGTCGACCGCGCCCACGTCGCCATGCTCGCCGAACGGGACGTCGTCGCGGACGACGAGGCTGCGGCCATCTTCGGTGCCCTCGACGACGTCGAGCAAGCGGGTTTCGCGGCCCTCCCCGAAGGGGAAGACGTCCACGAGGCCATCGAGACCGCCGTCATCGACGCGGTCGGCGCGGTCGGCGGCAAGATGCACACCGCGCGCTCGCGCAACGACGAGGTCGCGACGTGCATCCGCTATCGGCTCCGCGAGGACCTGCTCGAGGCCATCGCGGTCGCGGTCGGGTTCCGCGAGCAACTGGCCGAAGTCGCGGCCGCGCACACCGAGACCGTGATGCCGGGCTACACGCACCTCCAGCCGGCACAGCCCACGACGGTCGGCCACTGGCTCTCGTCGTACGCGCAGGCGGCCGAGCGCGACACGGCCCGTCTTCTCGACGCCTACGATCGGACCAACCAGTCCCCACTTGGTGCGGCGGCGTTCGCGGGGACGCCGTTCGACGTCGACCGGAAACGGACGGCCGACCTGCTGGGCTTCGACGGCCTCGTCGAGAACTCGATGGACGCCGTCTCCGCCCGCGACTTCCTCGTGGAGTCGGTCGCCGCGCTGTCAGGGTTGGCGACGACCCTCTCCGGACTGTCCGAGGACCTGATCGTCCTCGCCAACAGGGGGCTCGTCGAACTGGACGACGATTACGCCTCCACGTCCTCGATCATGCCCCAGAAGAAGAACCCGGATACGCTGGAACTCGTCCGCTCGACCGCGGGCGACGCGAGCGCGGCCCTCGACGGGTTGGTGACCACGCTGAAGGGGCTCCCCCGCTCGTACAACCGCGACCTGCAGAACGCGACCGGCTACGCCTGGGACGCCGTCGACGCCGTGACCGCGGCGACCGAGGTCGCGGGTGGAGCGGTCGCGACCGCCGCGTGGCCCGCCGGACCGCTCGAAGCCGCCGCCGGCGAGGGGTTCTCGACGGCGACCGGCGTCGCCGACCTGCTGGCGATGGGTGGCCTGCCGTTCAGGACCGCTCACGAGATCGTCGCCCACGCCGCCGAGGCCGGCGCGGCACGCGAGGACGGTGAACCGGGCCTCGTCGACGTCGAGGAAGCCACCCGCGAGGTCACCGGCTCTGCCCTCGCCGAGTTCGCCGCTGCCGAAGCCGTCGAGTCGGCACTCGACCCGACCGAGAGCGTGGCGTCCCGCGATTCGCGTGGCGGCCCCGCGCCGAACGCGGTGGCGGCGACCCTCGACGACCTGACGTCGACCGTCGCGGTCCATCGCGACGCGATCCAGACGCGCCAGACGGCCCTCGATGACGCGAACGAACACCTCCAGGAGGTCGTCGAGAGCTATGTGTGAGCGACGACCGCGACGCGTGCAGGCCCGGCCGGGTCGATCGCGAGGGTTCGTGCGAAACCGACCGCGACGACCATCCGTCGTGGGCCGTCTTCGACCGCCGCGACGACGACCCCTCGCAACCCAGTCGCGACCGCCGCGACGACCGCGACGAGAACCGCCCCGTTCCGGGGCAAACATCATAATGCCGTCATGGATTGACGGATTGCGAAAACGCAGACAATGCCGCTGAAACGTCGTTAGACGGTAGTCTGGTTCTTGTAAATTAGCTGGTAATATCGATATCCTTAAGTGGATACGTCCGATACTCACGATTGCAATGACAACGTGTCCCGAGTGTGGGGCCGACGTGGCCCTGCACGACGACCTGGAAGTCGGAGAGATCGTCGACTGTGCGACCTGCGGTACCGAACTGGAGGTCACCGACGTGAGCCCGCCGGTCCTCGAGCGAGCCCCGGAGCTCGACGAGGACTGGGGGGAGTGACCGTGGACGTCGGCCTCCTCTACTCCCGGATCCGCCAGGACGAGAAGCTCCTCCTCAACGAGCTACGCGAGCGCGGCCACGAGGTGCACAAGGTGGACGTCCGGAAGGAGCAGTTCGGTCTGCAGGACGCGAGCGTCGACTTCGACGCGATGGACGTCGTCCTGGACCGCACCCTCGCGACGAGCCGCTCGCTGTACACCACGAGTTTCCTGGACGCCTACGACGTCCCCGTGGTGAACGACGCGGAGACGGCCCGCGTCTGTGCCGACAAGGTCCAGACCACGCTCGCGCTCGCGAACGCCGACGTTCCCACCCCCGAGACGAAAGTCGCCTACACCGTCGACAGCGCGATGGAAGCCATCGAATCCTTCGGCTACCCCGTCGTGCTCAAGCCCGTCGTCGGGTCGTGGGGTCGCCTGATGGCCCGCATCGAGGACGAACACGCCGCCGAGGCCATCCTCGAGCACAAGGCGACGCTCGGCCACTACGAGCACAAGGTGTTCTACGTCCAGGAGTTCGTGGACAAGCCCGGCCGGGACTTCCGCGTGCTCGCCCTCGACGGTCAGCCCATCGCGGGAATGGTGCGCTCCTCGGATCACTGGCTCACGAACGCCGCCAAGGGGGCCGAGACCGCGGAACTCGAGATCACGCCGGAGATCGCCGACCTGGTCAAAGCGGCGAGTGCGGCGGTCGGCGGCGGCATGCTCGGCGTCGACATCATGGAGACCGACGACGGCTACACCGTCCACGAGGTCAACCACACGGTCGAGTTCAAGGCGCTGACCGACGCCGTCTCCGTCGACGTCCCCGCAGCGGTCGTCGACTGGCTCGAGGGCAAGGCCGCCCAGTGGGCCGAGCCACACGCCGGCGAGGTGACCGCCTGATGGCCACGGGCGAGACCACCACGGCCGCCGCGGACACCGCCGAGACGGTCACCGCCACCGTCGTCGGCGGGAGTGGATTCACCGGGGGCGAGTTGCTCCGTCTGCTGGCCGGGCACCCGCAGTTCGCGGTGGCCCAGGCGACCAGTCGCGAGTACGCAAATCGCACCGTCGGTAGCGTCCACCCGAACCTCCGCGGCCTCGACGTCCGCTTCGCCCACCCCGACGACCTGGAGGACGTGGACGTCCTCTTCGCGGCGACGCCACACGGGGTCTCGATGGAGCACGTCGCGGAGTTCCGTGCCCTCGCCGACACCGTCGTCGACCTAAGCGCGGACTTCCGCCTCGAGACGGCCGGGCAGTACGACGACTGGTACGACGGCCACTCGGCCCCCGAGCACCTCGAGGACGCGGTCTACGCGCTTCCGGAGCGCCACCGCGAGGAGCTCCCGGGCGCCGAGCTCATCGCCAGTGGCGGGTGTAACGCCACGGCGACCATCCTCGGCCTCGGTCCGCTCGCCGACGCGGGCCTGCTCGAGGACGCGACCGTTGTCGTCGACGTCAAGGTCGGTTCCTCGGAGGGCGGGGCCGGCGGCGGCGCGGCGGCCTCCCACCCCGAGCGGTCCGGCGTCGTCCGGCCGTACGCCCCGACCGGCCACCGCCACGAGGCGGAGATCGAACAGGAACTCGACCTGTCGGTCTCCTTCACCGCCCACGCCGTGGACATGGTCCGCGGCGCCGCGGCGACGAGTCACGTGCTCCTCGACGAGGTCCCCTCGAAGGCGGACCTCTGGGGCGCGTTCCGCGAGGCCTACGAGGACGAACCGTTCGTTCGCCTCGTCGCAGGCGGGAGTGGCGTCTATCGCTACCCCGAACCCAAGGCGGTCGCGGGAACGAACCACGCCGAGGTCGGTTTCGAGGTCGACGAGGCCAACGGCAGGCTCGTCGTCTTCAGCGCCATCGACAACATGATGAAGGGCTCTGCCGGCCAGGCGGTCCACGCGGCCAACGTCGCCCTCGGCTTCGAGGAGACCGCCGGCCTCGACTTCCAGGGACTCCACCCGGTGGGGACGCCATGATCGTCGTGAAGATCGGCGGCGCGAGGGCGGTGGACCCCCAGGGCGCCATCGACGACGTCGCGACCCTCACCGACGCGGGCGAGGACGTGATCGTCGTTCACGGTGGGTCGACCGCCGTCGACGACGCCCTGGAGGCGATGGGAACCGACCCCGAGTACGTCGAGACGCCCGGGGGCGTCGTCGGCCGCTTCACCGACGCGGAGACGATGGACGTCTTCTCGATGGCGATGGGCAAGGTCAACACCGACCTCGTCACCGACCTCCAGAACGCCGACGTCGCGGCCGTCGGACTCAACGGCGTCGACGGCGGCCTCCTCACCGGCACCCGCAAATCGGCCGTCAAGGTCCGCGAGAACGGGAAGACGAAGATCAAGCGGGGCGATCACTCGGGGACGATCACCGACGTGAACGGCCACCTGCTCGAGACGCTGCTCGATGCGGGCTACACCCCCGTCGTGAGCGTCCCGATGCTCGCCGAGGACGGGGTCGCGGTCAACACCGACGCCGACCGCGCCGCAGCGGCCGTCGCCGCCGAGATGGACGCCTCGCTGGTCGTCCTGACCGACGTCGCCGGCGTCTACGAGGACCCCGCGGACCCGGCGACGCGCATCGAGGCGGTCGACTCCCCGGCCGCCCTCGACGCGACGAAGGCGGCCGCGGAGGGTTTCATGACGAAGAAGGTCCTCGCGGCGACCGAGGCGCTCTCCGGCGGCGCCAGCGAGGTCGTCGTCGCCGACGCCACGAAGGCGACGCCGATCGTCTCGGCGCTCGACGGCGACGGCACCCGATTCACCCCGGACGCGATAGCATGAGCGGCTTCGTCTTCTCCCAGAAACCCATCGCGATCGAATCGGGGTCTGGCCCGTACCTGACCGCCACCGACGGGACCGAGTACCTCGACATGGGCGCGAGTTACGCGGTCGCGAGCGTCGGCCACAGTCATCCCGACGTCGTCGCCGCCGTCCAGGAGCAGGCCGAGGAGTTGCTGTTCGTCCAGGGGTCCTATCCCGTTGCGGTCCGCCAGGCGCTCCGCGAGAAACTGGCCGCCATCGCGCCGGGCGACCTCGAGGACGTCTGGCTGGCGAACTCGGGGACCGAGGCGAACGAGGCTGCCCTCAAGTTCGCCCGCCACGCGACCGGCCGGTCGAAGATCGTCGCCGCAAACCGGGCGTTCCACGGGCGGACGATGGGGTCGCTCGCGGCCACGTGGAAGGGGAAGTACAAGCAGGGCTTCGAACCCCTCGCCGGCGATTTCGTCCACGTGCCCTACGACGACCCCGATGCGCTGGCCGCGGCGGTCGACGAGGAGACGGCGGCCGTCATCCTCGAACCCATCCAGGGCGAGGGCGGGATCCGCCCGGCCTCGGCCGAGTACCTGCAGACGGCCCGCGAGGTGACCGCGGAGACGGGCGCGGCACTGCTCTTCGACGAGATCCAGACGGGTCTCGGCCGGACCGGTACGATGTGGGCCCACGAGACGGCCGGCGTCGTCCCCGACGCGCTCACCGTCGCCAAGGGGCTCGGAAGCGGTCTGCCCGTCGGCGCCACCGTCGTCGCCGACTGGATCGCCGACGACCCCGGCAATCACGGGTCGACGTTCAGCGGGAGTCCGATCGTGGCCGCCGCCGCAGGGGCGACCCTCGACGTCATCGAGGCCGAATCGCTCGTCGAGAACGCCGCCTCGGTCGGCGGCTACCTGCAGTCGAGACTGGCGGCCCTCGACGAACCCCGCGACGTCCGGGGCGAGGGGCTGCTCGTCGGTATCGAGGTGAAGCGGGGGGCGAACCGGCACCTCAAACACCTCGCGCTGGACCACCAGATCCTGGCGCTGCCAGCCGGCCGGACGGTCGTCCGCCTCCTCCCACCACTCGTGGTGGACGAGTCACACGCCGACGAGACGGTCGATGCGCTCGCCGAGGTGCTGGGTTGATGGACGACGCGCGGACCCTCCTCACGGACCTCGTCTCGACCCCCTCTGTTTCGGGTGGAGAAGGCCCGGCGGCACGGATCCTCGTCGAGGCCTTCGAGACAGCGGGCCGGGAGGCCTGGGTCGACGAGGTCGGGAACGTCCGCGCGCCAGCCGACGATAGCGTGCTGTTAACCTCCCATATCGACACCGTCCCCGGCGAGATACCCGTCCGCGAGGAGGACGGCTCCCTCTGGGGGCGCGGGTCGGTCGACGCGACGGGGCCGCTGGCGGCGATGGCGGTCGCCGCAGTCGAAACCGGGGTGAGCTTCGCCGGGGTCGTCGAGGAGGAGACCACCTCGCGAGGGGCGCGCCACCTCGTCGAGACTCGGGAGGCACCCGACGCCGTGGTCAACGGCGAGCCGAGTGGCTGGTCGGGCATCGTCCTCGGCTATCGCGGCTACCACGCCGGCACCTACCACGTGGAATCCCCATCGGCCCACACCGCGCTCGACGACCGAAACGCCATCGAGCGGGCGATGGACTGGTGGGATCGGGTCGAGGCGGCCGTCGGCGACGAAACCGCTCGGGACGCCACGGCGTTCGAGCGCGCGACCGCGAAACCCGTTGGCATCGAGGGCGGCGTGACCGAGGACGGTCTCGCGACCGAAGCGCTGGTGGACGCCCAGTTTCGGATGCCCCCGGGAACGACGGGGAGCGACGTGGAATCGGCGGTCGAGGGTGTGACCGATTCCGGTGTCGTCGCGTGGGACGAACCCATCCCACCGGTCATGCGCAGCCCCAGGAACGCCGTCGCCCGGGCCCTCAGGGCGGGCATCCGGGCGGCAGACGGCGAACCGACACACCTGCGCAAGACCGGGACGAGCGACATGAACCTCTACGCCGACGCCTGGGACGTTCCCATGGCGACCTACGGCCCGGGCGACTCCTCGCTCGATCACGCGCCGGACGAGCGCCTCGAACTGGCCGAATTCGACCGATCGGTCGCGGTGTTGACCCACGCCGCCGCAACCCTGGCCGAGTAGCGCCACGGCCGCCGGTTGCCAGGTCCGACCCCTTTTTTGTCTCGGCCTCCGAAGTGCGGCCAATGGTAGACCTCACCCTGGACACGGAGCACGTACCCGACGTCGCCGAGGACGGCGTCTGGCTCTCCTGTATCGAGTGCGGCGAGACCTACGCCCCCTTCGACGACGTCATCTACGAGTGCGACGCCTGCGGCGGCCTGCTCGAGGCTCGCTACGCCGACTATGCAACCTTCGACGACTTCGCGGGCGAGGGGGTCTGGCGCTACGCCGACGCCCTCCCCGTCTCGGGGAGCGTGAGCATCGACGAGGGCAACACCCCGCTGCACGAGGTGCCGTCCATCGCCGAGGAGGTCGGCGTCGCGGACCTCCGCGTGAAACACGAGGGGATGAACCCGACGGGGAGTTTCAAGGACCGCGGCATGACCGTCGGCGTGCGAGTCGCCGAGCGCCTCGGCGTCGGTCGGCTCGTCTGTGCGAGCACGGGGAACACGAGCGCGGCCCTCGCCGCCTACGGCGCCCGGGCGAACATGGAGACGCTGGTCCTCCTCCCCGCCGGCAAGGTCGCCGCGGGCAAACTCGCCCAGGCTGGACTCCACGGGGCGACGATCCTGGAGGTCGACGGTAACTTCGACGACTGCCTCGACATCGTCTCCGAACTGGCCGAGATGGGCGAGGCGTACCTCCTGAACTCCCTCAACCCGTTCCGCCTCGAGGGCCAGAAGACCATCGGCCTGGAGATGTTAGAGCAGTCGAAGGCGGCGACGGGCGAGTGGCCCGACCGCATCGTCCTCCCGGTCGGGAACGCCGGCAATACGGCGGCCCTCCACAAGGCGTTCCGCGAACTGGTGGCGGCCGGTGCGATGGACGAAGACGAGGTCCCGATGCTCACCGGTGTCCAGGCAGCGGGTGCCGCACCCATGGTCGAGGCCATCGAGAACGACTACGACGAGGTGCGGGGCTGGGACGAGGTCGAGACGAGGGCGACCGCCATCCGCATCGGCAAGCCCGTCAACGCCCCGAAGGCGCTCCCGGCCATCCGGGAGACCGGCGGTACGGCAGTCGCGGTCTCCGACGACGAGATCACCGACGCCCAGCGCGCCCTCGCCGAGGACGGCATCGGTGTCGAACCCGCGAGCGCCGCCTCCGTGGCTGGCCTGCGGAAACTCCGCGAGGAGGGCGTGATCGAAGACGACGAGCGGGTCGTCTGTCTCACCACGGGCCACCTCCTGAAGGACCCCGACGCCGCCGCGGCCGCCGGTGGCGAACCGACGCCGGTGCCGAACGACGTCGAGGGCGTCCTCGAGGTCCTGTAGCACCGCTCACCGATACGGATGGTAGCGGTGTTCCCAGCGGAATGCCCCGTAGATAGCGAGTAGCCCGACGAGCGAGACGAGGACGGGGCCGTGGGTTCGGCGGTCCGACCAGTCGAAGGTCGTGTAGTAGGCGAAGACGTGGTAGGTGTCGTCTTTTCTGACGATCTCGTCGGGGACGGGGTCGGCACGCTCGAAGACGAATCGCGTCTGCTCGCCAGCGATGGCCCGGTCGACCATCGCCTGCTGGGCGGGCGTGAGGTCGTCGTCGGTCGTGACACAGCACCGGTCCGGTGGCTCGTCGGTGCTCTCCTGGTAGACGTAGTGGTGATCGTGATCGGCGAACCCGACGAACGTCGCCGCCCCGCCGAGGAGCAAGAAGAGGGAGACGTAGACCACGAGAAACCGGATCCAGCGAGCGGCGCGGGGCGACATCACCCCGAAGATTGGTCCGGCGAGTTACAAAACTACCGCGTCACTCGGTGCCGTTGAGCTCGATGTAGGAGACGTCGGTGAGACGGTCGTCGGCCAGGAGGTCGGCGACCAGGTCGTCGGGAACGGGGTCGTCGAGGTTGTAGACCGTCAGCGCCTCCCCGCCGATGGTCTCACGGCCGTTGAACATCCCCGCGATGTTGACGTCGTACTCGCCCAGCGTCGACCCGATGAAGCCGATGACGCCCGGTTCGTCCCGGTTTCGGGCCACGAGCATGTGGCCGTGCGGCACCGCGTCGACCCGGTAGCCGTCGATGGAGATGAGCCGTGGGTCCTCGCCGGCGAAGAGGGTGCCGCTGACCGTGAGCGACTCCTCGCCGTCGGTCACGGTGACCGAGACGAAACTCTGGAAGTCCTGTGCCTGGCGCGATTTGGTCTCGGAGACTTCGATGCCGCGCTCTTTGGCCACCTGCGGCGCGTTGACCGCGTTGACCTGCCACTCGAGCGGTTCGAAGACGCCCTTCTGGGCGGAGGCGGTGATCAGTTCGACGTCCTCTTCGGCGATGTCGCCCCCGTAGGTGACCTCGATGGTGCCGATGCGACCCTCGAAGAGGTTCGCGGCGACCTTGCCGGCGGTCTCCGCCAGGCCGATGTACGGCCGGATGCGGGGGAAGGCGCTCTCGTCGACCGACGGCGCGTTGAGCGCGTTGATGACCGGTTCGTCGTCGAAGGCGGCGACCACCTGGTCGGCCGTCGAGGTGGCGACGTTCTCCTGGGCCGCCTCCGTCGAGGCCCCGAGGTGCGGCGTCACGATGATGTCGTCGACGTCGAGGACCGGGTTGTCCGGCGAGACGGGTTCCTGTGTGAAGACGTCCAGTGCCGCGCCCGCGAGGACGCCGTCCTCGACGGCGTCGGCGAGTGCGTCTTCGTCGACCACGCCACCGCGCGAGGTGTTGACGACGTAGCCGCCCTCTAACTGGGCGAGTTCCTCCTCGCCGATGAGGCCCTCCGTCTCGTCGGTGAGCGGGACGTGCACGGTCAGGAAGTCCGCGCGGTCGAGACAGGTGTCCAGGTCGACGAGTTCCGCGCCGAGTTGCTCGGCCCGGTCCTCGCCGATGTACGGGTCGAAGGCCACGATGTCCATCCCGAGCGGCCCGAGTCGTTTGGCGACCTGCTGGCCGACCCGACCGAGACCGACCACGCCCAGCGTCTTGCCGTTGACCTCGGTGCCGAGGTAGTCGCCCTTCGCCCACTCGCCGGCCCGGAGGCGGGCGTGTGCCTGCGGGATGGAGCGGGCCGTCGCGAAGGCCATCGCGACGGTGTGTTCGGCGGCCGCGCGGACGTTGCCCTCGGGGGCGTTGGCCACGATGACGCCGTGGTCGGTGGCGGCATCGATGTCGATGTTGTCGACGCCGATACCGGCCCGGCCGACGATGACCAGCTCCTCGGCGGCATCGAAGACTTCCTTGGTGACCTCGGTGCCGGAGCGGACGATGAGCCCGTGCGCGTCGCTGATTGCGTCGAGCAGTTCGTCGCCGCTGACGTCGTAGGCGGTCTCTACTTCGTGGCCCGCCTCGCGGAGCCGTTCGAGACCCGCATCGGCGATGGGATCGGTGACGAGTACCTTCATGTTCGAGGGGAACCAGTCCACGGACATAACCCTTTTTGCACGTGCATGTATTGTCAGAGATTCCCATACCAGGTGATATCCATATGTGTGGATAATCCGTGGCGACGAACCGGCCTGAGCCGCGACGATCGTGGACGCATCGCCACCCTTGAAGTCGGGGGCGTCCAAGCGGAACACATGCTCGTCGCTTTCGACTTCGATGGAACGCTTTCGGACTCCGAGATGACCGTTCTGCTGGGTGCCAGACGGGGCGTCGCCGAGGAGATGGAAGACATCACCTCCCGCGCGATGAACGACGAGATCAGCTACGCCGAGAGTCTTCGGAATCGAGCGTCGCTGCTCGAGGGACTTCCCGAATCGAAGGCCACCGAAGCCTTCGGGGAGGTCGAGTTACGCCCCGGCGCGGCGGACGTCATCCACGCCATCGAGGACGCGGGGCATACGACCGCCATCCTCACCGGCGGGTTCACGGACGGTGTCCAGGCCGCCCTCGACCGCGAGGACGTCTCGGTCGACCACCTCGTCGCCAACGACCTGCCCACGGAGGACGGTGCGCTCACCGGCGAGGTGACCGGCCCGCTCATCGAGGGGACGAAAGACGACGCCCTGTCGGACCTCGCCGACGATTTGGCCATTCCGCTCGAGGAGACGGTCGCCGTCGGCGACGGCGCGAACGACCTCCCGATGCTCGACGTCGCGGGCCTCTCCATCGGGTTCCAGCCCAAGAGCGCGGTCCGCCCGCACTGCGACGTCTCCGTCTCGACGATGGACGAACTCCAGACGATTCTCCGCGATCACGGCGTCCTCGCGAACTCGTGAGTGAGGGCTCGTGGAGCTATGCTCCACGGCGTCCTCGCGAACT
>JBNJDE010000046.1:0-16319 GCA_051744605.1 Halobacteriota archaeon
GTCTGCACCAGGGCAGACCGGTTCGTTTTTCACCGACCCACCGAGTATTCGGGGGTATGAGCTTCGAAGAAGACGACCGCGTCGTTCTCTCCGACAAACACAGCGAGTACGACGGACAGGTCGGGACGGTGACCCAGGTGGTCGAGACGATGTTCGGCGACGCGAACTACACCATCGAGTTCGAGGACGGCCAGGAACAGGGCGTCCCCGAGGATAACGTCGAACTGGCCCCCGAAGACGACGCGGAAGACGACGAGGAATAGACGGCACGACTTTTCAGAACCCCCCGCGTATCTGGCGTCAATGAGCGTTCCCTTTCACTACCTCGACCTCCGCACCTTCTGTTACGGAACGGAGTCGGAGGACCGCGTCGAGTCCGCCCTGCGGACCCTCCTTCCCGAGGACGTCCCGATCGAGCGGATGGAATCGGAGGGCCACCACGGGGACACGATAGTGGTCCTCTCGGCCCGGGTCGAGCGCGCGGACGAGATACGCGACGTACTCGATGCGTTGGGCGAGGCCGGCGTCCTGGACGAGGTCAGCGCGGAACTCGACGACCGTCTCGACGATAACAACTCCCTGTTCGTCCACCTCGACAAGCAGGCCGCAGCGCAGGGCGAGCTCGCCCTGGGAGCGGGCATCGCGCTCCGTGGGAAGGTCGAGGCGTATCCGGCCACCCGCGATGCCGCACTCGAGAACGTCCGCGAGGCGCTCTGACCCGGCGAGGGCACCGGACGGTTTTTCTTCCCGTCGATGGAACGGAACAGCATGTACGAGGCGGTCCTCGTCGAGGCCGAGGGACGAACCACCACTGCCCGGTTCGCGGCGACGGCCGCAGACGCAGGGTTCGATGGGGTCGTCGTCGCCGGTCGATACGACGACCCGGCGCCGTTCGACGCTGACCGTATCCGGGCGGCCTACGATATCGACGTCGTCGATGGAATCGAGGTGACGACGACCGAGAAAGGCGTCGCCAGTGGTGTAATCGCGGACCGGCGCCGGAAGACGACGGTCCTCATGCTCCGGGGCGGCACGCCGACGATGAACCGATATGCCGTCGAGACACCGGCCGTCGACGTCCTGCGCGACCCGCTGCGGGGCGACGGCGACGTCAACCACGTCATTGTGAAGGCGGCAGCACGGAACGACGTCCACATCGAGGTAAATCTGGGCCCAGTTCTCCGAACGTCCGGCGGGCCGCGGGTGCAGGCGCTCCGCGGGCTGCGCAAACTCAGAGAACTGCTCGAACACTTCGATGCCCCATTCGTGGTGAGTGCCGACCCGAAGACGCACCTCCAGGTCCGCGGCCCTCGGGAACTACTGGCGCTCGGGGCGCAGCTGGGATTCGACGAGGACCAGATCCGGTCGGGTCTCGCTGCGTGGGAGGACATCGCCACAACCAATCGGGAACGACTGTCCGAGGAGTACGTCGGCGAAGGCGTTCGTCGGGGACGACACGAGCGGTGAAACGGCCTCGGAGTGAACCGACCCCACTAGCCACAAACACTTATTGTGCGGCCGACTGTATGTGAGTTTACATGTCCTCAGACAGGCCCCTTTCCGACAGACGAACGTATCTCAAATACGCGGGTGTGGCCGCGGTGACGGCACTCGCAGGGTGCGGTGGTGATGGCGGGGATGGCGGCGATGGCGACGATGGCGACGATGGCGGAGACGACGGTCCTGGCCACGAAGTGCCTCATCCCGACGATGCCACGGTGCCGGATTCGGAGGTCAACGCCCAGTCACTCGGGGGCCAGTCCCGCCCGGACGAACCCGACCAGGCGAAAGACAGCGTCGGATACGCCCACGAACCGTCGGGGGATCAGTACTGCGGGAACTGTAGCCTGTACGTTCCCGACCAGAACGACGACGGGTTCGGCGCCTGCGTCGTCGTCCAGGGAAAGATCCACCCCTGCGATTACTGTAACCTCTGGGCGGAGTACGACGGCGACGACGCCGTCCCGTGTGAGTCCTGATCGTCGTTCGGGTCGAGCGCTCTCCAAACGTCCTTGTACCTCCGCGGTGAACACCGTTCGATGAGACATCTCCCGAAACACCTCCGCCAGCGCTGGCGATATCTCGCCGTCGAACTCGAGTCCTGGCCGGACGCCACCGTCGACGAGGACGCGTTCCAGCGCAGCCTCTGGTTCGCCGCCCAGAACCTCGTCGGGGACGTCGGGAGCGTCGAGGCCGACCTGCGGGTCGTGGACTTCGCGTTCTCCGGGGGCGACGGCCGCGCCCTCCTCAGGACGCGTCGGGGCAACGTGGCCCTCGCCCGGGCCGCCCTCGCCTGTGTGGATCGCGTCTACGACGATCCGATACGGGTGACCGTTCGCGGGGTAAGCGGCACGGTCCGTGCTGGTGAAGAAAAGTATTTAGGCGGCCCGAGGGAAGGGACGGGACAGGAATCGGTCGCGTTCAGGAACGAATCCCGCCGGGCCGTCGTCCGAGGCGATCGCGTGGACGTCGACATCGACGGGGCGTTCGTGGGCGCGACACGAATCGATATCACGTGATACAATGCAAGGTCAAGCCAAACAACAGGCGTACGATCGCGGCATCACGATCTTCTCCCCGGACGGACGCCTCTATCAGGTCGAGTACGCCCGCGAAGCCGTCAAGCGCGGGACGGCCTCCATCGGCGTTCGGGCCGCCGACGGGGTCGCGTTGCTCGTGGACAAGCGCATCCGTTCGCCGCTGATGGAGCAGTCCTCCGTCGAGAAGTTGCACAAAGCAGACGACCACGTCGGTGTCGCGAGCGCGGGGCACGTCGCCGACGCTCGCCAGCTGATCGACTTCGCCCGCCGAGACGCGCAGGTGAACCGTCTGCGGTACGAGGAGCCCATCGGCGTCGAGGCACTGACGAAGGACATCACCGACCACATCCAGCAGTACACCCAGGTCGGCGGGGCCAGGCCGTTCGGCGTGGCGCTGTTGATCGGTGGCCTGGAAGACGGCGAACCCCGTCTGTTCGAGACAGACCCGAGTGGCACGCCCTACGAGTGGAAGGCCATCGCCATCGGGTCGGAACGGGGCGACATCCAGTCGTATCTCGAGGAGCACTACGACGAGGAGCAGACCATCGACGAGGCCGTCGACCTGGCGCTCCGGGCACTCGCGTCGGTCCACGAGGAGGGCCTCTCACCGAAGGGACTCGGCGCGGCGACCGTCGACGCCGAGTCGGGCCAGTATATCCAGTTGACCGACGACGAGGTCGAGGAGTACCTCCTCGACAACGACCTGCTCGCCGAAGACGAGGACTGAGTCGGATTCGTCCGGGCGTTGCTTCGTCGCTGTGGCGCTCAGCGCATCAACTACATTTTTATCCGTTGGCGACCCAATCGTGTGGTATGATTTCACTGGACGACGCGGTCACCGCGCGCCTCGAATCACACGGTGCCCGATTCGAGGTACTGGTAGATCCTGACGCCGCACTCGCCATGAAACGCGGCGAGTTCGACGGCGACCTCGAGGACGTCATCGCGGCTCGTGACGTGTTCGAAAACGCATCACGGGGCGACCGCCCCGCCGAGGAGGACCTAGAGGAGGTCTTCGGGACGACCGACCCCCTCGAGATCATCCCCGAGGTCGTCGACCGCGGCGAGATCCAGATCACGGCCGAGCAGCGCCGGGAGATGGAAGAACAGAAGCACAAACAGCTCGTCAACAAGATCGCGCGCAACGCGGTCAATCCGCAGATGGACGACGCACCGCACCCGCCCGACCGGATCGAGGCGGCCCTCGAGGAGGCCGGCTTCGACGTCGATCCGATGCAACCCGTCGAGACGCAGGTCGACGAGGCGCTCGACGCCCTCCGGCCGGTCATCCCGATCCGGTTCGACGAGGTGACCGTCGCGGTACAGATCCCCGCCGACTACGCGGGGAGTGCGCAGGCACAGATACGGGGGTACGGTGACCTCGAACGGGAGGAGTGGCAACCAGACGGCTCCTGGGTGGGCGTGTTGACCTTCCCCGCGGGGATGCAAAACGACTTCTACGACAAGGTGAACGACATCACGAGCGGTCAGGCCGAGACGCGAATCATCAAGGACAAGGACGAAATCAGCACTCGGTGACCGGTCGAACGGCCGGTGAGCGGTGGATCACCCCTTCTTGAAGCCGACGAGGAAGCCACCAGTGAACCCGGCACCGACGGAGAGCGTCGAGATGATCGACGTCATCCAGGAGGGTGGCTGCGTCGCCGTGGCGACATCGGTCGCCTCGATGAGACCGCCGGACAGCCGATCCCACTGGACGACGAGGATGCCGCGGGATTCGAGGAAGCTGAACAGCGCGAGTTCCAGGCCGATGATGACGGCCACGATCTTCGCCACCATCTTGAACGCGTACCCGATGATGAACCCGATGACGGCCCCGGTGCCGAGTTCCAGCCCGAGCGAACTGAGGTTGACGTCGAGAGCCATTAGCACCCACTCTCTTGTGCGTGACCAAGATTCTTCTGCCCGCCGGAGGCTTAAGTGCGCTCGTCACGTATCCACGGTCGAGTGACCGGAGCACAGCTATCCCCGGATCGGGCCGTGGTGGTAAAGCGCGTCGACGAGGGGACGGCGGACACGACCGAGATATGCGGTCTCGCCGAGGCCGCCGGCTACGAGGTGGCGGACGTCCTCACACAGACGCGATCGGCAGACCCGGCTCTCCAGATCGGCGAGGGGAAAGTCGAGGAACTCGCGACCGTCGTCTCCCGAACCGGCGCGGGGACCGTGGTCTTCGACAATCGTCTCGGCCCCTATCAGACGTACAACCTGGGGACGAGATTGCCGGACGGCGTGGAGCTCCTGGACCGGTTCACCCTCATCCTCGAGATCTTCGGACAGCGGGCACAGACCCGCAAGGCCCAGTTGCAGGTCGAACTCGCCGAACTTCGCTACGAACTACCCCGGGCGGAGGCGAAGGTGAGCCTGGCCAAACGCGACGAGCGGCCGGGATTCATGGGGTTGGGGGAGTACGACGAGAGTCGGGAACAGGACATCAAAGCCCGGATCAGTCGCATTCGGGACGAACTCGACCGCATCGAGAAGACCGAGGACGAACGACGGGCGGAGCGGCGCCGGTCCGGATTCGACCTGGTCGCCCTCGCGGGGTACACGAACGCGGGGAAATCCACGCTGATGCAGGCACTGGCGGCCGACCTCGAGGTCGGCGAGAACGAGGACCTCCACCCCGACCTCGATCCCACGGCGGAGAAGGCGGACAAGTTGTTCACGACGCTGGGGACGACGACCCGCCGTCTGGAGCTAGAGCGACGGCAGGTGCTCTTGACGGACACCGTCGGGTTCATCAGCGACCTCCCGCACTGGCTCGTCGAATCGTTCAAGTCGACGCTCTCCTCGGTCTACCATGCCGACCTGGTCCTGCTCGTCGTCGACGCCGCGGAACCCATCGACGACATCCGCGAGAAACTGGTGACGAGCCACGATACCCTCTACGAGCGCAACGAGGCCCCGATCGTCACCGTCCTGAACAAGATCGACGAGGTCGATGACGCCGAACTCGCCGAGAAACGGGAGGCGCTCGCGGCCCTCGCCCCGGACCCCGTCGCGATCAGTGCCAGCGAGGGGCAGAACCTCGACGCCCTCCGCGAGCGCATCGACGAAGAACTCCCGGACCGACAACGAGAACGGCTCGTCCTGCCGATGACCGAGGAGACGATGAGCGTGGTCTCGTGGGTCCACGACCACGCACACGTCGAGGACGTCGAATACGGGTCCGAGGAGGTCGTCATCGACTTCGAGGCTCGACCGGCTATCGTCGAGAAGTCCCGCTCGAAGGCCAGCGAGATCGCCCGGGCCTGATCAGTCTCGCTTTCGTTTCTCCTTCTCGAGGACGCGGACGTTCTCGATCGCCGTGTCAGGATACTGTCCGTCCACGTCCTTCTCTGCCGCCTTGACCATGTCCCAGACGACCCCCAGTCCGGTCGTCACGCCCTGCAGTGCCTCCATCTCACAGCCGGTCTTGCCGGTCGTCTCCACGGCGACTTCGAGGGTGACGCGGTCCTCGCGGACGGCGAAGTCCGTCTCCACGTTCGTGATGGGGATCTGATGACACATCGGGACCGTCTCCCACGTGTGCTTGACCGCCTGGATCGCGCCGACGCGGGCGGTCGCCAGCACGTTCCCCTTGCCGATCTCGTCGTTGCGGATGGCATCGAGGGTCGTGGCGGTGAGGTGGATCTCCCCGGCAGCGACCGCTCTGCGTGCGGTATCGGGTTTGTCCCCGACGTCGACCATCTGTGCCTCGCCGCTCTCGGTCGTGTGGGTCAACTCGTCGTCGCTCATCGACGATCACCCCAGAGGGCTCGTGGGAGTTCCGCCAGTAGGTCGGAGGCGAGCAGGCCGAATCCGGTCTCCTCGACGACGGCGTCGCCCGCGGCCCCGTTCGCGAAGGCGCCGAGCGAGGCTGCCTCGACCGGCGAGAGCTGGGCCAGCAGCGCCGCGGTCGCCCCAGCGAGTACGTCCCCCGTCCCGCCGACCGTCATCCCCGGATTGCCGGTGCGGTTGACTCGCGTCGTCTCGCCGTCGGAGACGACGTCGTACGCCCCCTTCACGAGGAGCGTGTGGCCGAGGTCGGCGGCGTACTCCTCGACGAGGTCGGCGCGCGTCCCCCAGTCGTCCGCCGTCGGCCCTCCCATCTCGGCGAGTTCCCCCTGGTGGGGTGTGCAGACGAGCGTGGCGTTCGTTTCACCCTCGGGGACCGCCGAGAGGGCGTCCGCGTCGACGACTGCCCGGCCGTCGTATCGTTCGAGGAACGCCCCGACGGCGCGCACCGTGTCGCTCGCGTCGCCCAGCCCCGGACCGAGAACGACGACGTCCCGTCCCTCGGCACGTTCGAGGAGGTCGTCGACGTGCTGGGGGACGAGTCGAGTACCGACGATGGGTTCGACGATGAGGTCCTCGCTGTAGCCCTGTATCTCGTCGGCCACTGGTTCGGGCGCCGTGACGTATGCGAGGTCGGCGCCGGCACGGAGGGCTGCCTGTCCGGCCAGTGCCGGTGCCCCGGTGTACGGACCACCGCCGACGACCAGCACCCGGCCGAAATCACCCTTGTGACTGTCCCGAGGCCGTTCGAGGGCGAATCGGTCGCCGGGGCCCACGAATCGCTCCGCGGCGTCGGGGATGCCGATGTCGGCGACGGTCACGCCCTCGCGCCCCTCGAGTCCCGGCTTCAGGTCGTGGAACGTGACCACCCGATCGGCTTCGACGGCGATATCTCGAACCTCGCCGGTGTCGGCGTCCATGCCCGAGGGCACGTCGATCGAGACGATGGTGGCTCCACTCTCGTTGACGGCCTCGATGGCGCTCCGTTCGGGCTCTCGCGGTGCACCCGTAACGCCGGTGCCGAGGACGGCGTCGACGACGACGTCCGGCGACCCGAGGTCCAGCGCTGTCGAATCGCGCACTCGCCGCGTCGGTATCTCGGCCGCCTGGAGGGCGTCCCAGTTGGCCCGCGAGACGTCGCTCGCGATTCCCGTGGGTCGGCCCAACAGGTGTACCGCGACGTCGAACCCGGAGAGAAATCGGGCCGTCGCGAACCCATCGCCACCGTTGTTCCCACGTCCGGCGACGATGGCGACCGATTCGCCCGGTGCTGCCATCTCCCGAACCGTTCGGGCGACGGCGTTGCCGGCCGACTCCATCAACTGCTCCTGGGCGACGCCGAGTGCCGTGGCGTTCCGGTCCACGGCCGCCATCCGGTCGCTCGTGATCATGCCCGACCGTTCGCGGGGGCCAATCGTAAAGGTGGCGCGCTCACCGTCGGATCTCGAAGCTGTCGAGTTGCTCCGGCGACTCGAATTCGACTTCCACCGCGTCGACGGACGCGGCGGGACTCCCCTCGTAACACCACTCGACCATCGCTTCGACGCGGTCCTCGTCGCCTTCGAAGACAGCCTCGACGCGGCCGTCTGAGAGGTTTTGCACCCAGCCGGCCACGCCGCGCGCTCTCGCCTCGTCTCGAGTGTTCGCCCGGTAGTAGACCCCCTGGACGGTGCCAGTGATGTACACGTGGGCTCTGGTTCGCTGGCCGCTCATAGCGGTCAGTTGGCCGTCCAGTCACAAAATCCTCGGGCCTCAGACGGTGGCTTCGATGGCGTCGCGGTGGCGGAGGTAGTGGAACACGTAGGTCTGGGCGACCCCGGGGTATGGCCCCAACCTGTCTCGGATGGCTCGCGAGGTCGACGCGTAATCGTCGCCCCGTACATCGGGGTAGTGCTCGTCGATGGCGGATCGGATCCAGGTATCCAGTGGAACCGGGTCCGGGTAGCCCAGCGAGAACAACAATACGCAGTCGGCGACCTTCTCGCCCACTCCGACGTAGCCCGTCGTGGTGTCCCGGGCGTCCTCGTAGTCACGTCCTCTGATGTCGCTCGCCGTCAGTACTCCCTCGGCGACCATCTCTGCCGTCGCGGTGACGTAGGGCGCCCGGTAGCCCAGTCCCAACTCGCGGAGTTCGGCCTCGGAGACGGCCGCCAGGTCGGCCGGTTCGGGGAACGCGTGAACGACCTCCTCGCCGATCCGATGGGCCGTCCCGTATCGCTCGGAGAGGGTCTGGACGAGCGCATGGATGCGCTCGACGCGCATCTGGGCCGAGAGGATGAACGAGACGAGCGTCGGGAAGAACGGCTCGTTCACGACGCGGAGGCCTGGAAATGCGGCCTTCGCCGTCCGCGTGAGCCCGTCGTCCGGAAGCCCCTCGATCGCCGTCGCCATCGCCTCGGTCACCCCCAGTCGATCCCGGAGCTCCTCGCTCGGGTCGGTGGGCGCACGCCATTCGAGACCCGCGTCCGTCTGTCGAAGTGCGACACCGACCCCGTCGATCACGGTCCGGTACCAGGCGGCGTCACCGGCGGGGACGTTCGCCTCGTACATCCGGCCGTCCCGGCGCGTCCACAGGAAGGTCTGTCCGCTCTCCAGTGTCGCCTGGAGGTCGAAGGGGCCCGGCACCGCCGCGGTCGGTATCGTTCCCGTCTCCATCGAACGGGTTTGGGGAGGGGAGGGGAGAAACGTGTCGGTCGGGGCCAACCTATTTTTAATGGGGCCGCCAATAGTGTCACGTAACCATGGATTGTAGGGTCGTCGTCGAGGCGGCGGTACCGGTGTACGACGTCGAATCGTCGGACGAGGCGGTGCGCATCGCCATCTCCAAGACGGGCGATATGCTGAACCCGGACCTGAACTACGTGGAGATCAACATGGGCGAACGGCACTGTCCCCACTGCGGCGAAGCACTCGAGCCCGCCTTCGTGGCCGCCGACGAGAGTCTCGTCGCCCTCGAACTCGAGATGACGGTGTTCAACGTGGAACGTGAGGAGCACGCCTCGCGCATCGCTCGCAAGGAGATCGGCCAGCGCCTCGAGAACATCCCCCTCGAGGTCCTGGAGGTCGAAGTCATCGAAGAAGAAAACGACGAGGCGGCGGACGGTGGCGGGGCGGACGAAGAGACGGAAGACGACGGCGTCCTCCCCGAGTTCGACGAACTGATGGAGGGGTGAGATCACAGGCCGGTTTCGCCGGCGCTTCCTCGAATCGCCGACCCTCGACCAGACGGTTTTCGTCGGCTGTGTTGTATCGGCGTAGCACGACTGCAGTGGCGACTTGGCCCTGCGTGGCGGCCGCTGGACGGGAGATGATCGGTGACGGTCGAGACGTATCGGGTACGTATCAGTCGGCGCTGGGGGTGACGGTCTCGGTCCGTTCGACGCCGTCGAAGGCACCAGTGATTCCGTCAGCCAGCGCAAAAACAGCGGTTTTGTGGTCAGTTTTCGATTTGTGTATGGACGTCGGTCGGACACCAAGAGAATCGTATTCGTCGAGATCGAGTTCTGCTGGTGTCGTTTCCTCGTAGTAATTTCCTACCTCTGCGAGGAGTCCATGAAGATGGATAAGCTCCTGCTTCTTCATTGCAATCTGTCCTAGAGACTGCGGGGTTATAGTATTATCCTGAGAGCCGTTAACACACTTTGTTTGGGGCAAATTCGGCGGATCGGGCGTCGTCGCACTCCATCGATGGGTCCCCCCGGTCCGGTCGACGCTGAAAGGCTTTTAGGCGCGTACCTGCACACCGATGATATGGACTACGACGAGCAACTCGAGCGGGCACTCGAGGATAAACCGGAAATCGCCGGCGAGGACGTCCGTTTCGACGTTCCGGACCCCGATGTCCGTCCTGAAGGGCACGTCACGGTCTACGAGAACTTCCAGGCCACCGTCGATACCGTCGGCCGCGAGGAGGAGCATCTGCTGAAGTTCCTCCAGGACGAACTCGGGACGAGTGCCCAGATCGACGAGCGTGGGCGGGCGCGGCTCACCGGTGAGTTCAACGAGCGTCGCATCCAGGCCGTTCTCGACGACTACGTCGACACCTACGTTCTCTGCCCCGAATGTGGTCTCCCCGACACGAAGCTGACGACGGAACACGGTGCGGAGATCCTCGAGTGCGATGCCTGTGGCGCCAGGTCGTCGGTCTGAAATGCCACATCCGATCTTCGGTGACCAGTATCGCGCCGCACGAACGTACCGGTACGTCGCGCGGTTCTACGATCGGCTTCGCCCCCTCTTCACCGGCTTCGCCTCGACCCGCGAGCGGTACTTCTCGAAGCTGCCACTGGCCGAGGACGACCGCATCCTCGACGTGGGCTGTGGCACCGGCGAGAGTATGCGACGGGTCGCCGGCGGGGACCGCGAGGTCCACGGCGTCGACCTGAGTCCCCATCAGTTGCGATATGCGACGGAGAAACCGCTTCTCCAGGACGCGACGGTGGCGCTCGGGGATGCGGTGCGTCTCCCGTACCAGCGTAACACCTTCGACGTGGTCATGTCCATCGGCTCACTCCCCTACGTTTCCGACGTGGACGCGGCGCTGGCAGAAGCCCATCGGGTGACGCGACCGGGTGGGCGACTGTTCGTCGTCGGGCCACGGTATCCGAGAAATCCGATCGCTCGTCGGGTGGCCGACGCGCTGCTGCATTTCCTCGAGCCAGACGCGTTCACGGAGCGGTGTCGAACCGCTGGCTGGTCCGCCATCGAGACCGAGACCGTTCACATGGATTGGCTGGCGCGGGACGCGCTCGTCGTGACTGCCCGCGCCTGATCCGCCGCTCACCCCTGGAGTTGTTTCAGGGTCTCCAGGTCGCGGTTCGTTCGGAG
The DNA here is from genome assembly GCA_051744605.1 of Halobacteriota archaeon. Lineage (GTDB taxonomy): Archaea > Halobacteriota > Halobacteria > Halobacteriales > Halobacteriaceae > Halanaeroarchaeum. The sequence continues at coordinate 11,169 of JBNJDE010000046.1, forward strand.
AAATTCGGACGTTCGACGGGTTGTATGACAGTTCGGACACTCGTAGTTGGCGTCCGGCGTGGGGAGGTCACTCGGAGTCGCCTCCCACGTTTTCGAACATTCTGGACAGGCTAATTGGACGAACGCCTCGTGCGCCATACTGTTGAGTGCGACCTCGCGCGGGAAAAAGATTGCCGCCGGTACCCGCCCGGTCGGATCAGATACGGCCGACTTCGACGACCGAGACGGACTCGACACCGTCGACGGTGCTGAATGCCTCTTCGACGGCCTCGGTGCCGCCGGCATCGTCCGGAACGATGACGGTGGGGAGCAACGCGACGAGGCCGAAGGCCACGTCCTCCGTGTCGACCGAGTTGATCTTCGCTCCCTCGGGCAGGGAGGTCTCCAGTCGGTCGCGGAGTTCGTCGAGGTCCAGTTCGGGACTGTCCGGCATCACCTTGATGACGGCGGCGACTTTCCCCATCTCAGGGCCCCCTGAATCCGCAGTCCGGGCATTCGTAGAGGTTGCTCTGTTTGCGACATTTCGCACAGCGGTAGATCTGCTGGCCACACTCGGGACACTTGAAGGTGGCCGCATTCGTGCCGGAGATATTGATCCCGCACGAGACGCACCGCCGCGCCTGCTGGGTCTTGCTCATCCTTACTACCATTTGCCGTCTGTGGCGGTTTAACCGTTGTCTTTCGTCGCCCCGCTCGACGCGTAGGTTTAAACGCGAAGGCACGGAAATCGGAGGTATGCAATCGCAGGGCTGGTTCCAGGACCTGGACCCAGACGACGTCGACGGCGCCGTGGCCAGCATTCGCGAGGGGTCGGCGCCGTCGCCCCGGGAGTGGCCGTCGGCGGCTGTCGCGGCCGGGTTCGTTCCGGACGAGTCGGCCTACTACGATCGGCTCCACGAGGCGACCGTCGAGGCGACCACCTCGCTGGTCGCGGAACGGGAACGAGCCGACGACCAGCAACTCATCCACGCCGTCCGGGCGATCGACGACCTGGCGGCGACGAGCAACGAGTTGACGGAGCGACTCGCCGAGTGGGCGGGCAGCTATTACGGGGAATCGGCGTCGGGGGCCGAGTACGCGGCGAGCGTTGCCGACCGCGAACCGGCGGATCCGGTGGAAGTGCGTATCGTCTCGCTGGCGAACCGCGTCACCGACCTCCAGGACGAGCGCGAGACGATCGACGCGTTCGTCCGCCGAGAGGCCCCGGCGGTCTGTCCCAACCTCTCGATGCTCGCCGGGCCGCTCCTCGCGGCACGACTGATCGCCCTCGCCGGCGGCCTCGAACAACTCGCGAAGAAACCGAGCGGGACCGTACAGGTCCTGGGCGCCGAGGACGCCCTGTTCGCTCACCTCAGGGGGCACGCGTCCTCTCCGAAACACGGCGTCATCTACACCCACGAGTACGTGCGTGGCACGACCCCGGAGCAGCGGGGGTCCGCAGCACGCGCGCTCGCGGGAAAGCTCGCCATCGCGGCCCGCATCGACCACTATTCGGGCGACCGCCGTCCCGGGTTGCAGGACGAACTCGACGAACGGATGGCCCGGATCCGGAGCCGGGGGGCGGACGAATGACGCTGCCAGCTGGCGTCGAGCGACGAACGTTCGACGGGGCCAGGGGTCTCGCAACGAGGGGAGAACCGGTGTACGGTGAGGCGACGGCGGACGGGTGGCGTCACTGGGATCCACATCGATCGAAACTCGGCGCAATCCTCGAGCAGGACATGGAAACGGGGGTTCAGGACGGCGACTCCGTCCTCTACCTCGGGGCGGCCAACGGGACGACCGTGAGTCACGTGGCCGACTTCGCTGGCCCCACCTACGCCGTGGAGTTCGCGCCCCGTCCAGTGCGGGACCTGGTGGCGGTGGCCCGGACCCGGGACCGGCTCTTCCCACTCCTGAAAGACGCCCGTCGTCCCGAGACGTACGCACACGTCGTCGAGAGCGGCCTGGACGTCATCGTGCAGGACGTCGCAACCAGCGGACAGGCACGGGTCGCGAACGAGAACCGCCGCTTTCTCGCCGACGACGGCCGTCTCGTCATCGCGATAAAGGCCAGAAGCGAGGACGTCACCAGAGAGCCGAGTGCGGTCTTCGACGACGTCCTCGATACCCTCGCCGATCGGTACGTCGTCGATGCCACAATGCGGCTAGAACCGTTCCACGACGACCACCTGGCCGTCGTCGCCCGTCCGAGATAGGGCACGGGCTGCTCAATGCACAATTAATTACGGTGTCGGGAACGTCCCTGTAGATGAAAATGGGTTCGCGTGCAGCGTTCACTGAGATGGGAACGGTCGGCGTGGAAGAGGAGTTCTTCGTGGTGGACGAGGACGGGCACCCGGTCCCCGGGTCGGACGAGCTAGTGTACGAACGCGACCCGCCAGCCCTCCTCCGGGACAGCATCGACCACGAGTTGTTCAAATTCGTCATCGAGACCCAGACTCCAAAACTCACCGGGCCATCTCGCGCCCCCGAGATGGTCGAACGCTGCCGCGATAGGCTGGTGGAGTACGCCGCCGAGAGCGGGTACCGAATCGCTACGGCGGGGCTTCACCCCACCGCGAACTGGCGTGAGCACGACCACGCCGAGAAACCCCGCTACCGCTCGCAACTCGACCGCATCCAGTATCCTCAACATCGGAACACGACGGCGGGAGTGCACGTCCACGTCGGCGTCGACGATCCGGACAAGGCGATGTGGGTGGCCAACGAGACGCGGTGGTACCTGCCGCTGCTCCTCGCACTCGCTGCGAACTCCCCGTTCTGGAACGGGTTCGATACCGGGCTCGCGTCGGCCCGAGCGAAGCTATTCGAGGGCCTACCGAACACCGGGATGCCCACCGCGTTCGATAGCTACGCGGCGTTCGACCGGTTCGAGAAACGGATGCTCGAACACGGCAGCATCGAGGACCGGGGTGAGTTGTGGTTCGACGTGCGACCGCATTCCGGGCACGGCACCGTCGAGGTCAGGGTCCCCGACGCGCAGGTTCGTCACGAACACGTCGTTGCCTTCGTCGAGTACGTCCACGCACTCGTCGTCGACCTGGCGGAACGGTACGAGGACGGCGAGTCGGGAACCGACGTCCGTCGGGAGATCCTCGACGAGAACAAGTGGCGAGCGATACGAAACGGCCACGACGCGTCGTTCATCGAAGCGGATGGTTCGTCGACCATCGGTCTCGAAGCGGCGGTCGACCGGGAGATGGACCGGTTGGGAGTCTCCGCCCTCGGCGACGTTCTCGAGAGGGAGAGTGGCGCCGAGCGCCAACGTCGCATCCTCCAGGAGCGCGGAGCGGGCGCGCTCAGGGAATCGATCGTCCTCTGAGCAAATGGTTTAAACAGCCGCGTCACTTTTGTCCTCGATAAGACGACGCATGTCCGACGACAATCACACAGACACCGACACGGACGACGACGAGGGCGTTGAGATCCCGGTAGACACGGGCAGCGAGGAGGGGATGGAAGGCGAGAGCGAACCCGCTGGTGGTGCGCGCGAACGACTCGAGGAGGAGGCCGACCGTGCGCGCTCGGAGTTCGATAGCCGGGTCGTCGACATCCTGTCCTGGGTTCTCGAGACGGAGACTCGTGCCCGCATCTACGTCCAGCTGCGCAAAGTGCCCTGGAGTACCAGCGAGGAGGTCGCCGAGGGAACCGGTCTGTACCCGAGCACGGTCCGGGAGGCACTCGCCGCACTCCACGAGGAGGGCGTGGTCGACCGCCGGAAGCGCCAGAGCGAGGGTGCAGGGAACAACCCGTACGAGTACATGGCCATCCCCCCGAGCGATCTCGTCGGGAACGTGGTCGGTCGGGTGCAGGACGAACTGAACACGCTGTTCAACCTCGATTCCCATCTCGACGAGACCGAACCCGAATCCCGCCCGGTCTCCATCGAGGTCACCGCCGAAGCGGACGCGCAGTCGGAGGACGGCGAGGACGAGGAGAATCCCAACCCCTAAAGCCGAGGCATCCGTCCCGCTCTGTATGAACGTCGCCCTGGGCGGGACGTTCGATCCGATCCACGACGGACACCGGAAGCTGTTCGAACGGGCGTTCGAACTCGGTGACGTCACCGTCGGACTCACGAGTGACGAACTCGCACCGGAGACCCGCCACGAGGAACGCTACGTCCGCCCGTACGAGGAGCGATACGATGATCTCGTCTCGGAACTCGAACCGCTCGCGGAGCAGTACGACCGGGACTTCGAGGTCCGGACGCTCACGGAACCAACCGGGATCGCGACCGAGGCGCAGTACGACGCCCTGGTCGTCTCTCCGGAGACCCGCCCTGGCGGCGAACGGATCAACGAGATACGAGACGAACGCGGGTACGATCCGCTCGACCTCGAGGTCGTCGACCACGTTCTCGCGGAGGACGGCGACATCATCTCGAGTACGCGCATCGTCGACGGAGAGATCGACGAACACGGCAACCTCACGCCCGACCGCGAGGGCCGGAAGCGATCCAGGGCCTGATCACCAGTCCGGCGGTTGTAACCCCGCTTCGGTGAGTAATTCTTTCCAGCGGCGCTGTATCACGAGTCGCGACACCCCCGCGGCGTCCGCGACCGACGTCTGGGTGCGCTGGTCGCCCGCGATGAGCGACCCCGCGTAGAGACTCGCCGCCAGCGCGGCCTGCTTCGAGCGCTCCTCCTCCGGGAGACGCGAGAGAAAGAGGTCCTGGGCGGTCGACCGGGCCGCCGAATCGAGGTCCAGTCGGTCCGCGACGGCTTGCAACTCGGCCAGCCATTCCTGCTGGTCTACCTCGTCGCCCGCCCGGTACATAGTCGATGGCAAGTCGTCCGACGGTTTAGCTACTGTGCTCGACGGACCTCGTGATGTTTAAGGGTGGAACCGGCGAAGTGTGTCATGCCCGTCGACGGCGAGTCGATGGAGCGCGCGGGTAGCCAAGCCAGGAAACGGCGCAGCGCTTAGGACGCTGTCCCGTAGGGGTCCGCCGGTTCAAATCCGGTCCCGCGCACTGAGCGAACGAAGTGAGCGAAGAGCAGGACCGCGATTTGCAGCCCAGAGGACGAGCGAAGCGAAGTCCTCGCGGTTCAAATCCGGTCCCGCGCAGTGAGCGACCAACGGGAGCGAACGAGCAGATTTGCAGCCCAGAGGACGAGCGAAGCGAAGTCCTCGCGGTTCAAATCC
>JBNJDE010000047.1:0-15547 GCA_051744605.1 Halobacteriota archaeon
CGATCGAAACACGGGTCGGCCAGACGGTCGGGATCAGAAGACTGCGCGCGTGGTTCCGTCGTCGCTGACCTCGATGACTCCATCGCCGATCCGCCGAAGTCGGTCGAGCGTATCGGGGTCGTGGACCTCTGGGGAGACGTGAAACAGCCCGATAGCGTCGTATTCCTCGAGCAGGGCGACACAACGTTCGAACGCGTCTGCCGCCTGCTCGTCGCCGGCGTAGTAGGCGAGTTCCGAGATTGAATCGAAGCTGATCCGCCGTTTCCCGGCGTGATCCTCGAGGAAGCGCTCGACGACCGAGACGATCCCATCGACGTCGTCGGGGGCGGTCACGTAGTGGAGGTTCTCGCCACCGCGACGCGAGTAGCCACGGTCGACGCTGAGCGTATCGAGGATGTCGGCCTTCGACTCGTCGACGTCGTAGTGCTCGAGTTTCTGTTGGACCTCTCGAGCGGTCGTTCTGGTACTCACGACGAGGAAACGGTCGGTGTCGGTGCGGAGGAACCCGGTGTCGATGGGGTCCGTGCCGCCCGTACTCGGGTGGAGGAGGAGGATGGCGGTCCCACCCGGGACCGAGGATGGCGCGTGGTCGATGTCGAGGCGATAGTCCATACCGCCGATAACCGACCGCGCAGGGATAAACGTCCTGCCCGTCGTGGTCACGTCAGCGCCAGCACCTGGTACCACCCGACGAACAGCAACAGGAGTCCGACGAAGACCGACGTCGAACCACCATTGTAGAGTCCGACGAGCACCGCGGTGACCGCACTGGCGACCGGAACGCCCGCGGTCGTCAGCGGCGGCACGGCGGCCGCGTCGTCGACCAGGGAGACCAGTCGATCGGCCACGACTACGAGGACGAATCCGACCATCGCCGTCCAGGCGCCGACGACGCCGGTTCGGACCGAGAGACGAACCTTCGTGCCCATCGGGTGAGCGTGGGTAGAGCGCACACATAAAATCGCGTCAGACGCTCGTCAGACGACGTCCCCCGACTATTTAGTACCTCCCCGACCACGTACGCACGAATGACCGACGGCATCGCCAATCGCTCCGGATGGCGCCGACGAGCCCGCCTCGGCGCCGCCCTCGGCACGCTCGTGGCGGGCGTCGTCGTCCTCGCCAGCGGTGCCGCCAAGATGGGGGGCGACGCACTCCGTAATGGCGGCCTCGCCGGGGGAATGGCCGTCGAGGTGGCGGCAGCCGGTGCCGCGGCGCTCCCACTGGTGATCATCGTCGCAGTGCTCGCGACGGTGGGCGCCGAACACCGGTTCCAGCGGATCGCCGTGGTCGGGGGGACGCTGGTCATCGGCGGAATCGCCGTCGCCGCCACGTCGACGAGCCCACTCACGAATCCGGTCGGTATCGGCCTCTACGGGGGAGGGGTGGCGGTACTCCTCGGCGCCCTCGTCGGCGGTGTCTTCGACGCGTCCGCGTCGACGACCGGGTCCGACCGACCGAACGTCGAATACGTCGACAGGCGAACGACCGACCACGCGATGCCCTCCGACGGCGGTGAGGAGGACGACGACCTCGCGTTCCTCCTCGACGACGAGGAGTAGTGCCCGGCCGTTCGGTGTCGTTTTCACCGTCGCCCCCCCATCTCGAATCCATGAGCGTCCGCGAGGAGTTCGACGAGTGGGCAGCACGCGGCAAGGATCGGGGGATGGAAGAGCGACACTGGCACACGGCGAAGCACATCCTCGCGAGGATGCCGGTCGAGTCGGGAGACGTCGTGTTGGACCTGGGAACCGGCAGCGGGTACGCCCTGCGCGCCCTCGCCGACCGCGGCGTCGGTCGCGGGTACGGACTCGATGGCTCTCCGGAGATGACACGGAATGCCCGGTCGTACACCGAAGTCGATTCAGTGGGCTATCTGGTCGGCGACTTCCATCACCTCCCCTTCGCTTCGAACAGCGTCGATCACGTGTTCTCGATGGAGGCGTTCTACTACGCGCAGGACCCCATCGCGGCCCTCGAGGACCTCCGCCGGGTCCTGCGGCCCGGGGGGACCTTTTACTGTGCGGTCAACTACTTCGAGGAGAACGTCCACTCTCACGAGTGGCAGGACGGCATCGACATCGAGATGACGCTGTGGAATCGCGAGGAGTACCGCGCGGCGTTCGAGGCGGCCGGATTCTACGTCGCCGAGCAGGACAACGTCCCCGACCGGGAGGTCGAGATTCCGCCGGCAGACGAGTTCCCCACCGACGACTTCGATTCCCGCGAGGAGATGGTAAAGCGATACCGCACCCTCGGGACCCTTCTGACCGTCGGCGTCGCTCCGTGAGGATCCTGGCCCTGGTGAGCGGCGTGCTCATCGCACTTCTCGGACCACGTGGACGTCCTCGGCGTCGAAGCTAACGGTCGTCTCCGCTCCCGAAGGCGGGCCGTTCGTCTTCACGACGAGAGGTCGTCCCTCCCAGCGGCAGTACGACTTGTAGGCGTCTCCCAGGAACTCGACCGTCTCGACCGTCACCGGAAGTGTCGTCTCCCCGGCACCGAACTGCATCGTTTCCGGTCGAACGCTGAGGACGTCATCGGGTCGTACCCCCTCCGGTGCCGCGATAGGGGTCCCGTCGACGAGCGCCCGTGGCTCGCCGTTGCTGGTCGTCGCCGACGCGACGTCGAAGAGGTTGTTGTCACCGACGAACTCGGCGACGAATCGGCTCTCAGGTTCTCGATACACCGACTCGGGGGTGCCAACCTGCTCGACTCGCCCCTCGTTCAGGACCGCGATCCGGTCGCTGATTGCCAGCGCCTCCGCCTGGTCGTGGGTGACGTACAGGGTCGTGATCTCGAGGGTCTGCTGAATCTCCCGGATCTGGCGGCGCAACCGATCCCGGAGTCGCGCATCGAGGGCACTCATCGGTTCGTCGAGCAGGAGCACTTCGGGGCCGGGGGCGAGCGCGCGGGCGAGCGCGACCCGCTGTTGTTGGCCGCCGGAGAGTTCGGCCGGATCCCGCTCGCCCATTTCCGCGAGATCGACCAGGTCGAGGAGTTCGGCCACCCGTTCGTCGACGTCCTGCCCGTCCGGGGGGTCCCGGAACCGGAGGCCGTAGGCGACGTTCTCGGCGACGGTCATGTGGGGGAACAGCGCGTAACTCTGGAAGACGATGCCGACGTCGCGGTCCTCGGGTGGTCGACCGGCGACGTCCACCCCGCCGAACGCGACGGTTCCACCGGTTGGTTCCTCGAGGCCGGCGACGATGCGGAGGGTCGTCGTCTTCCCACAGCCCGAGGGACCGACGAGGGTGAAGAACTCGCCGTCGCGAACGTGGAGGGTGACCTCCGCCAGCGCGGTGGTGTCGTCGAAACGCTTGTCCACGTCGGTCAACTGGATGTCGGTCATAGTTCGTAGCGACCTCCCATGCGGTCGATGACGACGAAACTGATCGCGGTGACCGCGAGGAGGACCGTCCCCATCGCGGTCGCCGGGCCGAGGGTCCGGTTGCCGAGATAGCGCTCCACGGCGACCGGCATGGTGTAACTGGCACTCCCCTCGGCGAGGATGACCGTCGAGTCGAACTCACCGATGCTGATGGCGAACGCGAAGGCCGCGCCGGCGAGCAGCCCGGGAATGACGAGCGGGACCTCCACGTCGGCGAAGGCCCTGAAACGGGACGCGCCGAGACTCCGTGCCGATTCCAGGAGCCGATCGTCGACGCTCCGGAGCAAGGGGACCACGTTCCTCGTCACGAAGGGATAGGCGGCGACGGCGTGGGCGGCGACGATGGCGACGGGGCCGGTCGCCGTGAGTCGGTGGCCGAACACCTCCGTCCCGAAGACGAGGCCCTGGAGGAGGCCCAGGCCGACCACGATACCGCTGATGGCCAGCGGTGCCATGAGGACCGCTTCGGTGAGTCGGCTGCCCACGAACTCCCTGGTGCTCAAGAGGGCGATCAGCACGCCCATCGGCATGGCGATGACCAGCGTTCCGACGCCGAAGACGAGGGAGTTCGTGACCGCCGAGACGGGCTTCACCTGGAAGGCCGCCCCTTCGACCTGTCGCTGGACGAGAAAGGCGTAGTAGCGCAGCGTCAGCCCCGAGGGGCCGGTGACACTCTCGACGATCATGCTCAGGATGGGCCCGACGAACACGACGACGACGACGAGTCCGTAGACGAACAGGCCGAGCCGGCGGGGGTCCCGGACCGACTCGAAGAGCGGTTCTCTGGTGGGAGCGGTCCCCAGGCGGGCCAGTCCCGATTCGCCGGACTCGTAGCGGACGTAGGCGTAGGTCAGCCCCAGGGTGATGACCGTCTCGACGACCGCCAGCCCCGCCGCCTGGCCGAGTTCGAGTTGCTGGACGCGGGCGTACAGCCACACCTCGACCGTCGCCAGTTCGAGACCGCCGAGCGCGAGCACGATTGGGAAGGACATGAACGTGAACAGGAAGGTTAGTAGCGCCGCGGTGAGGGCACCCGGGAGCAGTTGTGGCACCACGACGTCGAGAAAGGCACGCGTTCGCGAGGCGCCGAGACTGCGGGCCGTCTCGACCATCCGGTCGTCGACGCCCTCCCAGGAGGCCGCGACGAGGCGGGTGACGAGCGGGGCGTTGTAGAAGGCGTGCGCGATGACGATGAGTTCCAGCGTGTAGATGAGCGAGACGGTCGGCAGGCCGAGCGCGGAGAGGAGGGAGTTGAGCGTCCCGTTGTCGCCAAACATCGCGACGAACCCGATGGCGACCATGATCGACGGGAGCACGAAGGGTAGCATGGTGAGCGCCCGAACCGTCTCGCGGCCCGGAAAGTCGAACCGAGCGAGGAGGTACGCCCCGGGGAGTCCCAGCGCGAGACTCGCGAGCGTCGAGAGGAATGCCTGGTAGACAGTGAAGCCGACGAGACCGAAACGCACCGCGGGGAACCCGGCCCGTATCCACTCGCGGACGCCGGCGGGGACGCCGAGCGGGTCGGTGAAGAGACCGTGAGCGGCCCCGAAGTAGAACGGCGAGGCGAACACCTCCCAGATCGGGGCCCCGGTGACCTGTCCGTCGGTGACGACCGCCCGCACCAGGACCGTCCCGACGGGGTAGTAGAAGACGACCAGCAACACCGCCGCCGTGACGAGCGCGCCGAGCGGGAGGGCCGCACGGACCACCCCCTCGCGAAGACGGTCTGTCACTTCCGGGCGACCCGCCCTACCCACGCTTCGACCCATCTATCGGGCGAACCCTCGTGTTCCTGGCAGGTGTGTATGACGGTTTCGGGCAGTCGGTTCCGCCCCAGTGTACCGCCCCCAGCACCGATCGACCCTGCGCGGATCCCGCGACGATTCATTAGTCGGTTGTTGTACTGGGTAATACATAAGTCGCACCCTCCGGGCGAACTGTTTTGCCCCTGGCACTCCCAGGTCGCGTCGTGAACCCCCGACGACAGGCACTCGTCCTCGTCCTCGCCACCACGCTGCTGGCCGCGACGCTGGTCCTCTACGAGGTCTGGGGCGTCGTCGTCTTCGCCATCACGGTGGCGTACGTTCTGGTTCCACTGCAGCGTCTGCTCTCGAACCGCGGTCTCTCGGCGTGGTGGGCGAGCAGCGCCACCACTGCAGTGGGAACCATCGCCGCCCTCGTCCCCTTTCTGCTGGCCGGCTATCTCGGGTACCGTCGCCGAGACAGCATCACCGGGTTCCTGCGAAGCGTCCCGGATGCGATCGAGGTATCCATCTTCGGCGCCCCGTACGTCGTCGACGTCGAGGCCATCTTCGAGGGGATCGAAGCCTTCCTCTCTTCGACCGCCCTCTCCGTGGCGAGCGGTCTCCCGGAACTCGCACTGAAGGCGACCCTGTTCGCGTTCGTCGTCTTCGGACTGCTGCTGAGCCACGAAGCCGTCGAGGACGCCCTCATGGCCGCAATCCCATCCGAATATCGCGACGTGATGACCGCACTCGCCCACCGCGCCCAGCAAACGCTGTACGGCATCTACGTCCTCCAGGCGGCGACGGCAGCGGCGACGTTCGTCATCGCTCTCGCGGTGTTCTGGGGGCTCGGCTACAGCATTCCGCTCACCCTGTCCTTTCTCGCCGCCATCCTCCAGTTCGTCCCCATCGTCGGCCCGTCGTTCCTCATCGTCGGTCTCGCCGTCTATCACGTCGTGGTCGGGGACGTCCTCGCTGCCGTCTGGGTCGTCGTTCTCGCGGGCTTTTTCGTCGCCTGGCTCCCCGACGTCCTGGTCCGTCCGCGACTCTCCAGACGAACCGGGAACCTCGCGGGGACCCTCTACTTCGTGGGCTTCGTCGGGGGCCTCCTGACGGTCGGTCCGATCGGTATCGTCGTCGGGCCGGTCTCGGTCGCGCTCGTCTCCGAGGCGATTTTCCTCCTCGCCGAGGAGAACCACCTCCAGTGACGGCCGAGGGTTGAAATACCAGGCCCGGACCACGCCTGGCTATGCTGTGACCATCGCCGGGTCGCGGTTTGCGGTTGTGCGAGGACCCGCGGTCCGGTTGGCGAATTCGGTGGCTCCCTTCGGTCACCACCCGGCTCGCGGCTCCCTTCGTTCACCGCTCGCCCATTCGGCGGTGGCCTGCGGCCACCGCCCGCCCCTCGCCTGTTCGCCCACCTACCCACCCCACACTCCCAGCGCCCGTCGCCCCCAAATCCCCCTGTCCGAGCCCGACCAGCCGCCAGGCGGGGAGCGTAAATTCCTCCACGCCGTGAGCCCATCCGATGAGCGACTCGACGGGACCGCTCCTGCCGGACCGCCCCGACGCGGACGCACCATTTCGCGTCGACGCGCCCTTCGAGCCGGCCGGTTCCCAGCCGGCGGCCATCGAGGAACTGGTCGCCGGCTACGAGCAGGGAATGGACAAACAGACCCTCCTCGGGGTGACGGGGTCGGGCAAGACCAACACGGTGAGCTGGGTCGTCGAGGAACTCCAGCAGCCGACGCTGGTCATCGCCCACAACAAGACCCTCGCCGCCCAGCTCTACGAGGAGTTCCGCACCCTCTTCCCCGACAACGCCGTCGAGTACTTCGTCTCCTACTACGACTACTACCAGCCGGAGGCCTACGTCGAGCAGACGGACACCTACATCGACAAGGACGCCTCCATCAACGAGGAGATCGACCGCCTGCGTCACTCCGCGACGCGTTCGCTGCTCACCCGCGACGACGTCATCGTGGTGGCCTCTGTCTCGGCCATCTACGGCCTCGGTGATCCAGCGAACTACGAGGATATGGCGCTGCGCCTGGAGGTCGGCCAGTCCATCGATCGCGACGACCTCCTCGGCGGCCTCGTCGACCTGAACTACGAACGCAACGACGTGGACTTCACACAGGGCACGTTCCGCGTGCGCGGGGACACCGTCGAGGTCTTCCCGATGTACGGCCGGTACGCGGTCCGCGTCGAGTTCTGGGGCGACGAGATCGACCGGCTCACCAAACTCGACCCGCTCGAGGGCTCGGTCGTGAGCGAGGAACCGGCGGTCCTGGTCCACCCGGCGGAGCACTACTCCATGCCGGAGTCGACGCTCGAAGCGGCGATCGAGGAGATCGAGACCGACCTCGACGAGCGCGTGGGCTACTTCGAGCGGAAGGGCGACCTCGTGGCCGCCCAGCGCCTCGAGGAGCGGACCACATTCGACCTGGAGATGCTCCGCGAGGCGGGCTACTGCTCGGGCATCGAGAACTACTCGGTGTACCTCTCCGACCGCGAGGTCGGCGACGCGCCGTACACGCTCCTCGATTACTTCCCCGACGACTTCCTCACGGTCATCGACGAGTCCCACCGGACGGTGCCGCAGATCAAGGGCCAGCACGCGGGCGACCGCTCGCGCAAGGAGTCCCTCGTGGAGAACGGGTTCCGGCTACCGACGGCCTTCGACAACCGTCCGCTCACCTTCGAGGAGTTCGAGGCGAAGACCGACCGGACGCTGTACGTCTCCGCGACCCCGAGCGACTACGAACGGGAGGTCTCCGGGCAGGTCGTCGAACAGATCGTTCGGCCGACCTACCTGGTCGACCCGGCCGTCGAGGTCGAACCGGCCGACGACCAGATCGACGACCTCATGGACCGCATCGACCGCCGGGCCGCGAACGACGAACGGGTCCTCGTGACCACGCTCACCAAGCGGATGGCCGAGGACCTCACCGAGTACCTGGAGGAGGCCGGCGTCGCCGTCGAGTACATGCACGACGAGACGGACACCCTGGAGCGCCACGAACTCGTCAGGGGACTCCGTCTCGGCGAGTTCGACGTCCTCGTCGGCATCAATCTGCTCCGGGAGGGACTGGACATCCCCGAGGTCTCCCTCGTGGCTATCCTCGACGCCGACCAGGAGGGCTTCCTGCGCTCGCGCACCTCTCTCATCCAGACGATGGGCCGGGCGGCCCGCAACGTCGACGGGACGGTCGTGCTCTATGCCGACCAGGTGACCGACGCGATGGAGGCGGCCATCGACGAGACCCAGCGGCGCCGCCACATCCAGCAGGAGTTCAACGAGGAACACGGCAAGGAGGCGACCACCATCGAGAAGGCGGTCGGCGACATCGACCTCCCGGGGGCGAAGACGGACACGAGCACCATCACCGGGGACGGCCCCGAGGACGAGGCGGAGGCGGCCGCCCTCGTCGAGGAGCTCGAACGCCGGATGGGGGAGGCCGCCGACAACCTCGAGTTCGAACTCGCGGCGGACATCCGGGACCGTATCAGGACCCTCCACCGGGACTTCGACCTCGACAGGGACGACGGGATCGAACCGGAGGCGGGCGCCGACGAGATGGGACTCGAACCCGAAGCCGAAGACTTCTGAGTACCGGGGCACCCGACTCGCCGCCTCCCGAGGAGGTATCACGGTCCCTCGAGTTGGAGGGGATATGATCGTCGTCGCCAATCGCTTCCGCATCGCCGAGGGCTACGAGGACGCGTTCGTCGAACGCTTCAAGCAGAACATGGGAAGGGTCACCGAATTCGAGGGGTTCGTCTCCTTCGAGTTGCTCGTCCCCGGAGACGACGACACCGAGACCTTCGTCGCGCTCACCCGGTGGGAGTCTCGGGACGCCTTCGAGGCGTGGACCGACAGCGAGGCCTTCGAGCAGTCCCATTCGGGAGACGCTCCCCGCGAGATGTTCGAGGGGCACCCGACCCTCGAGATCCACGAAGTGGCCCACAGCGAAGAGTAGCGTCGGTCACCCATCCCACCGCTACAGTCGGTCGGCGAGGGTCTGGGCCGTCTCCCGCCCGACGCCCGGGACCGACTGCAACTCCTCGACGGAGGCGGCCCGGACGTTCTCGACGCTCCCGAACCGTCGGAGCAACCGCCGCGAGAGCGAGGGCCCGATCCCGTCGACGTCCTCGAGGACGGTCGAGACGTCGTCGCGAAGCGTCTGGTGGTACTGGACCGCGAACCGGTGGGCCTCGTCGCGGATCCGCTGGAGGAGGTGCAACTGTGGGGCGTCGTGGGCCCAGTCGAAGGTCCGATCGGGGGTCACGACCACCTCCTCGCGCTTGGCGAGCGAGATGACCGGGACGTCCCAGCCGGTCTCCTCGAGCGCGTCGAGGGCCGCGTTCAACTGCCCCTCGCCGCCGTCGATGAGCAGGAGGTCGGGGTCGGGCCTGTCGTCCCGCCCCTCGAGGGCCCGTGTCGCCCGCCACCGGACCAGTGCCGCCATCCGTGCGTAATCGTCGTTTCCCTCTGCGAGTTTCTTCCGGCGATAATCGGCCTTCTCGGGAGTCCCGTCGACGAACGTCACGTCGCTGCCCACGACGGCTTTCCCCTGGGCGTGGCTCACGTCGAAGCCCTCGATACGGGAGGGCCGGTCGATGCCGAGGGCGTCGCCGAGGGCGGCCAGTTCGTCCGTCTCGCCGGCGTACCGGTGGGCGTTCTTGAGCGCCAGGTCGACGAGGCGCGCCTCGCGGCCGGCGCCCGGAACGCGCATCGCGACCCCTTCGGCCGCGAGCCAGGCCGACAGGTCCTCGTCGCCTGGCTCCTCCGGAAGCAGGAGGGCGTCGGGGAGCGACCGCTCCGCGTAGTACTGCGGGATGAAGGCCGCGAGGATGGCCGCGATGCGGTCCTCAGCCTCGGGCGCGACGACCGAGTGCCTGGTCCGGTCGACCAGCTTGCCGCGGTCGCTGTGGAGGCGAGCGACGGTCGCGGCGTCGCCTTCGAGGGCGACGCCCAGGACGTCGACGGCCTCCTCGGCCTCGTCCGCCATCCGTACCGCCTCGCCACCGGTGCCGTGGAAGGCCTCGACGGTCTCCAGTCGGTCCCGGAGGTTGGCCGCCCGCTCGAACTCGCGGTCGGTGGCGGCTCGCTCCATCTCGCGGCGGAGTGGGTCGGCCAGCGCCCCGGTCTCGCCCTCGAAGAACCGCTTGGCGCTCTCGACGTCCGCCCGATACCCCGCCTCGTCGATCTCGCCGACGCAGGGGGCCGAACAGAGGCCGATGTCGAAGTCGATGCAGGCGCGCTGGCGGTTCCGGAACTTGTACGCAGAACAGCCGCGAAGGCCGTAGGTCTCGCGAAGGGCCTTCACCACGGTCTCGACCTCGCCCTTGTTCGTGAACGGGCCGTAGACGGTGGCGCCCTCCGCCGGGTCCCGCGTGATCTCGATGCGGGGGAACGCGTGGTCGGTCAACTGGACCAGCGGGTACGACTTGTCGTCTTTCAACCGGACGTTGTAGGTCGGCTGGTGGCGCTTGATCAGGTTGGCCTCGAGCAAAAGGGCCTGGGTCTCCGTGTCCGTCACGGCCACGTCGACGTCCTCGGCCCGGCCGACCATGCGGCGCACCCGATCGCTGCGGGGGTCGGCGTACGACCGCACCCGGTCGCGGAGGTTCACCGCCTTGCCGACGTAGAGGACCGAATCACCCTCGAGGAACTGGTAGACGCCAGGCTCTCGGGGGAGATCGTTCGCGAGTGTCCGTACGCCGGCAGCGTCCATCGGGACGGGGTAGTCACTGAACGGCTTTCAATCGATTGCTACTGTGCGCGCTGGCGGACCCGTCATCCCGTCGTTCGATGGCGCTCTCTACCCTGTCCTACCGTCGTTCCAGGGCGGTCTCTATCTTGGCCAGATCCGAGGCGCCGAAGCTGTCGCGGTCGAGACGGACGTCCTCGCCGCCGGCGACCGCGACCACCACCTCCTCGCGTCTGGTGGCCCAGTAGGCGGCGAGGACGGCCAGGCCAGCGATAGCGAGCAGTCCACCGAGACCGAAGAGGACCACGTCGGCGACCGCGAGGGCGGTCCGGAGGCCGTCCAGCATCCCGAGGATACCACCCGCGCCGACGGCGTCCGTCCCGGCGTCCGGGATGGACGCGGCGAGCCGATCGAAGTCGATCACCAATCCAGCGGCGACGATCACGATGCCGGCGAGGAGGGCCTTCGCTCCCGTCGGGACGAACGCCCACCGACCGCTCGACTCGGTGGCGATGGCTTCCACGTTCGGCAGGTCGACGGCGTGGAAGTTGGAGCCGTCCCGCTCGGGGGTGAACGCGAGCAGGCGGTGGCTCGTCACGACGATCTCGTCCGGGCCACGGCCGACCCGCATCCGGACCGCCTCGCCAGCGTACAGCAGTTCTCCGACCCGGTTTCGCCAGTCGGGCTGGTTCGAGCTCCGGTTTCCTGGGCCGCTGGCTCCGCCGTCGCCGTTCTCGGCTCCGTCACCGCCATCGGGCCCGTCGGACCGGCGCCATCGCCCTGCCATCGATTCCAGGTTTTCTGGCCCACCCTATCAACGTTCCCACCGCCAGCCGACCGTTCAGGGGGCGTCGACGTCGATACCCCGTTCGTCCAGCAGCTCGAAGAACGCCTCGGGGTCGAGGGTCGGAACGTCGTTTGCCGCCGCGTCGTCGCGTTTCGACTGGCCGGGATTCTCGCCGACGACGAGGTAGTCCGTATTGCCCGAGACGCTGCCCGTGGCGTTTCCGCCGTGCGATTCGACGAGGTCCGCCAGGTCGTCCCGGGTGTACCCCTCGACGCTCCCGGTGAAGACGACGGTCAGCCCGGAGAGTTCGTCGGCAGTCGCCGTCTCGATGGGCTGGGGGTCGACGCCCCGCTCGCGGAGCCGTTCGACGACTCGGCGGTTGCGCTCGTTCCCGAAGAAGTCAGTGACCCGCTCGGCGACCGAGGGACCGACACCGTCGATCGCCCGGAGGTCGGCTTCGTCGGCGTCCATCACGCTATCGAGGTCGCCGAAGTGTCGGGCGATGTCTCGGGCCACGGTGGGGCCCACCTCGGGGATGCCGATGGCGGCGAGGAACGTCGCGAGGTCGGGCTCTTTCGCCCGTTCGATCTCCTCGAGAAGGTTTTCGGCGCTTTTCTCGCCCCACCCCTCGAGTTCGAGCAGGTCGGCCTCGGTCAGGTCGAAGAGGTCGGCGACGTCCTCCTCGACGAGGCCCGCCTCGACGAGGGTCTCGGCGGTCCGTTCCCCCAGTCCCTCGATGTCGAGGCCGTCGTCCCCGCCGAAGTAGTCCAGGCCCTGGACGAGCTGGGCGGGACACTGGAGGCCGCCGGTGCAGTAGTGCAGCGGGCCGTCTCGAGCGACCGGACTGCCACAGACCGGGCACTCCTCGGGCATCTCGTAGTGGCCGTCGCTGTGGGATTCGGTCACTTCGGCGACGTAGGGGATGACGTCGCCCGCCCGTTCGAGCCGAACTGCGTCGCCGACGTCGACGCCCATCGCCTCGATCTCGGACTGGTTGTGCAGGCTCGCCCGGGAGACGGTCACCCCGCCGACGTCGACCGGTTCGAGGAGCGCGACGGGCGTGAGACGGCCGGTCCGGCCCACCTGGACCACGACGTCCACGATGGTGGTGACCTCCGAGCGCGCGGGGAACTTGTAGGCGTAGGCCCAGCGGTAGTGGCGGGCGGTGGTCCCGAGGCGGGCACACGCCTCGCGGTCGTCGACCTTGAGGACCACGCCGTCGACCTCGAAGGGGAGGTCGTCGCGGCGGTCGAGCATCTCGTCGCGGAAGGCGAGGGCGTCCTCGACGTCGTCGGTGACCAGGTACCAGTCGCGCTCGACGCGGAGGCCCCAGTCGGGGAGCCGTTCGTGTTCGCTCGACTGTGTGGGGAGATCGTCGACGCCGAGTGCGCCGCGGGAGGCGTCGGTCTCCTCGACGACCTGCCGATGCTCGCCCGCGGCGAGGACGTCGTAGAAGAAGCACTCGAGCGGTCGCTCGGCGGTCACGGACGGGTCGAGTTGTCGGAGCGATCCGGCGGCCGCGTTGCGCGGGTTCGCGAACGGATCTTCTCCGGCTTCGACGCGCTCGCGGTTGAACGCGTGGAAGGCCGCTCGGGGCATGTAGACCTCCCCGCGGACGGCCAGGAAGTCCGGGTAGTCGCCCCGGAGACGCTGTGGGATGCTGGTGATGGTCCGGACGTTGGCGGTCACGTCCTCGCCTTCGGTGCCGTCCCCGCGGGTCGCCGCCCGGACGAGACGCCCCTCCTCGTAGATGACGGCGACCGACAGCCCGTCGAACTTCGGCTCGCAGACGTAGGAGACGTCGCCGACGGCTTTGCGCACCCGCGCGTCGAAAGCACGGACGTCCTCGGGCTCTCCACTCGAGTCGATGGAGAGCATCGGGACCACGTGTTCGACGGTCTCGAGGTCGTCGAGCGGCGGCCCTCCGACCCGGCGTGTCGGGCTGTCCGCTGTCTGGCAGTCGAATGCCGTTTCCAGTTCCCGGAGCCGGTCGAACAGCTGGTCGTACGTCCGGTCGGCGATGACGGGGTCGTTCTCGACGTAGTAGCGGTAGTCGTGATAGCGGATGGCCTCGCGGAGGGCTCTGGCCTGATCTTCGGCCGCCTCGTCGGTGAGCGCCGACACCGGACCGAAATCGGTGTCGGGGTCACGGACGTAGGGAGTGTCCGGCGGGTCGACGTCGGTCATGGGTCGACGTTGGACGGGCACGGTCCTAAATGACCGGCCTGGGGCGCGACCCAATCGGTATGACCCGCGTTGACATTCAGCCCGAGTCGGCGGAATTTGCACGACCCGGGCGCCTTTATCGTTGCGGCGGTCATAGGTCGACGTATGCGAGAGGACTTTCTCCTCCTGAACCCGGGCCCGGTCCCGGTCACCCGAGAGGTACGCGATGCGATGGGCGAACCGATGGTATCACACCGCTCGGCCGAGTTCGAGGCCGTCTACGAGCGGGCACAGGAGCAACTGGACTACGTGTTCAAACGGTCGACGCCCGACGGGTCGGCGACCGCCGAGGGCGGCACCAGCCTCATCCTGAACGGCACGGCGACGATGGGGATGGAGGCCGCCGTCGCGAACGCCGTCGACGCCGACGGCGAGGTCGTCGCGATCGTCAACGGCAAGTTCGGGCGCCGGTTCAAGCGCATCGCCGACCGCTACGCCTCGGTCACCCCCGTCGAGTTCGACTGGGGCTCCTCGGTCGACGTCGATGCCGTCGCCGAGGCGGTCACCGACGACACCGACGTCGTGACCATCGTCCACAACGAGACGAGCACGGGCATCATCAACCCGGTCCCCGAGGTCGGCGAGATCGCGGCCGAACACGACGCGACCTACGTGGTCGACGGCGTGACCAGCATCGGCGGCGACGAGTTCAGGATCGACGACTGGAACGTCGACATCGCGGTCGTCGACGCCCAGAAAGCCCTCGCCGCGCCGCCGGGGCTCAGCGCGGTCTTCGTGACGGGCGACGCCGAGGCCGCCATCGACGGCGACCGCGCGCCGTTCTACGAGGACCTCGACTGGCACCTCCGCAAGGCCGAGGCCAACCAGACGCCCTTCACGAGCGCCGTCCCGCTCTTCCGTGGCCTGGCGGTGGCCGTCGAGGACATCCGCGAGGAGGGGATGCCCGACCGCATCGACCGGCACCGCGAGCAGGCGACGGCCTTCCGCGAGGCGTTCCACGCGATGGGCCTCGACTCCTTCCCCGACCTGAACGACGCCTCGGCGTACTCGAACACGGTCACGGCCATCGAACTCCCGGCGTCGATTCAGGGCGACGACAGCACGGCCTTCTTCGACGAGGTCGCCGAGCGTGGCGTCAGCATCAGCGGCGGGCAGGCCCACCTCGGCGGCGAGATCTTCCGCGTGAGCAACATGGGCAACCTCACCAGTGAGAACGTCATCCGTGGCATCCGGACGATCGGCGAAGCGTTCGAGGCGGTCGGCGTCGACGCCGACACGGAGGCGGCCCTGGAGACGGCCCGGGACCACCTTCGGTAGACGGCCGGCGGCGGTTATTACTACGCGGCATATCTGGGACTGATAGTAACACTTACAAGCATAGGTCGATTTGTCGGTAATACTCAGAACCGCTCGTATGCGTGATGAACATGACAGGCGCCACGACACCCACCACCGATCCCGCCCCGACGGAGCCCGCATCCGGTCACACGACCGTGAATATCGGCCAGTTCGAGTTCGAACGCGGGGGATCCGTGGACATGGACGTCGCCTACGAGACCTACGGCGACCCCAGTAATCCCCCCGTCCTGGTCGCCCACGCGCTCACCGGAAGCCAGTACGTCGCCGGCTCCGCGCCCGACTCGCTCGGTGCGCAGGCGGAGGCCTGGTGGAACGACGTCGTGGGCCAGGGTCGCCCCGTCGACACCCGCGAGTTCTACGT
>JBNJDE010000048.1:0-15382 GCA_051744605.1 Halobacteriota archaeon
GCCATCACCCTGGCGGGCACGCGCATCTCCCCCTCGGCCTCGATCTCCCAGATGTAGTCGTCGATCTGGGTCAGTTCGATGCCGTCGGCATCAAATGTAGTCATACTGTCCCGTTCGGCCGCCGGGGGCGTGTACGTTTCGGCCTGCCCGCCGCTTTAGACGTCGAAGACGACGTAGGCGTGCCACCCGCCGTCTCGCTGGGAGAGGTCCATCTCGGAGTAGGTGACGGCCTTGAGGTCCCGGGCGACCACGTCTTCCAGGGGAACCCCGCGTGCGGACGCCTCGACGGTCCACGCCTCGCCCTCGCCACTGACGTCCGCTTCGTGGTCGACCGGCAGCACCTCGCGGACGTCTCGCTCGTAGATGAGTCGGTCGAGGTAGTCGAACAGCACTGCCTCTCGGTTCTCCGCCGTTACCGAGAGGGTGAACCGATCGCCCGTGGCCGGAATCTCGTCTGCCATCGCTGCGGTCATCCCCTCGGCGACCGCGGCGAACACGTCGCCCATGGTATCGCCGGTCGCCTCGACCGCGACGTCGGCAGTGTGGTCTTTCAACTCGAACGGCATCACGGAGTCCCCCTGGCGGGTCGGCGTCTCCAATCCGTGTTCATGGCCGAACAGAGGGCGGCGACAGTCTTGAAACCGGACCTTTCCGGCCAAGAGCGAGGCGTCGGCCGTCTGGGCGATCGATTGGGATGCTACCAGTCACCAGGGGCGGTGGAATTATATTCGCGCGAGTGCAATCTGTCGACAGTGAGCGTCACGGTAGACAAGCAGGTCGTTCCGCCGGGAGACGACGAGCATCTCTCGGCCGCCTGGGAACTCAAAGAGCGGATTCGGGAGGACGAGGACCTCCTCAAACAGCGCTGGGGCTTCTTCTCCGACGCCTACCGCCGGTCGACCGTGTACGCCTATCTCGACGGCGACTCCCTCATCGGGTTCGCCGCCGCCAGACGTGACGGCTACCTGCTCTTTCTCGCGGTCGACCCGGAGTATCGTGGCGACGGATTCGGCGAACGCCTCGTGGCGTTCGTCGCCGAGGACCACGACGACGTCACCTGTCACGCCCGAACCACCAACGAGAACGCCCTCGAATTCTACCAGCATCTCGGTTTCTCCGTCGTCCGTCGGATCGACAACTACTACGAGGACGGCGCTCCGGCCTTCTACCTGCGTCTCGGCGACAGCGAGGATCTGGTCGAGCGCATCTCCGAGTTCTTCCGCCGGTAGGGACGGAGCGATACGCCTTTGGTAGCGGGTTTCGTACGCCGGTGCGACATGGAGGACCGAACGCGGGCGTACCTTCGAGGGCGATTCCGCGATTACTACCGCCGGTCGGCCCCGGCCCTGCCGCCGGATCCGGCCGCCCGCGAGTGGGGCTACATCCCCTGGACGTCGGGCCCGGACACCACGATGGTCCGACACCGGTCCCAACTGGACCTCGGCGACCTCGAGACGTTCCTCGCCCGCGAACGCCCGCGGCACGTCTACTACTCCGCGGGCTACTACGACGACCCGAGCGCCCGGACCATGGCCGACAAGGGGTGGCGCGGCTCCGACCTCGTCTTCGACATCGACGCCGACCACCTGCCGAACGTCGACCTCGGGGAGACCACCTACGCCGAGATGCTGGCTGCGGGCAAGGATTCGATGGAACGCCTCCTCGCCATCCTCACCGACGATTTCGGCTTCGAGGACCTCTCGCTCGCGTTCTCGGGTGGCCGCGGGTATCACGTCCACGTCCGGGACGAGTCGGTCCACGCGCTGGATCGCGAACAGCGCCGCGAGATCGTGGAGTACGTCAGGGGGAACGGCGTCGACCTCGAGTCGCTCCTGGAGACCGAGGCCGTCGGCGGCATGGGGAGAAAGACGCCGACCTCCCGGCGAACGCTGCCGACCGACGGTGGCTGGGGCCGTCGCGCCGTCGACCGGATCGACACATTCGTCGACGAACTCCTGGCGATGGACGAGGCCGACGCCATCGAGTACCTGCAGGAGTTCGAACGGGTCGGGGAGAAGAGCGCCACCGCCGTGTTGAACGTCGTGAAGGGGAACACCGACCAGGTTCGCACCGGGAACGTGGACGTCCATCCCGCGTTCCTCCCGGTCGCGCGCCAGCTGGTCCAGGCGGCGGTCGAGGGGGAGGCCGCGTACATCGACGAACCCGTGACGACGGACACCCATCGACTCATCCGCTTGCCAGGGACCCTCCACGGCGGCAGTGGACTGGTCGTCACGCCCCTCGAACCCGACGAGGTCTCCTCGTTCGATCCGCTCACCGACGCCATCCCCGATACCTTCCGTGGGCACGAAATCGCCGTCGAGGTGAGCGAGGAGACCCGACTGGAGTTCGACGGCGAGACGCGTGTCGTCTCCCCGGGACGAAAGGTACTTCCAGAGTACGCCGGTATCTTCCTCATGGCCCGCGGGGCGGCCGAGAAGGCCAGAGAGTAAGGATGGACCTAGAGGAGTTACGAGCGGTACAGACCCGCGAACGAGCCACCGACGGACTCCAGGAGCTGCGCGAATCCTTCTACGCCGACGTCGCCACCTACATCCAGGAGTTGCGCGAGGAGCGCGACCGCGAGGCGGCCGAGGCCGAGGACCCGTTTCGCAACCCCCGGGTGAACGAACTGACCGACGAGATAGAGGTGGCCGAACAGGTGGCGGAGGCCATCTACGAGCGCCGTATCGGCAAACTGGTCAAACAGGCGAGTCTGGCGGCCGCCGGCATGCCCGACGACCAGACCGGCCTCACGAACGAGGAGCAGGACCTCTACACCGACCTCGTCGACCGCATCCGGGAGAACAAACAGGGCGTCCTCGACGTCATCGCGGGCGACGCACCCATCGACGACGCCGACGGCGCGGACGAGGAAGCCCCCAGTGGCGCCCCCTCTCCCGAAGGCGAAGACGATACCGACGACGCTCCCACGCCGCCCCCGGACGCCCCACCGCAGGACCAGACGACTTCCGCCGTGGAGGCGATGGGCGGCGAATCGGGACCCGATGAGGATTCGGACGACGAGTCACCGCCGGCCGACACCGACGAGATGGCGGATGCACCCGACACCGAGGACGTCGACCGCACGACGGTCCGCGTGACCAGCGACGTCGGCGAGATATTCGGCGTCGACGAACGGGAGTACTCGCTGTACGAGAACGACGTCGTCCAGTTGCCCAGCGAGAACGCCGAACCGCTGCTCCAGCGGGACGCGGCAGAGAGACTGGACTGACGAATAGTGGGTTCGGGGCACGAGTGTCACCCAGCCTTAGGTGTCTCTTTCGTCGCCCAGAACGCGTGACGGTCTGGTGACTGTCCGGAAAACGTAACGGTGTCGGCAGTACCGATTTTGATTTATTTTGGTGGCAAGCATTCGGCGACCGAGCGGTCCGTCAGGACCCGGTATCTCGTGAGAGCGAAGCTCTCACTGAGTCACACTCGCTCCCTGCGGTCGCTCGCGTGACGGTCGCCGATTTGCCATCAGAGCAAGCTCTGATGACGTCCCACTCACTACGTTCGCGGGGACCCCCGAGCGGAAGCGCTCGGCCCGACGAACCCCCCCAGGGGGTGAGGACGGGTTTTCATGTGCTCACGAAGCGAAGCTTCGTGGCAGTGCCAGACCGCGGTGCGGTCTGGCTTGCAGTCAGAAGCAGCGCTTCTGACGACATCCAGCAGGAGCTTCGCTCCTGCGCGAAACGTTTTGCCAGGGCCGCGCTCCGCGTGGCCCGCAGCAAAAGGTTCACTGGAAGGTCCGGCCGAACATCTCGTCTTGCTGGTCTTCGGGTGCCGTCCGGGCCTTCTTGAAGCGTTCTTCCATCTCCGCGTACCGCTCGGTCACCTCGTCGTCGACGCTCGGCGAGACCGACTCGAGTGCCTCCTCGAAGTGGTCCATCGTCACCCTGACGTTCCCGACGCTGTCCATCGCCTCCTCGGGGTCGACGCTGTTGATGAACTCGCGGGTCGCGGCCATCGTGGCCTCGCGACAGACCGCCTCGATATCGGCGCCGACGTAGTTCTCGGTGCGACGGGCCAGCTCGTCGAGGTCGACGTCGTCGGCGAGCGGTTTGTGCTCCGTGTGGACCGCGAAGATGGCGCGGCGGGCCGCCTCGTCGGGGACGGGGACGTGGATGTGGCGGTCCAGCCGTCCGGGTCGCATGAGCGCCGAGTCGATGAGATCGGGTCGATTCGACGTGGCGATGACGACGACGTCCTCCAGGTCCTCGATGCCGTCGAGTTCCGTCAATAGCTGGGAGACGACGCGTTCGCCCACGCCCGAGTCGCCCGAGTGACGGCCCCGTTCGCCGGCGACCGAGTCGATCTCGTCGAAGAAGATCACGGTCGGCGCGTTCTGTCGGGCCTTCTGGAATATCTCGCGGACGCCCTTCTCGGACTCCCCGACGTACTTGTTGAGGAGTTCCGGTCCCTTCACGGAGATGAAGTTGCTCGTCGCTTCGTTCGCGACGGCCTTGGCGAGGAGGGTCTTCCCGGTTCCGGGGGGTCCATAGAGGAGGACGCCCCTGGTCGATTCGAGGTCCATCGCCTCGAAGATATTCCCGTACTCCAGTGGCCACTGAATGGTCTCGCGGAGCCGTTCTTTCGTGTCCTCGAGACCGCCGACGTCTTCCCAGGTGACGTCCGGGACCTCGATGAAGACCTCCCGCAGGCCGGCGGGCTGGATGCCCTTCATCGCCTGCTTGAAGTCGTCCTCGGTGACGCGGATACCCTCGAGGATCTCGGCGTCGATCTCGTCGGATTCGAGATCGATCTGCGGGCGGATGCGACGGAGGGCGTTCATCGCGGCCTCCTTCGCCAACTGCTCGATGTCCGCGCCGACGTAGCCGTGGGTGTTGTCGGCGAACTCGTCGAGGTCGACCGCATCGGTGAGGGGCATGCCGCGCGTGTGGACCTGGAAGATCTCCTTGCGGCCCCGCTTGTCGGGCACGCCGATCTCGATCTCGCGGTCGAAGCGACCGCCTCGCCGGAGCGCCGGATCGATGGCGTCGACGCGGTTCGTGGCCGCGATGACGACGACGTCGCCGCGCTCCTCGAGGCCGTCCATCAGCGAGAGCAACTGTGCGACCACCCGGCGCTCGACGTCACCCGAGGTCTCCTCGCGCTTTGGCGCGATGGAATCGAGTTCGTCGATGAAGATGACGGCCGGCGCCTCCTCTTCGGCCTCCTCGAAGATCTCCCGGAGTTGTTCTTCGGATTCGCCGTAGTACTTCGACATGATCTCCGGGCCGGAGATGTTCTTGAACGAGGCGTCGATCTCGCTCGCCACCGCCTTCGCGATGAGCGTCTTCCCCGTTCCCGGCGGTCCGTGCAGGAGGACGCCCTTCGGCGGTTCGATGCCGAGTTGCTGGAAGAGTTCGGGATGGCGCATCGGCAACTCGATCATCTCGCGGACCTGCTCGAGTTCCTCGTCGAGGCCACCGATGTCCTCGTAGGTAATGTTCGGCGTCTCCCGTTTTGCGGTCTCCTGGGCGACGATGTCCTCGGCGGGCCGCTCGCTCACGTGGACCTCCGTCGAGTCGGTCACGACGACGGTGCCGGTGGGTTCGGTCTCGGCGATCCGGAGTGGAATCTGCTGGCCCGAGGCGGCCGCGAGTCCACCGAAGCCGAGGGACACCGGGACGGTCTGGCCGGTCGTCACGGGCCGGCCGCTCAACTTATCGCGGATCATCGGCTCGACGTTCCCGCGAATACGAAGGTTCTGCGGGAGGGCGACCGTCACCGACGTCGCCGGTTTGATGTCGGCCTTCTCGACGGTGACCCGGTCGTC
Source organism: Halobacteriota archaeon (assembly GCA_051744605.1). GTDB lineage: Archaea > Halobacteriota > Halobacteria > Halobacteriales > Halobacteriaceae > Halanaeroarchaeum. The sequence goes on from JBNJDE010000048.1 coordinate 5,786, forward strand.
GATCCCGACGTCCGCCTCCTGTCGGAGCCGACCGTCGATGCGGATGACGCCCTGGCCCTCGTCTTCGGGGTAGCCGGGCCAGACTCTGGCGACGGCCCGTCCCTGCTGGCTCCCCTCGATCACGATGTAATCGCCGTTCTCGAGCCCAAGATCTTGCATCGAGGCCCGGTCGACGGCGGCGAGTCCACGGCCTGCGTCCTTCTGTTTGAGTGGTTTGACGGTGAGTTTCATCTCGTCGGTCATTCCCCGCTCACCTCGATGGTTAGCACGCCATTGGAGATAAACGTGTGCGCATCTCCGTCTGGTACGTCGAATTCGTACTGTCGTTCCCCCTCCTCGGTCTCCAGGACCACGATGGCCGTCTCGTCGACGACCTCGACCGTCGCGTCGTCGGCGACCGCACCGAGATCCGCGACGAACACCGTCTCGTCCTCGTAGTCGTACTGCCGATACAACACCTCGTCGCGTGCCTGGTGTGGTACTGATACCATCTTGCTAACAACACGTTATCTGTTCGCCTATATAAAGTTTGCGACCAAGAATCGCAAGCAAGCGACTGCATTACCAATAATAATAGAATTGCGGTTCCGGCACCCGGCGTTCGAAGACGGCCCGGACGACTGCAGACCGTTCATCTCGCCAGAACGTTCATGCCCGCGCCCCCCGAGTCCCGACGTATGCACTCCGTCCGTCACGACGGTCGGGCGACCGCGTATCGCGTCGCCGACCGGGGGGCGTCGGGACCGACCCTGGTATTCGTTCACGGAAGTGGCGGTACCCACGAGGTCTGGAAGTCCCAACTGGCACGACTCTCGGGGAAGTATCGGATCGTCGCTCTCGACCTGAGTGGGCATGGCCGTTCGGCGGACGTGGCGACAGCGGACGGTCCCACCGCGCGCGAGCGCTACGTGGAGGACCTCCTCGCCGTGACCGAGGCGGTCGACGGGAATGTGCTGGTCGGCAATTCGCTCGGCGGGGCGGTCGTCCTGTCGGCTCTTCTCGATCGCGACCCTTCGGTGGACGCCGCGATTCTGGCCGGCTCCGGGGCGAAGTTGGCCGTCCTCGAGGACCTCCGTGATTGGCTCGCCGACGACTTCGACCGGGCCATCGCGTTCCTCCACGGCGAAGACATGTTCTTCCACGATCCGGACCCTCGCCTGGACGCCCTTTCTCGCGAATGCATGCGGGCTGTCGACCAGCGCGTCACCGAACGTGATTTCCTCGCGAGTCACACCTTCGACGTCCGCGACCGTCTCGAGGCGATCCCGGTCCCGGTCCTGGCACTGACCGGCGAGTACGACCGGCTCACACCGCCGGAGTACCACGAATACCTCGCGGAACGCATCCCGGCGGGTGAGTGGACGACCGTCTCGGACGCGGCGCACCTCTCCATGCTCGAAACGCCCGACCGATTCAACGCGGCGCTCCGCGAATTCCTCGCGGAGCAGTCCGTCTAGATCGGTTCCGCGGACCGCCGTTCACAGTCCGTATTGCTCGCGAACGAGGTGTTCGAGACCGCGGTCGGCCAGCAGGTCCATCGGGACCATGAGGCTCAACTGGACCACGCCGGGGAGTCGACCCACCTCGACGCCACCCGTGAAGGTCGCGCGGGTCCGGATCTCCCCCTCGCTCATCCCCAGCAGCGCCTCGGCCCGGTCGTACGCGTTATCGGTGGCGGCGTTGATGGTCGCCCCCGAACCGATGACCTGTATCGGGCCGGCGTCGGTCTCCACGTCCACGTCGTACTTCTCGCCCAGGGCCTGGCCTCGTTTGCGGTCCTCGTCCGTGAACGGGGCGACGATGTGCGAGAGGTCCTCCTCGTTGGGGAGCAACAGTGGGCCGTCGATGTCCAACCCATCGATGACCTCGACCCCGAACTCCGTCCACCCGCTCACGTCGGTCGTGTGGAGGGCCAGTTCGCCATCGCCCTGGTTGGCGTGCATGTCGCCGACGTAGATGCCGCCGCCCTCGACCTTGACCGGCACGATCAATACCGCGCCCGGGCGGACCGCGTTGACGTCCATGTGGCCGTCGGTGCGCTGTTTCAGTTCGTCCGTGCCAGAGAGCCCCCAGTCGTGCTCGGCGCCGATGAGGCTCTGTCCGAAGTCGCCGGCGTTGTGCGAATCGGGCATCTCGATCGGTGGCGTCGAACCGATGTTCCCGACGAAGGGACGGAGGTGACCGAGCGTTCCCGGCATCTCCGACGGTTCGAACAGCAAGATCGGATGCTGTTCGGCGTTCTCCGGCAGTGCCGCTGCCTCGTCGGCGTCGAGGGCGAACTCGTGGGCGGCAGCCTCGTCGACGGTGATGCCGACGTCCCCGTCGACGTCGAAGGCGGTCGTGATGCCGTACTCGAACCCGAACGGGGAGGCGTCGGCCCCGCACTCGGCGCACCGGATGGCGTTCTCGCCCGTCCCCTCGACGATGGTCTCGGGCCACTCCGCGCCACACTCCGGACAGACGTGGTCCACGAAGGGGTCCTCGCCGAAGGCCTCCTCGCGGGGCGCCATCGTGCCCGTACTCGTCGCGATGCTCGTCACCTCGACGTCGCGGATGTGGATGGCGATGGCATCACCGACGCTCGCCCCCTCGACGGCCACCGGTCTCGTCACCTCGTGTCCGCCCTTGAACGAAGGCGTGATCATCGGCCCCCAGCACGCCGGCGGTGTGTGGGTCCGCACCGTGCCGCCGTCGGCGACCGTCCCTGCCCACTCGACGTCCGGTCCGACGAGCCCTCGCGTATACTCGTCGACGGTTAGCTCGTTGTGTACTTCTTCCTGGGACATGGTACAGTCACCCCTACACGCCCCACCGCCAAAAAGTGTGAGGGGAGAAACAGGTTTGGTCGGGGAGCGTCAGTAGATGTCGTCGATGTCGGATTCGACGTGACTGTGCTCGTCGGCGGGGAACTCGCCGGACTCGACGGCGTTTCGGTAGGCGTCCACTGCCGCTTCCATCTCGGCGCGGACGTCGCCGAACTGCGCGGAGAAGGGCGGCGACCGCTCCGAGAGACCGAACACGTCGGTGAGCACGAGCACCTGGCCGTCGGTGTCCGGGCCGGCACCGATTCCGATGGTCGGGATGTCGATGGCCTCGGTGACCTGGGCGGCCACGTTCGCCGGTACGTGTTCGAGCACCAGCGAGAAGGCACCTGCGTCCTCGTGCTCTCTGGCAAGTTCGAGGATTCGCTCGGCCGCCGCCGTCGTGGTCCCCTGTCGGCCGTAGCCGCCAAGCTGGTTGACGTGTTGTGGCGTCAACCCGAGGTGGGCCATGACCGGGATGCCGAGGTTCGTGAGGTGGTCGGTGAGGTCGACGGTGTGGGGGCCGCTCTCCAGTTTGACGGCGTCCGCGTCGGCGTGCTTGAGCATCCGTCCGCAGTGTTCGACGCTCTCCGCCCTGTCGACGCCGACGGAGAGGAACGGCATGTCCGCGACGACCAGGGCGTCGTCCGTCGCCCGGGCGACCGCGGCCGTGTGGCTCTCGACCTCCTCGGCGGTCACTGGCAGGGTCGAGTCGTATCCCAGGACGGCGTTCCCCATGCTGTCTCCCACGAGGATGACGTCGATACCGGCCCGGTCGACGATGGCCGCGGTGGGCGCGTCGTAGGCCGTGAGCATCGTGATCGGCTGATCGCCGCTCTTTCGGCGAAGATCCTGGACGGTCGGCATAGGGTGTGCTCGCGCCGCCATCGTGGTAAACGTTTGCGAACGGCTCGCCGATGCCAGACGTTTATGCCCTGGCCGAGCGTCTCTCCGGGCGTGCCAGAACGCGTCGCGTCGACCGACCCGGAAGGTGTCGATTACGGGTGGGTCGTCCAGATGACCTTCGTCCTCTCGATAGCCATCGGCGCGCCCATCGTGGGACTGCTCGCCCTGACGACCGATCTGCCGACCTGGAACGCTCGCCTCTCCTTTGCGGTTCGGGTCGGGGCGGTCGTCTGGCTGGCCGTCGGTATCGCAGTCCTCACGTACGCCAGGTTCAGACGCGCCTGAAGGCGACGCCCGCCCGTTCGGCCGCCTGCTCGTCCGTCTCGCTGTCCCCGACGAACAGCGCGTCCTCCGGGGCGACGGAGAGAACGTCCAGTGCGGCGAGTACTGGTTCTGGGTCCGGTTTGCGGGCGGCGACCGTGTCGCGACCGACGATCACATCCACCGCGTCGTGCAAGGATTCTTTCTCGAGGGCGATGCGGACGGCGGCCTCCGCATTGAGCGAGACGACGCCCGTCGGGACGTCGTCCTCGAGGAGGGCGTCTGCGAGCGGGAGGCGGTCGGCCCGTCTGGCCCCCTCGCGTTCGTGTCGAGCGAGGATCGCTTCGACCTCCTCGCGGACGCCTACGGCGTCGGCGGCGTCGAGCAGGTCCCAGGTGACCAGGCCGTCCGGATCGGCGCCGGCCGTTCGAAGGACCGTCGCTATCTCTCGTTCGACGGCGGTCCAGTCGACCGCTAGGCGGACCAGGGTTCCATCGAGGTCGTAGAGGATGGCCGCGTACTCTGCGGTGCTGGTGTCCATGCTATCCGCTCACTCGAAGATGCCCCGGGCGATGATGTCCTTTTGAATCTCGGAAGTCCCCTCGTAGATGGTCGTCACTTTGGCGTCGCGGTAGTATCGCTCGACGTCGAAGTCCTTGGTGTAGCCGTACCCTCCGTGGAACTGGACCGCCGTCTCGGTCACGTCGACCGCCGTCTCCGTCGCGAAGAGCTTCGCGCGGGCGGCCGCGTGTCGATAGTCCTCGCCGGCATCCGCCAGTCTGGCCGCCTCCCGCGCGAGTTCGCGGGCGGCGGCGATGGTCGTCTGCATCTCGGCGGCGTCGTGGCGCAGCGCCTGGAACTCGGCGATCGACTGCCCGAACTGGTCGCGTTCGCGGGCGTACGCGACGGCGTCGTCGAAGGCGGCCTGTGCGAGTCCGACCGCCTGGGAGGCGATACCGACGCGGCCGTTCGTGAGGATGTGCAGGGCGGCGGAGAGGCCCTTTCCCTCTTCCGTCAACCGGTACTCAGCGGGAATGTGGACGCCGTCGAAGGTAAGGGCCGTCGTATCGCTGGCCCGGAGTCCCATCTTGTCCTCCTCCTTGCCGACCGTGAGGCCGTCCGCGTCCTTGGGGACCAGGAACTGGGTCACCGACCGCGGGTCGTCGGGATCGGTCTTCGCGAACAGGATGACGACGCCACTCCGTCGGCCGTTCGTGATCCACTGCTTCTCGCCGTCGATGACGTATTCGTCGCCCTCGCGTCGGGCGACCGTCGACATCTCCGCGGGGTTCGAGCCGGCTTCCGGTTCGGAGAGCGCGAAGGCGCCGACGGGTCGCCCCTCGGCCATCTCCGGGAGCCAGGCCTCCTTGAGATCCTCGTCGCCGAACTCCGCCAGACACGAGGTCGCCAGGCCGTGGACGCCCAGTGCCGTCGCGATGGCGAGTGCGCCGTACGCCACCTCCTCGTTGACGATGCTGTAGGTCGTCATCTCGAGGTCCAGGCCGCCGTACTCCTCCGGAACGGTCATCGCGGTCATGCCGAGGTCGGCGAGCGTCTCCCAGACCTCCTCGGGGAATTCCGCGTCGCGGTCGGCCGCTGCGGCGATCGGTCGGATCTCCTCGGTGGCCACCTCGCGGACGGTGTCGCGGATGGCCGTCTGCTCGGCTGAGAGCTCCATGGCTCTCACTATGTGAACCGCCCTAAAAATGATGAGTGATTCGACGGCTATTCGAGAAACGAGACGACGTCTCGTGGATCCGCGTCGAGACCGCCTCCCTGGGCGAAGGTCGGTCCACCACCGCCACCGCCGCCGAATTCCTCGGTAACGTCGTCGACGACACTCTCCGCCGCCACCTCGCCAGTCGTCGCGACCACGACGAATGCCCGTCCGTCGCCACCGGCGACCGCGAGGACGTCGCCCTCGCTACCGGCCAGTTCCTGGAGTCGGTCTCCGACGTCGTTCGCATCGAACCCGTCGACGACCCCGACACGCCAGGTCAGTCCGTCCTTCTCGACGGTATCGAGCCCGGAGAGCCGACTCTCGAGTACTTCGTCGGTCAGGTCGCGGACCGTCGCTTCGAGGGAGTCGCGGTCCTCGAGCAGTCGTTCGACCTCGGTCGCCAGTTCGTCGACGTTAGTGCCGATGGCGCTGGCGGCATCCAGCGTCGCACGGTGTTCGTCGGCCCGCCGCTGGATGCCGGTCGGTCCGACGGCGAATTCGACCCTGGTCAACCCCTCTCCCGGGTTGGACCGTTCGAGGACCGTGACCTGGCCGATCTCGCGCGTGTTCGCGACGTGGGTGCCGCCGCAGGCAGCCACGTCCCACCCGTCGATGGTCACGATCCGGATCGTGTCGGCGTCGGCCATGACGCCCTCCTCGGTGGCCGAGTTGAACGCGATGCTCTCCCGGTCGAGGGCTTCCTCCCGAGGTACCGCTTCCCAGGAGACGTCCCGGGAGTCCCAGACCGTCCGGTTCGTCAGTCGCTCGAGTTCCACGAGCACGTCGTCGGTGACGTCCGTGCTGGTCTCGAAGTCCACGCGGACCTTCTCGTTCGTGATGCCGAATCCACCGTATCCGAGGTCGTCGAGCAGTCGGCGGCCCGCCCCGTAGAGGACGTGACTCGCCGTGTGTGCTCGCATCGTGTAGCGCCGGAACTCCTCGTCGATGGCCGCGAGGACATTCTCACCCGCCGCGAACGACGGTTCTCGGGCGAGTCGGTGGACGGTCTCGCCCGCCACGGTCTCCACGTGTTCGACGGGTACGCCCTCGATGGTCCCCCGGTCGGCCGGCTGGCCGCCGCCCTGTGGGTAGAAGTAGGTCTGTTCGAGGACGACGTCTGTCCCGTTCACGCTGGCGACCGTCGCATCGAAATCGGTGACCGTCGGCTCGGCCGCGGCGAGTGAATGTGTCATCGTCCCACGACACGGTGGGCCACGATAAAAACGAGACGGTTACCCCGCGTGTCTGCCGTGCTACTCCTCGGCGAGTTCGACGTCCAGGAAGTCCTCGAGGGCAGCGATCACCGAGCCACCGACGCCGGCCCGGGTCGCACGCCCCTGTTCGACGGCGAGAAGGTCGTTCTCGGTGATGTCCAGTTCCTCGGCCAGTTCCTCCCGCTGGAGTCCCGCGTCCTGCCGTGCACGGACGACCCGTTCGCCGTAGTCGCGGACCAGGTAGGGCAACTGATCGCGTTCGTAGTTCGTGCCTTCCTCCTCCCAGTGCGTCGAATCGCCTTTCGCGGCGTCCATCGCCCGCGCGGTCTTCTGGGCGGCCCGTTTGCCGGGGCTGTCGCGTTGCTGTCCACCGCCACCGCCGCCACCGCGGTTGGAACCGCCGCTCGGTCCGCCGCCGTCCCCGTGTGTCGCACAGTCGGGGCAGACCTGCAGTTCCGCGCCAGCGACCGTCGCGGTCCGGAGGTCCTCCGTCGCCGTCCCGCAGAGCTCACAGGTCCCGCCACCGTCGCCGCCGCGGGAACCGCCCGTCGAGTACTTGGCCATATCCCCGTGTATGGTAATCACACCATTTGAATATCCCGTTTATCGACCCGTGTCACGGGGAAAATCGGTCGGCTTACGCAGTTCGTTCGCTCAGTCGTCGCCGGTCGAGATGGATTCCCACTCCATGCCGCTGCCGTCGGTGGCGACGGTCTCCCACTCCATGGCATCGGTCGCCTCGATTGCCGCCGAAGGCTCGACATTTCCCGCCTCCTCGGGGTGGTCCGCCGACTCGAACGCCGCGACCGCCTGCTTCGACTCGTCGATAGTGAACGCGTCGAGTTTCTCCTCGAGTCCCGCGGCGTTCTCCGCGAGATGGCTGGTGTGCTCCGCGACGGAGTTCAGCGTCGCGGCCTGCTCCTGGGCGGCGGCAGCCACGGTCTGGGCTTCCGCGGAGGTCTGTGAACTGATCGAGGAGATGTCCTCGACCATGCCCACGACGTCCTGGGTGGACTCTGCCTGGTCGGCAGTCGCCTCGCTGACCTCCCTGATGCTGGTGTTGATGTTCGAGACGTTCTCGGCCATGCGCTCGAAGGCCTCCGTCGCGTCCTCGACCGTCTCGACCCCGCTGTCGACCCGGTGGGTCATCGCCTCTATCTCCGCGACGGTCTCCTCGGATTGCTCCTGGACATCGTCGATGAGCGAGCCGATGTCCTCGGCGGACTCCTTGGTCTCCTCCGCGAGGTTCTTGACCTCCTCGGCGACGACGGCGAAGCCTTCACCGCCCTCGGAGGCGCGGGCGGCCTCGATTCCGGCGTTGAGCGCGAGGATGTTCGTCTGGTCGGCGATGTCGAGGATGACGTCCGTGATGTCCTCGATCTCGGCCAAGGTCTGGTTCAACTCGTTGACGGCCGCGACGGTGGCGTCGGTCCGCTCTTCGATGGCGTGCATCTCTTCGATAGCGCCTTCGGCCGCCTCCCGACCGTCTTCGCCAACTGCCGCCGTCTCGTCGGTGAGTGTGGCCACATTGTCGGAGGACGCCGTGATCTCCTGGATCGTCGCCGAGAGGTTCTCGGCCTCGTCCGCGGTCTCGTCGAGCCGTTCGGCCTCCTCGTCGACCCCCATGGATATCTCCTGGATGGACTCGCTGATGTCCTCGCTCGCGTTGCGCACCTCGTCGGCACTCGTCTGGACCTCGCGGCTCTCCTCGGCTACCTGCTCCGCGAAGGCGATAAGCGATCCCAGCGTCTCCTCCCAGTCGTCGAGCATCTCGTTGAACGACGAGCCGATCTCCGCCATCGCCTCGTTGTCCGTCGTTACCTCGAGACGCCGTGTGAGATCGCCATCGGCCACCCTGGCGATGGTCCGCTGGTAGGACTGTGCGGTCTGCTCCAGCGCCTCGTTTCTCGCTTCGATCTCCGCACGCTGGGTCTGTAATTCGTCCATCCGGGATTTGAGATTTCGCTCCATCTGGGCGAGCGACTCGCCGAAGGTACCCGGGATGTCTTCGTTCAGGACGTCGGCATCGAACTCTTCGGCGCCGATCGCGTCCGCCTGGGCAGCGGCCGTGCGGATGTACTCGTGCATCGATTCGAACGACGACGAGAGGCCCCCGATCTCGTCGTCTTGATCGAAGACCGGCACCGCCCCGTCGAGTTCACCCTTGGCGACTTCGTCGGCGGAGGCCCACATCGCCTGCACCGGTTCGACGAAGTCGGAGTTGATGATGTAGACGGTGTTCAGTTGTGCGACGACCGCGAGGACGAAGACCAGGCCGAACACCCCTATCTCCACCGGGGTCAATAGGGCCAGTAGCTCGCCGACACCGAGGAAGGCGATGCCGAAGACGATCAGTCCGAGCATCGCCAGGAACTGGAGACTCACTGCCGTCAGCATTTTCCGCCTGATGCTCTCGTCCACGCCGATAGCGTCCATGACGCCTCGCAGGATCCGCACGTAGACGCCGAGGGGACCCGAGGGGGTCGTGGTTGATGAATCGGTTGATGACATAGTTGAGTGGGTGGGGGATCGCCCATCGGAAGATGGGGTATATGCGAGCAACTTCTCCTAATGTGGTAATAAAACTGCGGGACCAGACATCATATCTGGTAATTAGATGGTCGTTTCTGGATTCGAATCCGGCCGCACTGCTCGTGAATGCTGTTTCGACAGAAGTTGTGCGTGGGTGATGTCC
>JBNJDE010000049.1:0-15216 GCA_051744605.1 Halobacteriota archaeon
GTCGGTCACGGGACCGTACTGCACAGAGGTGACTGCGACGCGGCCGTCGTCGTCCCGATAGACGAGGTGGGTCTCGCCGTCGTCATCCTTGACCGTTGGATCCGTCATCCGCGTGTTCGTCGATGGGACCGAACAGCCGGCGAGCGCGCCCACGCTCGCGGTTCCGAGGGCCGCGAGATAGGTTCGTCGCTCCATACCGGACGGTCCGGCCGGGGACCGATAATCCTCCCGGTGACCACTATCGGCGTTTGTGTTACGCGTCCTCGAACCCGTCCTCCCAGCGGAACTGGCCGTTGCGCTGGACGACCTCGCCGTCGACGAGCAGTCGGGCGTCCTCGGACGTGTCGGTGATCATGTCGACGTGCACGGCACTCTGGTTGCCCGTCTCTCCATCGGGCAGGTTGGCGTCGTAGGCTCGGCCCAGCGCCAGGTGAACGGTCTCGCCCATCTTCTCGTCGAAGAGGATGTTGTCGGTGATCCGGTCGATACCGCGGTTCATGCCGATGCCGAGTTCGCCGAGCCGCCGGGCTCCCTCGTCCGTCTCGACCGTCTCGGTGACGACGGCCTCCCCCTGTGCGGCCGACCAGTCCACGACCGCACCATCTTCGAACGTGAGCCGGACGTCCCGGACGCGCCGACCGTCGATGGTCATCGGCACGTCGAACAGGACCGTCCCCTCGGTGGCGTACGGGGCGGTGAACACCTCGCCGCTCGGGAGATTGTGGGAGTCGTAGGCGACGGAGGCGGCGCTGTTGACCGCGGTCCGTCCCTCGATGGCCATCGTCAGATCCGTCCCCTCCTTGATCAGCCTGACCTCGCTCCCGTCGTCGAGGACCTCTTTCAGTCGCCCCATCTCGCCGGCGAGCGCCTCCCAGTCGCGGAGGACCGCGCCGTAGACGAAGTCCTGGTAGGCCCGATAGGACATGCCGGCCTGCTGGGCGAGTGACCGCGTCGGATGCTGGGTCGATACCCAGTCGGTGTCCATCCGGGCTTCGCGGATCCCCGCCCGGGACCGGCGGTACTCCTGTCTGGTCTCTCCGGGAACGTCGGCCAGCTCGGCGGTGTTCCGGCCACCGCCGAGGAGCAGGACGCTGTCCGCGTTCCGATACAGCGCGAGTTCGTGGGCCGGATCCTCGTCGAACTCCCTCTCGCGGGCGTCGAGGTAGGCGCTCTGCAGTTCGGTGGAGGGGTTGGTAATCACCGGGTTCGCTCCCCGTTCGCCGAGCACCTCGAGGACGGCAACCCCGAGTTCGTGGGCCGCCGGCCCGACCGACACGACGACGTCGTCGCCGGCGTCGATGCGGGCGCTCCAGTCGACGAGGACGGTCGCGTGCTCCCAGACTCGTTCGTCCATATCGGGTACTTACGCGGGGTTCGAGAAAGGCCTCCCGGACCTACGACCGGTCGATCCGTGTCGCGGCAGTCCGCAAGTCTTCCGGCGTATTGACGTTGAAGAACGTGTCGGCGGACGCCACGGCGTCCGGGTTCCAGACGACGACGTGATCGAGCTCGAAGGCGGCCTCGATCGGGCGTTCGACGCCGGCTTCGAGTGCTGTGTCGAGCGCGTCGACGAACGGCTCGACCGCGTAGACCGCCTGGAGCGGCTGATACCACCCCTCGTCCTGTCGCGGGATCGCCGCCTCGACGTGCGCGGCCCGTTCGAAGAGGAACGCGAGGAAGTCCCGGTCGACGAAGGGCATATCGCAGGCGAGCACCACCGCGTACCGCCCGCTCGCGGCGTCGAGTCCGCGACGCATGCCGGCCAGCGGCCCCGCGTTCGGCCGTTCGTCGGGGGCGACGGTGACGGCCGCGTCCTCGAAGACGTCCTCGAGCTGTGATCGCTGGCGTGGATGACAGTTGACGACGACCTCGTCGACGACCGGGTCGACGCGGTCGGTCACGTGTCGGACGAGCGGGCGGCCAGCGAGGTCGGCGAACACTTTATCGCGGTCGCCGAACCGCCTGGAGGCACCGCCACAGACGACGACCGCGGAGCGGGCTGTCGTCTCAGACATCGGTTGGCCTGGCCGTTCGCGGACGCGGCCGATCGACTGCTCCCCGGTCGTCGATCAGGTCGCCGAGACCCAGCCGTTCGAGGGTTCCCGGCTCGATACCCTCGTCGGTCCACCCGCGGAGAGCGTAATACCGTTCTCGCATCGTCGCGAGTTCGTCCGCGGAGAACGATAGCTCCGGCAAGTCGGTGCCGGCCGGCGACCCCTGGATCGGCTGGCGGAGTCGGTCGGGCAGGTCGTCGTGATCGACCGTGAACCCTTCCCGGGCCGCGAAGACCTTTCCGAGCGTGAAGTTTCGCTCGCCGACGAGCAGGGAGGCCTCGACGTCCAGATCCAGCCCCGTGGTGGCCTCGACGAGACTGACGATCGCCCGGTAGTTCCGATCGCGCCCGACCGTGGTCACGAGGTGTGAACAGAACACGAGCGAGTTCACGAAGCTCTGGGCGTTCTCGAAGACGATCACCGCTTCCGGTTTCCCCGCCGTCTCGGCCATGGCCAGGCCGGTGTCGACGGGGAGCGCCGTCTCCACGGCCGCCCGCTCCAGCAGTGCGTCGTCGAACCCTTCGGTGTGGGTACCGCCGCGCGGCGAGACCGCCGCCGACAGCCCAACCCCCTTCTTACCCCGCGGGTCGTGCATGCTCGCCGGCGCGCCCTTGATGTGGGCGACGCCGCCGTCCAGTTCGAGGGCGTCCTCGGTCGGCTTCGGGCCGTCGGCCAGGACCATGCCGATCCCCTCGCGGTGGGCGATCTTCTCTATCAGTTCGAGGATCGCCCGCGAATCGCCCCACTCGTAGCGTTCCGTGGCCTCCATGGCCGCCGCGATGGCGTGACCCGTGCCGATCGTATCGAGGCCGTAGGCGTTACAGCGGCGATTCGCCTCGGTGATCGTCGCGAGGTCGTCGTTCATCACGAGGCTGCCGAAGGAGACGATGGTCTCGTACTCCGGACCGCCGGTTCGCACGGTCTCCTCGTCGATCGTCGTCGAGACCGTGTTCTTGCACTTCACCGGGCAGTTGACACAGCCGTGCTGGTCGACGGTGAGGCCATCGAGGGCCGCGCCGCCGATCTCGGCCGCGCCGTCGAACGAGCCGTCCGCAAAGTTCTTGGTCGGGAGCATCCCTCGCTCGTTCAGGATCTCGACGTTGGTCGTCGTCCCGAACTCGCCCCAGGCCATCAGGCGGTCGTTCTCGCGGAGCGACCGCATGAACGCGGTCCGCTCTTCGTGCAGGCGGTCGGGATCCGCGATCGGGGGCGGCGTCGAACCGCCGACCACGACGCCTTTGAGCCGTTTGGCGCCCATGACGGCCGCCAGCCCTCGCCCGGCGGCGGCCCGGGCGTCGTCCGTGATGATGGCGGCGATGCGAACCTGTCGCTCGCCGGCCGGGCCGATGCAGGCGGCCGATCTGGCGCCCGGAGCGAGGTCCTCGGTACAGTCGTCCACCCGCCGACCCCACTGGTCCGCCGCGGGACGCAACGCGGGGTCGCCATCGGTCACTTCGAGGACGACCGGTTCGTCCGCGGTGCCCCGGATAACCACGCCGTCGAACCCGGAGAGCGCGAGCTGGCGCCCGAACCGACCGCCGGCGAAGGACTCGCCGAGACTGCCGGTGAGTGGCGATTTGCTGCCGACCCAGACCCGGGACGCCCCGGGGACCCCCGTTCCAGTCAGCGGTCCGGTGGTGAAGACCAGCGTGTTCTCCGGCCCGAGTGGATCCACGTCCGCCGGCTGCCGGTCTAGCAGGAGCCGAATTCCGAGGCCGCGGCCGCCCAGGTGGGAGCGGAGCCAGCGGTCCGGAATCTCGACGGTCTCGACGGTGCGGTCGTCGAGGTCGACCGCCAGGAGGTTACCGTGGAACCCGTCCATCGGTTGGGCGTCCCTCCATCGTTCTACACGACGGGCAGACCTCGAGGTCGAGCGCCTCGAGGCTCGCGTCGTCGAGTCGGTCGCGCATCGCGTCCAGCCCGGACTGCGATGCGAACGGTTCGCCACACACCCGACACTCCACGCGGTCCTGCTCGACGACCGTCCGGGACTGCCCCAACGACCCCGCTTCGACGGTGACCGTCTCTGCGACCGCGATGGCGTCTTCCGGACAGCCGGTCTCGCAGAGCCCACAGCCGACACAGGCCGCGGGATCGAAGGACAGCGTACCGTCGGACTGGTCGAGTGCACCGGTCGGACAGAGGTTGTCACAGGTATCACAGAGCGTGCACGCCGACTCCTCGACGGTCACGTCGCCCACTCCCGGTGCAGTTACGGTCACCGTCCCACCGCCGTGGCCGGCGACCATCGCCACGGTGGCATCCCGGCCGAGCGCGTGTCGTGAGTCGAGGGAGACGGCACCGGTCTCGGTCGCCCCCAGGGCGTCGGCCGGGAGCATCGTGGACAGCGTCTCGGCGAGGGCGGCCGGCGAGGCGGTATCGGAGACGTGGACGCGTTCGCCGACGCCGATATCGGCGAGCGCGCGGTTCGCCGACCGGGCGGTTTCCGTTACGGGCTCGAGGGGCCGTTCGGGGTCGCTCGCCAACAACACGCCGTCGGCGCCGAGCGCGACCGCGTACTGGGCGACGGCGTCGGGAACGGCAAGCACGTTCGGCACCGTGATCGGAATCACCGGTGGGGTCGGCCGTCCGGTTAGCGCCGCCTCGAACGCCGGCCGAACGCCGTCACTGACGAAGGCGACGGCGAAGGGGTCCGGTTCGGTGCCGCGCGACAGCAACCCCCCACCGGTCTCGCGCGTCTCGAGGAGCGGCCCCACGGCGTCGCGGACCATCGCCGCGTGCGTGGCGACGTCGAACGTCCGGGTGGGGTCGATCGAATCGGTGGGACAGACTGACACGCAGGTGCCGCAGGCGACACAGCGGTCCGGCCTGATCCGAACGCCGCCGTCGCCGGCGATCGAGACCTCGATCGCGTCGTTCGGACAGGCCGCCTCGCAGGCGGAACAGCCGGCCTGGCCGTTCCGACCGACCGCACAGGTCTCGGCCTCGACGGAGACCGGTTCGGCGCGTCGACGGTCGGCCGCCTCGCGGACCGCCGCGGTGACGCCGGCGCTCTCGGTGTGCATCCAGATGGTGTCCGCCAGGTCCCCCGCGTACCCCGGCCACACGATCTGATCGGCGGCGAGCGTGTCCGTGAATGGGTCGTCGGCCGGGCGGATCGCGTCGACGGGACAGACCCCGTCGATCGGGTCGTCGGTGTCGACGGCGACCGGGACGTTCGTGGTCGCCTCGGGATACTGCCTGAGACACCGCCCACAGCCGGTGCAGTCCGGCGTCACGCGACTGGAGACGGTGACCTCGTACCCGCTTTCGGCCTGGGTGACGTCGGCGACCGTTCCGGGTCGAACCGCGACGTCGTTCGGAATCGACGCTGCCGAGAGTTCCCGACCGTCGGCGAGCAGCGTGACGTCGGCGATGGCGGCGAGGTCGGTGGCCGCCGTCGGGTCGCCGACCACGACGACGTCGTCGCGTTCGTCGGCCGTCTCGTGAACGAAGCCGGCGCGGTCGGGCATCGCCGCGAGTGCGGCATTGCCGGCGCCGGCGACGATCGCGGTCGCCTGCGGTTCCTGGTGGCCGGCACCCAGGTACGGGCTGACCGTCGCCGTCTGGACGTCAGCGTCCTCGAGCGCCGCGCGGAACGGCTCGCGAATCGGATCGTCGCCGGCGATCAAGAGCACCGCATCCGGGTCGGCGTCGAGGACTCGGTCCCGGAGGTCCGCCGCGTGGGCCGATAGTGATGGGGTCGTCACCGTCTCGCCCGCGGTCAGGGCCCCGGCGACCGCCTCCCGGTCGATGGCCGCGGTGCCCCGGCAGTCGCTCACGACGGCGACGACGTGGCTCATCGATCGACCTCCAGCCCGTCTGCGTCGACGGCCACCAGTCCCGCCGCGACGTCGGCGACGGCCGGGTAGAACGGGTCGTCGGCCGTCTCCCGGACGTCCGCGGCCAGGGCGTCGAACCAGTCACCGTGCGCCGCGAGGAACCGTGCTTTTGCGTCGGGATCGCTGGCCGCGCGGCGGGAGAGTTCCCGGAGCGCGGCGAGTTCCACGGCCGCGTGGTCGGCTTCCTCTTTGAGATCGGCCGCCGGTTCGATACCCAGCGTGTCGTAGTCCTTCGAGACCGCCGCGAGCGGTTCGCCGAGGAAGTCGTCGGCGTACCAGGATTCGTGGATCTGGAGTTGCGGTCGGGGGCCCACGAAGAGCCGCGTGTACTCGGACGCCAGCCGATCGGCTTCGGCTGCGGGGTCGTCGACCCCGTCGGCCCACGTTCGAAGCGCTTCGAGGCCGGCAGCGAGCCGGTCGTTCGGCGCGACGGCCGGGTCGGGGAGTGCACCGTCGCACAGCGTTCGGATCCACGCTTCCGTCGGCGGGTCCGCAAAGGCGGTGGCGGCGAAGTCGTATAGCTGGGCGAGCGTCGCTTCCGCGTCGGCGTCAGTGGTGACGGTCATGGCTGTGTGTCTCCGGTGAGTCGCAGGGTGAGGCCGTAGAAGAGGGCGAGCAGTCCGGCCAGGAGGACGATCGCCACCAGATTCAATCCGATCGTCCAGACGAACCCGAGGCTGCCGCCCATGAGTGCGCCCGGTTCGAGGTCGAACAGCAGCGTCTCGCCGGTGCCGGGCAGGGGTGCCAGCACGCGCTCCAGAACGATCCCGGAGTAGACGACGGCGAAGACGCCGAGCACGCCGATGGCGCCAACGACCTGTGGCGTGCGCCCACCCGTCGACCCGCCGTCGGCGGCGACGCGGCCGTCGCCGACCCAGTCGGCCCACTCCTCGCGGGCGCGCTCGACCGGAACCCGGCCCGTGAACATGGACTCGTCCAGGGGGAATTCGACCATGTGGGTGTCCCAGAGGTGGTAGGTCACGCCCATCAGCAGGGTGTACGCGACCACTGCGTGCACGTCGCTGACGATCAAAAACGACGGCTTGTAGGCCAGTAGCAGGCCGGGGAAGGTCAACACCAGTCCGGTGGCGACCAGGACGATGGACTCCGCGGAGATGATCAGGATCTCCGATTTCTGGATCCAGGTGTACTTCCCCGCGGTCGGTTCGGGGCCCGCGCCGACGGCCCACTTCGCGTAGGCGACGGCCTCACGGACCGTCTCGACGCCCGGGAGCCAGGCGGTGGCAACGTCGCCGGTGGCCACGCCCAGCAGGACGTAGAACGCGTAGTAGAGGAGGACGACGAAGAGGAGGACCCCCACCAGCACGTGGACCAGGATCAGATTGTCGCTCCCGACGAGCGTCGCGATCCACCCGACGTGGCTCCCGAAGGTGATTCCCAGTCCCGTCAGCAACAGGGAGAGGATCGAGGCCGCCAGCAGGAAGTGGACGTACACCTGGACGCCGGTGAACCGCACCAATCCGCCGCTATCCGCGTGGCCGTCGCTCATGCGGTCGCCTCCGTGTCTGACCGCCTGAGGCCGAGGAGCAGGAGTACTGTCACCCCGGCGACGACGCCGGTCACGTACAGCCCGACGATTCCCCGCGCGAGCAGCCACGTGCCGGTGTACGCCTCGTACTGGGCGGGCTGTCCGGCGACGGTCGCGAGCGTATCACGCATCCAGACGCCGGTCGTGAGACCGGGCGCGGCGGCGTCCAGGGCGAACAACACCACGCCGGCGACGACGACCGCTCCGAGGGCCGCGACGGCGTGTCTGAGTGTCTTGGTGTTCATCGTTCGGAAATGGGTAACAGTCGAGTCAGTCGCTTCCCACGCCGAAGACGACCTCGGACTCCGCGGCACTGAAGCCGGTCTCGCTCCCGCGACTGCGGAGTTCGGAGGCGATCTCCCCCGGCGTCCCGAAGACCAGTGCGTCCGTCGGGCAGGTCTCCACGCAGGCCGGCTCCTCGCCGTCTTCGAGGCGCTCGACGCAGGTCGTACACTTGTCCATGGTCCCGGCCCCGCCGGTGGTGGACGCTTCTTCGGGGTACTGGGGGGCTCCGAACGGACAGGCCCACGAACAGTACGAGCACCCGATACAGGTGTCCTGATCGACCTGCACGAGACCGTGCTCGTCGCGGTGGAGTGCGTCGGTCGGACACACGTCGATACAGGGCGCCTCCTCGCAGTTGTAACACTGCATCGGGGTGTGGGACTCGCCGCCAGAATAGCGAGTCCCCTCCTCGCCCTCGTTGTGGGTCACGACCTCGATACGCTCGGCCGAGTGGGGAACGTCCCACTCGACCTTGCAGGCGACCTCACAGCCGCCGCAGTCGATACAGCGTTCGCCGTCGGGAACGACGCGCAGCGTCATTCGCCATCACCTCCGAGCGGGGTGCGGACGTATC
The DNA here is from genome assembly GCA_051744605.1 of Halobacteriota archaeon. GTDB lineage: Archaea > Halobacteriota > Halobacteria > Halobacteriales > Halobacteriaceae > Halanaeroarchaeum. The sequence goes on from JBNJDE010000049.1 coordinate 8,305, forward strand.
CCTTCTCCTGCTGGAAGGCGAGCTGTTCGTCCGGAAGGTCGGGGATCTGGTCGGCGCTCGCCTTCTCGACGAGCGCGAGGTTCGCTTTCGTCTCTTGCATCATCGTCTGTGGGTCGTAGCCGTCGGAGGTGCCGATGTTGGCCGAGTCACCGATGGCCAGCGGCTCGAGACCGTCGGGATACCGATCGGCGAGCGATTCGCCTTCGAAGACGCCGCCCCAGTGGAACGGGAGGAAGATCTCCTCCTGGTTGACCCGCTCGGTGACCTTCGCCTGGACCACGATCGTCCCGCGGTCGGTGCCGACCGTGATCCACTCGCCGGTCTCCACGCCGATCTCGTTGGCGACCGCCGGGTTGAGCTCGGCGTACATCATCGGCGCCCGCTCGGCCGTGTACGGGTTGTTTCGGGTCTCCGCGCCGCCGCCGGTGTGCTCGACTTGCCGTCCGGTCGTCATGATCAGCGGCCGCTCGTCGACCATGTCGAGGCGCTCGCGCTGGTTACCCGCGTTGTCGAGGTTGACCCGGTAGAGATCCTCCAGGCGGTCGTAGTTGGGATATTCCTCGGCCAGGTCGGGCCGGGGGGTCTCGACGGGTTCGCGGTGGACGGGGACGGGGTCGTGGAGGTTCTCCGCCGTCATCCGGGCCCGTCCGCGACCGGTCGGGGGATCGGGTTGTTCGGCGTCGAACTCGCTGTACTCCTCGGGGTCGACGTCGTAGCCCGCTTCGGCGAGGGCCTTCGCGGCGTCGTAGACCGATGTATCCTCGCGTTCGGCGTACTCGATCGGGATGGTCTTGGCAGCCGGCGTCTCGGGGTCCGGGAGGACGGTGTGCCACATCGGGTACTGCGGGACGCCCTCGACGGTTCCATCGTACCAGTCCGGTTCGTAGGGCTCACGAAGGAGGGTGCCGGCGGGGCCGTCGGTTCCCCAGCGGGCGCGGAAGTCGAGCCCGCCCTCGGCGGGCGGTTTGCTGTCGTCGTAGAGGATGGGCGTGCCGGGGTGCTCGTCGTGCCAGGAGGGCCATGGCAGCCCGAAGTAATCGCCGGCAAGCGGGTGGTCGTCGGTGACCTCGGCCTTGAGGTCGTCGGTGCTGAATACGCCCGCGTTCTCCATATGGGCCTTGATCCGCTCGGGCGTCTGTCCGATCATACCGATGGTCCGCATTCCGAGGTTCCACTCGCGGGTGACGTCCTCGACCTCGTCGTAATCGAAGTGCTCGCCGAAGCCCAGTCGGTCGGCGAGATCCTGCATGATCTCGAAGTCCGTCCGGGAGTTGTGTCGCGGGGTGACCGCCCGCGAGCGCCACTGGATCGACCGGTTGGAGTTCGTGACGCTGCCTTCGGCCTCGAGCTGGGTCGCGGCGGGCAACAGGTAGATGCCGTCGTCCCGGTCCGGCAGCGAGGAGGTCAACGCGGGGTAGGGATCGACGCCCACGATGATGTCCATGTTCTCCATCGCCTCCTTCATGCGTTTCATCTCGCTGATGGAGTTCAGCGAGTGCCCCCAGATGACCGCGGCCTTCAGCGGGTTCGGCTGGTGGAAGTCGGTACCCGCCTCGGCGTCGGGGTGGGCGGCCTCGTACCAGCGCGAGACGGTGAGGCCGTTTTTCTCCATCAGATCGGTGCTGTGGAACCGCGAGCGCATGTCCTCGTAGGACGTCGACCCGCTGGTGCTCGGCGTCTGGTCCCAGACCGACGACCAGTGCTCCCAGGCGCCCGCCCCGAGCCCGTAATACCCGGGGAGCGTGTGCGAGAGGATACACGTGTCCGTCGCGCCCTGAACGTTGTCGTGCCCCCGGAGCGGGTTCGCCCCGCCGCCCGACTGCGCGGCGTGGCCCAGCGCGAGGTTGAGGATGGCGTAGACGCGGATGTTCTGGGTGCCATTGGTGTGCTGGGTCGCGCCCATCGCCCAGTCGACGGTGCTCGATTCGGCGTTCGCCAGCGTCTCGGCGACGGATTTGAGGTCAGCGACGTCGACCCAGGTGATGTCGGAGACGGTCTCGAGGTCGTACTCGCGAATGGTCTCCTTGACGTCCTTCCACCCGTAGACCCGGTCGCGGATGAACGCTTCGTCGTGGGCCTCGAGATTGAAGACGATGTGATAGAGCAGGCCGTAGATGAAGGGGACGTCCGTGCCCGGACGGAACCGGACGAACTCGTCGGACTGCGCGGACGTCTTCGTAAAGCGGGGCTCCGCGTTGATGACGGTGCCGCCGTTGCGCTGGGCCGCCTGTACGTACTGCATCATCACCGGGTGTGACTCGGTGGTGTTGTGCCCGATGATGAGGGTGGCGTCCTGGTGCTGGAAGTCGTTGATGGGGTTGGTCTGGGCGCCAAAGCCCCAGGTGTTCGCGAGACCGGCGACGGTGGTGGAGTGACAGATACGGGCCTGGTGGTCCACGTTGTTCGTCCCGTAGAAGGCCGCGAACTTGCGGAACATGTACGCCTCTTCGTTGCTGACCTTCGCCGACCCCATCCAGAAGGTGCTGTCCGGACCGTACTCCTCACGCACCCGCGAGAGTTCGCTGGCGATGTCGTCGAGGGCCTCTTCCCAGCTGACCGGGACCCACTCGCCGTTCTCCTTTTTCATCGGCTCTTTGAGCCGGGTTTCGGAGTTGACGGTGTCCACGAGGCTCGCGCCCTTCGCACAGAGTCCGCCCTGGTTGATCGGGTGGTCGTTCCAGGTTCGCTGGCCGACGACGGCGTCCTCTTCGACCTCCATCTTGAGGCCGCAGCCGACCGCGCAGTGCGTACAGATGGTCTTGACGGTTTCGGGGTCGTCGGACCCCGTCTCGCCCGCGTCGTCGTCTTCGGTGCCACTTTCGGCCAGAACTCGTCCGCTACCAGCGGCAGCGGCCAGCGCCGTACCGCTGGCCGCCTTGAGGAAGTTCCGGCGTTCGAGTTCGAGACTCGACATACGGTGCATTAGTTCCGCCTAACGCCCCATAGTATTGATTCCAGCATACAATGGTGATTTATGATGGGGGAGGAAATACGGCCGAAAACGCCATCTAGCGGCGGGGTACTATTCCATCTGTCCGCGCGGACCGTCTGTATTGCACAATACTCCCAATCATAATGGAAGATTTATCTCGAATCCGGTTACGATTCGGTCGCTACGGAGCCAACGTGTTCGCTCACCGTTACGCTGTGGCCCAGGGACGCGTCGGTGTTGTGGTCTTGTACGAGATCCGGGGACGGCATCGGCGTCTCGGCCGTGATACCCGCTAGAATAACCGTGATATTCAATCGCGGACGATCCGATCCGATTCGATCCGATTCCGTCCAACGAGAGTGAGCGGCCAGTGGTGAAGGTCGGCGATCGGCCCGACTAGGGGAAGACGAGGACCGTCCCGAAGGCGACGTCGATGACCGCGACCTCCTCGCCGCTCCCGGCCCGGAACTCCTCTTCGATGGCGACCATATCCCGGTCGAGTTCGACGACCTCCTCGCCGATGTCGACCTCGAAGGCTCCGCCGCTGTCGAGGCTGGCCTGGACCTCGGCCGGGTCCGCCGCCTGCAACGCCGCCATGACGTCGCCGGCCTTCGACCGGAACTCGGGACCGATCTTCGATTCGTCGGGGTCGACGCCGACCGGCGTCAACTCGACGTCCGGGCGCCCCTCCATCATCCGGATCGGGGCGTTGACCGTCTCGCTCAGGTCGTAGGTGTCCACGCCCCGTTCGCGGGGTTCGTCGAAGTATACCTCGACCCGTTCGAGGTCGGCGTTGAGCGGGAGCCCCTGGTCGGACTTCCAGGCGCGGATCTCGCGGGCGGTCTCCGCGATGATCGCCCCGGCTTCCTCTGCGTCCTCGTCGGTGACGTCGATCTGTGGCCACTCGGCGGCATGGACGCTCCCCTCGGTGCCCGGCAGGTGGTGCCAGAGCTCGTCGGTGATGTGCGGGCTGAACGGCGAGAGCATGCGGAGTGCGGCCGAGATGACGGTGTAGAGCGCTTTGCGTGCCGCATCGCGCTCGCCGGGTCGCCCGCCGTACAGTCGCCCCTTCACGAGTTCGACGTAGTCGTCGGCGAGGTCGCTCCAGACGAACTCCCGGACCTGCTGGAGCGCCGCGTCGTAGCGGTACTCGTCCATCCGCGCTTCGACGTCCGCGGCGACCTGGGTCGCCTTCGAGAGGATCCAGCGGTCCGCGTCGCGGTAGGCCGGGTCCTGGATGTCGGCGGTGTCCGCATCGAAGTGGCCGTTGGCGAAGCGGACGATGTTCCAGAGCTTCGTGAGAAAGCGCGAGGCGGCGGTGACTTCCTTCCACTGGAACTGCACGTCGCTCCCCGGCTGGCCGCCCAGGGCCAGTGCCTGGCGGACGGCGTCCGCGGAGTGTTCCTCGATGGCCTCGTCCGGCTGGACGACGTTGCCCCGCGACTTGCTCATCTTGTTCCCGTCCGGCCCGAAGACCATCCCGTTGATCAGGATGGTCTCCCAGGGCTTCTCGCCCGTCAGGCCGCCGGTCCGCAGGAGGGTGTAGAACGCCCAGGTGCGGATGATGTCGTGTCCCTGTGGGCGCAGGGAGACCGGTTCGAACTCCTCGAGCGCGAGGTCGTCCGGCCACCCGGAGACGTGCAGCGGCGTGATCGAGGAGTCCATCCAGGTGTCCATCACGTCGCTCTCGCCGGTCCAGGACTCGCCACCGCACTCGGGGCAGGCGTCGATATCGGGCTCGGCATCGGTCGGGTCGACCGGGAGTTCGTCCTCGTCCGCTACGTGCCAGTGGCCACACTCCTCGCACTGCCAGGCGGGGATCGGCGTCGCGAACACGCGCTGGCGGGAGATGACCCAGTCCCAGTCCATCCCCTCCGTCCACTCCTCGAGGCGGGCGTACATGTGCTCGGGGATCCACTCGACCTCCCGGGCCTTCTCGAGGATCTCCTCTTTGCGCACCTCGACGAACCACTGGTCTTTCGAGAGGATCTCGATGGGCGTATCACACCGCCAGCAGGTGCCGACGGACTGCTCGACCGGTTCGCTGCCCTCGAGCACGCCCGCTGCGTCGAGGTCTTTCGGAATCTGTGCTTTGGCTTCCTCGATGGTCAGCCCCTCGTACTCGCCCGCTTCGGCGGAGAGGGTGCCGTCTTCGGTCAGTACCGAACGGAGTTCGAGGTCGTACTCGGCCCACCAGGTGACGTCCTGTTTGTCCCCGAACGTCGAGATCATCACGGCGCCGGACCCGAAGTCCGGGTCGACCTCCGCGTCCTCGATGATCTCGATTGCCTGGCCGAACAGCGGTACCTCGACGGTGTCACCCACCCGACCGTCGTACCGTTCGTCGTCCGGATGGACGGCGACGGCCCCGGTCGCGGCGAGCAGTTCCGGGCGGGTCGTGGCGATGACGACGTCCTCGCCGTCCACGCCGGGGAACGTGATGTCGTAGAGGGTGCCCTCCCGATCCTCGTTTTCCACCTCGGCGTCGGCGATGGCGGTCTGACACCGCGGACACCAGTTGACGGGGTGTTCGTCCCGGTAGACGTACTCCTCGTCGGCCATGGCGACGAACGACCGCTGGGTCTTCTCCCAGTAGGAGTCGTCCATCGTGCGGAACTCCGCCGACCAGTCCTGGGAGAACCCCAGTTCGATCATCGTCTCCTTCATCGAGTCGATCTGGGTCTCCGTCTGCTCGACGCACATCTCCCGGAACTCCTCCCGGGGGACGTCCGTCCGGTGGATGTCGTGAATCTCCTCGACTTTGACCTCGGTGGGAAGGCCGTGACAGTCCCATCCCTGCGGGAAGAGCACGTCCTCGCCCTTGAGGCGGTGGTACCGGGCGGCGAAGTCCATATACGACCAGTTCAGCCCGTGGCCGATGTGGAGGTCGCCGGTCGGGTAGGGCGGGGGCGTATCGACGATGTAGTCGGTCGCGCCAGTGTCGGTGTACTGGTAGACGTCGGAGTCCTGCCACGCCCGTTGCCACTTCGGCTCGATCTCGTCCGGTTCGTACTCGGCTGGGATGTCGTCAGTCATGGATTGAGGGGTCCGAAGTCGTCGCTGCGCGTGGAGTGCCCGAGAGAATCGCGCGTCACCGCTGACTGCGCGAGCCTATCGACGTACTACGGCGGATGCAACGACGCGCATACTCGCATCACACGCGCGCCCGCTGATAAAGATTGCCGTCTCGGACGGGCGTGGCGGTCGGTGACCGCCTTCCTGGCCATATTCGGGGGCGAACCTCTCAGAACACAACGGGGTCGGGGTGACGAAAACCGAACCGTCACGTCACTTCGAGGGGCCGGTATTGCCGTGACCGACGGGGCTCTCCCGGTTCGAATCACTTCGACGCCTCGCTCGACCACGAGCCGGGCAAATATCTCTAATATCGACGATAATCATACAACTGATAAATACGCGGGAGGTGGAGGGTCGAACGACCGACCGCTATCGTCGCCACCGGCGGTCTCGATCCGGGCACCGCCGCGATGCTCGACACCATCGACCACCTCGTTTCGCAGATCGGGGCGAACGGCCAGGCGGGGCCGATACGGCGTGTATTGGCGGGCGAAGCCGTCGATCTCTCCGCTCGTGGACGGTTACGGGGAATCGTCCGTGGAGATGGCCTTTCGAGGAGCCTGCGGCGGCGCTCGCTGCCGTTTCTGGCGAGTGCAGTGCCGGAATGGGGCGGCGCGGCCTGGCGGTCTCCATCGAAGCGCCGCTCGTCGTGCGCCGCCGGTAGCGGGGCGATGGAGTCGGTACGGGGTGCCCGCTGGAGCCAATTGCCGATGGGTGGCGTAATTCATATGATCGCTGGTAGTAACGAGAAACACTCAGTTTCTCTATAATTACCGCCGATGCGGCACCCCCGGGATCGGCCACGATCGAAACGTCGTTTATCGGTCGAGTGGCCGATCGATTCACCCGCTCCCGGTGACGGTGACCGGGACGTCAGCGTTGAGGATCACCGTCTGGGTGAT
>JBNJDE010000050.1:0-15207 GCA_051744605.1 Halobacteriota archaeon
GCAAGGCCGACGAGACCCAACTCGAACTCTCGGAGGCACTGGACCTCTGTGTCACGACCGACGACGCTGGCCGGCCCTTCCTGTTCACCCACAAGTAGGGTAATAGGCGTCGGGTAACCTCTTTACCGCGACAGTCGGAACGGAGAGACATGCACTTCGCCATCTACGGTGCCGGCGGTATCGGCGCGTATCTCGGCGCACGGCTCGCCGATGCCGGACACGACGTGAGTCTCGTCGCGCGTGGCGACCACCTGGAAGCGCTCCAGTCGGACGGCCTCCGGGTCGAGAGCGTCTTCGGCGATACGGCCGTCGACCTGCCAGCCACGGACGACCCTGCAGACATCGGCCCGGTGGATTTCGTCCTGTTCACGGTGAAGGCCTACGACACGCGCTCCGCCGCCGAGCGCCTCGACCCCCTCATCGGCCCCGAGACCGCCGTCGTCTCCTTCCAGAACGGCGTCGACAACGAACGCTGGATCGCCGAGGAAGTGGGCGAGTCGCACGTCGTCGGCGGCGTCGCGTACATCTTCTCGACCATCGAGTCGCCGGGTGTCGTCGCACACACGGGCGGCCCCGCCCGGTTCGTGTTCGGGGAGATGGACGGCACCCGGACCGAGCGGATCGCAGCGCTGGAGAAGGCACTCACAGAGAGCGACGGTGTCGAAGCGGTCCTCGCCGACGACATCCAGGTGGAACTCTGGAAGAAGTTCGCGTTCATCTGTGCACAGTCCGGCATGACGGCGGCGACCCGGAAACCGATCGGTCGCATCCGGGAGACGGCCGCCACGTGGCAGATGTACCGTCGTGTCATCGAAGAGGTCGTCACCCTCGCTCGGGCGAAGGGAATCGACGTCCCGGCTGGAACGGTCGAGGAGTGGCTGGCGTTCGCCGAATCCTTCGACAGTGAGATGTTCTCGTCGCTGCACTACGACCTGGTCAACGAGAACCGCCTCGAACTCGATGCGCTCAACGGGGCGGTCGTCCGTCACGCCGAGCAGGCGGGCGTGGAGACGCCGATGAACGAAGCGGTCCACGCCATCCTTCGCCCCTGGGCAGACGAGCGCGGCGACTGAGCACGCGAGATCCCGAGATACGCCGGGACCGTGGACCGTCACTCGAAGAGGGCGTCGTGTCGCCGGGCGAGGTTCGTGTACTCGTCCGAAGAGTACTGCTCGAAGAGCGAATCGGGGTCGACCGTCGTCTCCTCGAGTGGCGTCACCCTCGCGGGGACCCCACGGACGAACGATTCCGGGGGAATCTCCTGCCCCTCGGGAATCGTCGCCCCGGCTGCCACCACACTCGACTCGCCGACGGTCACGTCCGTGTTGATCGTCGCGTTGAACCCGACCAGGGACCAGTCCTCGACCCGGGCTTCGTTGAGGACCGCGCCGTGACCGACCATCACCCGGTCACCGAGCCACGAGGCGTGTATCGTCGCATTGTCGCCGATGTGTGATTGCGGCCCGACCCGGACCGGTCCCATATCACCCCGGAGCACCACACCGGGCCAGACGCTCGCGTCTGCACCGACCCGGACGGTGCCCACGAGCGTCGCTTCACGGGCCACCCTGGCATCGGGATGGACGTCTGGACGGACCCCCTCGAACTCGTAGTCGCGACTATCGACCATGTGCACTGGTACCAGCCCAACGACGATAGGCCTAACTACTGACGTTTTCTACCAGCGGGGTGTGGTGGGACCGAAGGCCCCTGGACTACTCCTCGTTCGCCTCGAGATGGGTCTCGAGTTCGGCGATCCGCTCCCGAAGCGTCTCGACCTCCGCGTTCAACTCCTCGAACTCGCGGTGGATCGGATCTGGCAGATCCCCGTGTTCCAGGGCATCGAGGTCGGTCCCCGCCGCCTCGGCGGTCGAAGAAGCCGGGACACCCACGATGGTGGAATGCGGGTCGTAGTCTTCGAGAACGACGGAGCCAGCCCCCACCTGGGAGTGCTCACCGATGGTGATGGGGCCGAGCAGGATGGCGCCCGCGCCGACCACGACGTGATCTTCCAACGTCGGGTGTCGTTTGACGGGTTCGTTCGAGGTCCCGCCGAGGGTACATCCCTGGAATAGCAGGACGTCGTCACCGATCTCCGCGGTCTCGCCGATGACGACGCCGCCGCCGTGGTCGATGAAGAACCGTCGACCGATGGTTGCTCCGGGGTGGATCTCGATACCGGTCAGCAACCGCGAGAGGTGGGAGAGAAGTCGGGCGAGCAGTTTGAACCCGTGTGTCCAGAGGTAGTGGCTCACCCGGTGGAACCAGATGGCGTGCAACCCAGGATACGTCAGCAACACCTCTGCGACGTTCCGCGCAGCAGGGTCGCGGTCGAGCACCGTCCGAACGTCCTCGGCGATTCGTGAGATCATGCCATGGCTGTGAACAGGTCTGTCGACAGGTACCGTTCGCCTGTATCCGGTAAGACCACGACGATTGTTGAATCCTCGTATTCCGGCCGGGAGCGTAGCAACTTCGCGGCGTGCATCGCCGCACCAGCCGAGATGCCGACGAGGAGGCCTGCCTCGGCGGCCAGCGTTCGCGACGCGGTTCTGGCGTCTTCGTCGGCGACCTGGACGACCTCGTCGATCACGTCCTCGTCGAGAACGTCGGGAACGAATCCCGCACCGATCCCCTGGATACCGTGGCTCCCGGCTTCTCCACCGGAGAGGACCGCCGACGTCTCCGGTTCGACGGCGACCATCTCGACGTTCGCATCGACGTCGTCGGCGAAATACCGACCGATCCCGGTGATCGTTCCTCCAGTCCCGACCCCTGCGACGACCACGTCGACGTGTCCGTCCGTGTCCGCCCATATCTCCGGCCCCGTCGTTTCCCGGTGCGCGGCCGGGTTCGCCGGGTTCTGGAACTGTTGGGGCATGTACGCATCATCGAGGTCGTCGACGAGTTCACCCGCGCGCTCTATGGCGGCCCCCATCCCGCCGTCCGCCGGCGTCAGTTCCAGGGTTGCACCCAGTGCCCGGAGCATCGACCGACGTTCCTCGCTCATCGACGCGGGCATCGTCAACACGAGATCGTACCCCTTCGCCGCACACACGGACGCCAGGCCGATACCCGTGTTCCCGCTCGTCGGTTCGACGATGGTGGTCGTCTCGGTCACCTCGCCTCGTCCCTCGGCCCGCTCGATCATCGAGAGCGCGACCCGGTCTTTCACCGAGGAGAGCGGATTGAACGACTCGACTTTCCCATAGACGTCCGGGCCGACGGGCTCGAGTGCCACGAGGGGCGTGTCGCCGACGAGTTCCGTCACGTTCTGCGCAACGTTCATCAGTGAGTTTCAATCGACTCGGCAGGAATAAATACGCGGTGGGAATCGACAGGTGCTGTCGGGAACGGGCGAGATTCGGGGCCGACTTCGATGGGCTGTCTCCGGCCGTTACACCCTGGTGGTCATCGTCTCCGTGACGCGGTGGCGAGCGGTCTCCAGGTCGTCGGCCAGTCTCGTCGTCGTCTGCAGGACGGGATACGTCGTCGACAGTGAGCCGTACAGGTACTCCTGCAGGGTCAAATCGCTCGTATCCCACCGTCCACAGCGCGTCTCGTTGTGGATCTGGCGCTGGCGCCGCTGTGCGAGCCGCTCGGTTCTGTCCTCGAGCGTCTCCAGGGCGGCATACGTCTCGGTGAGTCCCTCGAACGATCGTTCGCCGAGCGTTCCGTCGTCCATCGCGGAGAGCGACGTCTCAATCTCGTCGAGGGTCGCCGTCGCATCGTCGACGGCCGATTGCTCGGTCGAGAGCACCTGGAACAGGTCGTCGCGCCTCGAGGCAGCGTCGAGGGCCCGCTGTTGCAGTGCCCGTTTCATGGGTGGATTGACGCCGCTGCCCTCGCGAAGGCCACCCAGGAAGTCGGCGTCGAATTCGTTCACCAGGTGGGTCTCCCAGGTCTCCCCATAGGTCTCCTCGTAGTGGTCGACGGCCATGACGGTCTCCTCGAACGCCCGACGGACGTGTTCGACCGGCGCCGCCCTCGTCTCCATGGTCTGTATCGACTGTGGCGTCGCGACCGCCCCCGCTGGTTGGGCGACCGGAATCGAATCGATGGCTTCGGCGAACGCACGATACGCGTTCCGCTCCGCGACGACCTCCCGCATCTCCGCTTCGACTCGGTCCTCGGCGTCGTACAGGTGAGAGAGGACGCTGGCGACCCCGACGAGCACGAGCCCGAGGAACGCAGCGATGAGCAGTACTTCGTGGAGCGGTGACAGTCCGATCCCCGAAACCGCCTCGTTGACCGGGGACATAGACGACCCGTCGATAGCGAATGGAACAGATCCCCCAGAGTTAGCCATGCTAGATATACGCGTATCGATCACGATAATCATTTGCATTACTCCGGTTCTCGTGGGTAGCTGCCACGGAGCCCTGGTCGGTGTGCTGAACCGCTATGGGCCCAGATATCCCCACGCTTGCAGACGGTCACCCTCCCCATCGATCCACCGCTCGCCGATGTCGTCGCGATAGTACATGTTCGGGATCACGATGTCGTCGATGCGTCCGTACGCCTGCCGGCGCGCGTCCTGCATCGTCTCGCCCATCCCCGTGACGACGATCGGCATCCCACTCTCTCCGGCGACGCGCCACTGTCCGTCGACGTTCTTTGCGTCCTCGAGGTGGATACCATCCCGCGAGTCCGTCTCGAAGACCACGGCGGCGTTCCGGGAGTTCTCGTCGTACGTATTCGGGTCGTCGAAGGGAAACGGCGGCAACACGACGCGGACGGCCACCTGGTAGCCCTCGTGAACCTGGAGTCCGGGGTCGGTGCCGTGTGCGAGGGCATAAAAGAAGGCCCCGGTCGGCGACTCGAACGATTCCGCTTGCAGCGCGATCGTCGGATAGCCGAAGCGTGGTGTGAACTCGAGCGGATAGATGCCGTTGTCGTTGACGATGCAGTTCAGGTCGATGCTCCCGACGTAACCCTCCTCGGCGAGCCACGATTCGATCCGCCCGAGGGTCTCCGTGAACAGCCGATTCCGCCCGGCCCAGAACATCGACGTGCCCATCTCTCCCGTCGAGGGCCCGATGTTACCGGGGAAGAGCTTCTTGTGCTCGAAGTTGAAGTTGATCGGTTCGACGAACTGGTCACCGTCGAAGAACCCACAGATGGCCACCTCGACGCCCTCGACACGGCGCTGTAACTGGAATCCCTTCATCCGATGGCCCCAGGCCTTCTTGTAGGCGCGGAGGACTTCGACGACGTCGCTGCCGTCCACTTCGCGACCGACGTACAGGAGCCGTTTGACGTTCTGGACCTCACCGAGCGGCTTGATGACGTACGGAGCGGGATGTTCGTGGACGTACTGGATGGCAGTGTCGAAGTCCGTGAACTCCCGATGATCGAGCGTGTCCACGCCGTTCTCTTCGAGGATGGACATGGCATACCCACGGTCTTCCTCGAGTCGATCGGTCGCTGGAGTGCCGCCCACGACCGCATGGCCATCGTCGCGCAACTCCTGGGCCAGTTGGCCCGTACCGACCTCGTCGCCCACCCAGATGTCGTCGAAGATGATGACGTCCGCCCAGTCGACCGCCGCCCGCCAGTCGTCCGTCTTCGGGACGAAGCCATCGGTTATCTCCCGGTCGGACTCGGCTTCGATGTAGTACCTGACGTCGTGGCCCTCGCGCACCACCTGCCACGCCAGATCACCGATGAGCGCCGAGTCGAGCGAGAGAAACAGGAACCGTTTCGCGTCCATATCCGAACATCGTCTCCGAGTGACAAATAGCTATGGCGGGGCCGATGCCGAGTCTGTAGCAATTAAGGCCGCCCCGCCCCACACTCGACACGATGACCGAGAGCCGACCCTCCCGAGAGACGATTCGAGACGTCGCCGGTCGCGTCGCGGCGACCGCCCATCCCGATCTAGACGAAGCGACAATCGACGAAGCGATAGCGATCGTCGCCGACATCGACGAGAGACTCCAGGACGACCCGAGTCGGGACGCCGTCGAGGACCTGCTCTCGTTCTGGGAGGGGTACATCACCGGCGGTCTGCTCGCGGTGACGGAGACCGACTCCGTCGACGCGTCGATAGCGCGAACGGAACTCATCAAGCGAGGCAACGAGGCCGACCTCTACGGACTCGACCTCTACCAGGCGCTCCTCGAGCTGGCGGCGGCCCACGAGGAGTCCGACGCCGAGACCGGAGCGGCCGTCACGGATCGAACCGCGAACTGGGCCATGCGAGTCGCCGATCTGACCGCGGGGTTCGTCGGCCACCTAGCGGACCACAAGTAGAACGCCCACCGACCGATCGGTGGCCTTAGAACGTCCAGTACGCCGACTGGACGCGTTGTACCCGCTCGACGACGTCGCTGATATCCGGTTCGTAGGACGGCGGTTCGTAGCTCGCGGGTTCGCGAATCCCGGCGGTGTCGTCCCCGAGCATCGTCGCGATCACTGCCAGATTGGTGTACGGCAATCCACCTTCGATGCCGTACCCGCCCGCCAGTGATGCCACGATGTCGCCGTCAGCGAGGTCGTTGGCCGCGTCCATCGCGTGTTCGACCAGGTCGACGTACCCCTGAGCGGTGACGCCCAGGTCGGTGATGGGGTCGGTGAAGTGGTTGTCCTGGCCCGCCTCGATGAAGACGAAGTCCGGGTCGTACTGCTCGGCGACCGGTTCGAATATCTCCTCGACGACGGTGCGATAGCCGTCGTCGCTCGTCTTGGGTGGCACGGGCACGTTGACGTTGTATCCCTCTCCGGCGAGTTCCCCGACGTCGCGGCTGTCCCCCGTCCCGGGAAACAGCGTTCGGCCATCCTGGTGGGTCGACATCACGAGGACGCTCGGGTCGTCGTAGAAGATGGACTCCGTCCCGTCGCCGTGATGGGCGTCCCAGTCCCAGAGCAGGACACGCTCCACGTCGTATTCGGCCTGGAGATGGCGGATCCCGACGGCGGTGTTGTTGAGATAGCAGAAGCCGTGGCCGTCCCCGGCAAACGCGTGGTGGCCCCCCGGGCGGGCCATCACGAACGCCGACTCGGTCTCGCCGGTAGCGACCGCGTCCATCGCCCGGACGACGCCACCGGCGGCGAGTTTGGCGGTGTTCCACGTGTGCGCGGAGATGTGGGTATCGACGCTCAACATCCCCGACCCGCTGGCCGACATCGAACGGAGCCGTTCGAGGTAGTCGTCGGTGTGCACCCGGGTGAGCTGCTCGTCCGACGCCATCTCGGGTGCCAGCCGCGCGACCGACGGGTCGTCGAGTAGCCCCTCTTCCCGCAACTGGTCCATCGTGTACTGGAGACGCTCCTTTCGCTCGGGATGGGTCGGCGTGTGCTCGTGCAGCAGGTACTCCTCGTCGTAGACCAGTCCCAGCGTCACGACGACCCCTCCGCGAAGGAGAACTCGATGCCTGGGGTCACCTGTGCCTCGGCGTCGAATATCTGTCCCACGACCGCCGAATCGTCCACGACGGTGAACCGAGAGAACGACCGCACGTCGACCGCTGCGGTCGGGTCACCCCCGGCCGCTTCTGCGGCCGTCCGTGCTCGCTCGATGGCGATGTCCTTCGCCTGTGTGTCGGTAAATCGCCGGCCGACCTCGATGGACTCCACCGCTTCGGGGCCGATGGCGGTGACCGTCATGACGCCCCGGGCACTGTCGGCGTGCACGGCCGTCTCGACGCTCACCCGCGCCACCCCACAGCCGACCGCACCGGCCACCTCGGCGTGCTCTGGGACCACCGCCTCGAAGTGGGTGTCGTCCGCGAGCGGGTCCGCGAGATACGGGGCGAGGACGCCACCGACGACGAGCGATGCCGTCTGCTCGGTGGCTACCGACATGACGGTGGCCCGAACCCGTTGCCGGAACCGCTTTACAACGGTCGTCGCGAGTTCCGACGCCGACCCGTCACCGACTGCGGCGATCGCGTCCCGGGCGGCAGAACGGTCGCCGGCGGTGAATCGGCCGAGCACGTGGAGCGCATCCGTGAGCGTCGGTACGTCGCCGCCGAAGGCCACCGCGTCGCCCACCCGTTCGTCGGCGAGTGCGGGGCCGTCCGCTGCCGGAACCACGCGGGTGTCGCCACCGACCGGAAGACTCTCGGAGACGACACCGTCGTAGCCAGGTTCGATCGTTCCCTCCGGAATGCCGCCCTCGACCGCTGGATAGCCGTCGACGACGCGAGTTACGTCGGTGGTCGTCCCGCCGATATCCACCGTCACGGCGTCGGAGGCGCCCGAGAGTGCACACAACCCGAGCGAACTCGCCGCCGAGCCACCCCGGAGCGTGTGCGCGGGGGTCTCGGCCATCGAATCGGCGGCGAGCATCGCCCCGTCTCCTTTGAGATAGTAGACGGGTGCGTCGATAGCCGCGGCCTCGACGGCGGCCTCGATGTCCCGCCGGAATTCGGCGAAGACGGGTTTCGCCTTCGCGTTCGCGACGGTCGTCGCGGCCCGTTCGGGGAAGGTGAGACCGGCCCCCGATTCGCTACCGAGTGCCACGTGGTCCGCATCGATAGAATCGCGGAGCGTTCGTTCGAGGTCCGGGTTCCGGGCGGAGAACTTCGCAGTGACAGCCACGACCGGATGCGCGACGCTGTCCTCGAACGAGACTGGCTCCGTGACGCGACCACGGGGGTCGATACCCCCGGCCGCGACGGCGTTCTCTTCGCCGTAGAACGCCCGCTCCGGACGCAGCCCCGGCCCCGGAACGAGGACGTTCGAGCAGTCGGGGAGTCGATCCTGGACGGCGGCGTTGACGACGAGCGTCGTGGCGACGACCACGCGATCGATCTGGGTAGTCCCACGACCGGCGAGCAGCTCCTCGAGGACCGCTTCGATGCTCTCTCTGCGGTCGGTATTCGGTACCTTGGCCGCGTTCGCGATGCCGTGCTCGTCGACGAGCACTGCGTCGACGTTGGTTCCCCCGGTGTCGATTCCGATGATCACGCTGTATCGGCTTACGGGTCCACCGGTTTAGTGATTGCGCGTAGCCACCACGTGACGCCACGACGTCGGTCGACGCCGGTGAGGGTTCAAATACGGTGACACGCCCATCTCGCAGCGATGGAGGTCATCGGCGTCAGGATCGTCGCCGCCCCCGCGTCGGCAGCACTCGCGCTCGCGTTCGTCGGCGGCGGCATCGCCCTGGGGACGGTGAGCGGGTTGACGCCGGGGCTTCACGTCAACACCGTCGCCGTCATCATGGCGTCACTGGCTCCCACCGTTCCCGCGCCACCACATCTCCTCGGTGCGAGCATGCTCTCGGCGGGCGTCACTCACTCGTTCCTCGACGTCGTCCCGACACTGGCGATCGGCGTCCCGGATGCAGCCATGGCGGTCAGCGCGCTTCCCGGACACCGACTCGTGATGGGTGGTCGTGGCCGGGAGGCACTCCGCATCTCGGCCGTGGGAAGTGCCAGTGCCATCGCGACAGCGGCGGTGCTCGGGATACCGGTGACCTACGTGATGCGGTCGGTCGTCACGACCCTGGATAGCTGGATTCCCGCCGTCATCGGCGCCATCGGACTGTTCCTCGTCGTCACCGAACACGGCTATCGGGCGACGGTCGGTGGGGCCCTCTCGCTCGGCGCGAGCGGACTGCTCGGACTCGCGTTCCTCGACGTGACGACCGGTGGTCTCGTCCCCGGTGGGGACACGCTGTTACCGCTGCTGTCGGGCCTGTTCGGTATCCCGATCCTCGTCCACGCGTACGGTGGTGCCGGTGTGCCGCCACAGGGTGGACCGGCGGTGGCCGCCTCATCGGAAGAGACGCTCGGCTGGGGCGTTATCGGTGCCCTCTCGGGGTCGCTGGTCGCCTATCTCCCGGGCGTCTCCGCCGCGGTCGCAGCGGCCATGGCCTTCTCCGTCTTGCCGACGACATCCGGTGACCGGGCGTTCGTCGCGACGGTGAGCGGCGTGAACACCTCGAATACGATATTCGCGCTGTTCGCACTGATCGCGCTTGGAACGCCGAGAACCGGCGTGCTGGTCGCGGTCGAACGCGCCGAACTCCCGGTGAACCTGCCACTGATCCTCGCGTCCATCGTCATCGCGGCCGCGGTCTCGTTCGTCCTGGTCCCCGTCCTGGGAGACCGGTATCTCGCCCTGGTCGGATCGGTCGACCCGCGGCGGCTATCGGTCGCCGTTGCACTCCTGCTCGCCGTCCTCGTCGGGCTGTTCACCGGTATGTCGGGCATCGGGATTCTCGGCATCGCGAGCGTCGTCGGCCTGCTCCCCGTGCACTTCGGGGCCAGACGAGTTCACCTGATGGGGGTGTTGCTCGTTCCGATCGCGCTGCGGGGAATCGTCGGATGAGAACGGTTTCTCGGGGTCAGAACCGGGCTTTCGGACCGTCGTCGGTGTCCTGGACCTCGATCCCGAGGCCTTCGAGCTCGTCGCGGAGTTCGTCGGCACGCCCGTAGTTGCCACGCTCGCGTTCGGCCTCGCGAACGTCGAGCACCAGCTGGACGACCTCCTCGGCGAGACCGGCATCACCGGTCGGCGCGGCATCGCCGAAGACGAAGCCGAGGACGCCCCCACCCAGCTCCTCGAACGCCTCGATGGTCTCGTGGAGTGCGCGGTAGTCGTACCGATCGTGCTCGTCCACGTGGGTGTTGAGCGCACTGGCGAGTTCCAGCAGGGCCGTGACCGCACGCCGGGTGTTGAAGTCGTCGTTCATCGCCTCGCGGAACGACGCCCGAGCCTCGTCGATGGCCTCCCGGAAGGACTCGTCCGTCTCGGTCGCGTACGCGTCGGGACTGTCACAGGTCGCCACCGCTCGATCGTACGCTCGTTCCAGGGTCTCCCATCGCTCGACCGCCTCGGCGAGCGTCTCCTCGGAGTACGTCTGGCGGCGGTTGTACGCCGTCGAGACGAGGAACATCCGAATCGCGTTGACGCCGAACTCCTCGATGGCGTTCGAGACCGTGAAGAAGTTCTGGAGGCTCGTGCTCATCTTCTCCCCGCCGGTCTCGAGCAGTCTGACGTGCATCCAGTACTTCGCGAACTGCTCGCCGGTGGCGGCCTCGCTCTGGGCGATCTCGTTCTCGTGATGGGGGAACACGAGGTCCTGCCCGCCGACGTGGACGTCGATGGAGTCGTCGAGATGGGCCATACTCATCGCGGAACATTCGATGTGCCACCCCGGTCGCCCCTCACCCCAGGGTGAGTCCCACGTCTGGCCCGCCGGTGCCATCTCGGGGTCCGGGAGACCTCCGTCGCGATGTTCCGCGATGGCGTCCGGCGACACGCCGTCGGCCTTCCAGAGCGCGAAATCCTGTGGATGGCGTTTCTCGGAGAGTTCGTCTTCGGATCCCTGGGCCTCCATCGCCTCGACCTGCTGGTTCGAGAGTTTCCCGTAGTCCTCGAAGGCCGTGACGTCGAAGTAGACCGACCCGTTCGCCTCGTAGGCGTAGCCACGTTCGAGCAACGTCTCGATGAGTGACTGGATCTCCGGGACGTGTTCGGAGACTCGGGGATAGACGTCCGCCCGGCGGAGGTTGAGACGCCGCATGTCCTCGATGACCGAAGTGATGAAGTGGGTCGCAACCTCGGTCTCGGTCTCACCGAACTCGTCCTGGCCGATCCGGGCGACGATCTTCTCGTTCACGTCGGTGAAGTTCTCGACGTGTCGGACGTCGTATCCCAGGTGGTCCAGCCAGCGGTGCATCACGTCGACGTGGACCCAGGCGCGAGCGTGACCGAGGTGCGCGTCGTCAGAGACCGTCAGCCCACAGAAGTAGAGGAGGACCGAATCGGGATCCTGGGGCTCGAACGGTTCGCGCTCCCCCGTCAAGGTGTTCGTCACGGTGAGCGTCATTGGGTAGCCGTACACGAGCCACCGTTTTATAATGCGTCGAAACGCACGGAATCCGTCGTTACCGGTAGCGCTCCGCAGCGTCCTCCACGATGGTGAGCGCGGTAGTCCCGTCCCGTCGCTCGACCACGACCACCAGCGAATCGCCCGTCAGACCGACGCCCTCGACTCCGACTGCCGCGTCCGCGAGTCTGGCCGCCACCGTCGCGAGAAGGCGGGCATCGACGTCACCGTGGGCCTGGATCGCCGTCAGGGAACCGGCGTCTTCCGCGAACGAGACCCCACCGACGGCGAGAATGGAGCCATCGCCGGTGCCGATGCCACTCTGCATCGTCACACGGACGCCACCGTCCCTGGAGTCGATTTCGGGCAACTCCTCGGCGTACCGACGGAGGGCCGTGGCAATGGCCTCGTTCCCGCCATCGACGTCGAGGAACCGGGCCGCAGCAGAGAAGTTCACGACGCCCGCCCGCAGTCCGTCCCGGACGAAGGGATAGGCGTCGACCGCCTCCCGCGTCGCCGCTGCCAGCGATGACATACGGGTGATTCGGGCCGGCGACGAGAAAAACGGTTCGAGACGACTCAGGTGGCGAACAACAGGTAGAGCGAGACCGCGACGGCCACGGTAACGGTGAGAAGGCCGAAGACGACGGCAGCCAGTTCGTCGAGGAGAACCGTGATGCCGATGGCGACGACGAGGCCCACGAGGACGAACGCGGCGGCGATGGCATACGTACTGGTCGTCGTCGATTCCGGTTCGGTGTCGGGCTGGATCTTGCCCAGTTCCTCGTCGACCTCGACGCCACCGCTACCAGCGGCGACGTGAACCTCGACACCCGACCGCTCCGCGCCGTACCCCGTCGACACTTCGAGCAACCCGTCGACGGCGTCGATCGATTCGACCTCGACCGGGACGGTCTCGGCGGCGTCCTGACCGACGTACCAGTTCGCGTCGCCGACGTCGGTGACGCGAGCGAGTGCGTCGTCGACGTGGACGTGGACGTGTGTCGGTTGGCCGTGATTGTCGAGGACGAGGTCGAACGGGCCATCGACGTCGAAGGAGTGGTCCTCCGGTTCCACGCTTCTCGGACCGTCTCTGTTCACGTGGACGCGGAGGGTCGGTCGCATGCGTGTCATTTCGCAGAGCCGTGAGAAAAAGGTTCAGGCCGCGACGTCCTCACGCATGTCCGGGGGAAGGAGGTTCGGAATGCCGTCCTCGATCGGGTAGACCTCGCCACAGTCGGTGCAGGTGAGCGTTCCCGAGACGATGTCCCCGTCGGCCTCCTCCTCGACGGCCAACTCCAGTTCGTGTTTGTCGAGCGGGCAGCAGATGATATCCATCAGGTCTTCTTTCACGTGTAGGTCACCTGTATGGGTTCTCGTGGCGGGTGCCAAAAAAGGTGCTGGGTCGTGGTCGGTCCGGAACCCCTGGCCAGGTCAGCGAGCGGTCAGGCGAACGGATTCGTCCGGACGATCGACTGTTCGCGACCGGGACCGATGCTGAGTGCGTATGCCGGCACACCGACTTCCGTCTCGACGTACTCGACGTATTCCCGTGCGGCCGCCGGGAGAGCGTCGTACCCCTCCGCGGCGACCTCGTCCCAGTCGACTTCGGGCCAGCCGTCGAAGGTCCGATAGACCGGATCACAGTCGCCCCAGCGTTCGGTCGTGGCAGGCATCGTTTCTATCGTCTCGCCGTCGAGCTCGTAGGCGTGCCCGACCTTCACTTCGTCGAGGCCGGCGATGACGTCGAGGTGGTTGATCGCGATGCCGGTGAACCCGCTCGCACGTGCCGCGTGGCGAAGCATCGGGAGGTCGAGCCACCCGACACGGCGCGGACGGCCCGTGACGGTCCCGTATTCGCCGCCCTCCTCGCGGATGTACTCGGCCAGATCACCGTCGAGTTCGGTCGGTAGCGGCCCCGTGCCGACCCGGGAGAGATAGGCCTTCACGATCCCGATGACCTCCCCGCGTCCGACGTCCGTTACCCCGAGACCGGTGCCGGTCGCCGCGTAGCCAGCGGTCGGATTCGACGACGTGACGAACGGATAGATGCCGTGGTCGATATCGAGCGACGTCCCCTGTGCACCTTCGAGCATCACGTCGTCGCCGTCGTGGACGTGCTGAGCGAGGAACTCGCCGGCGTTCACGTCCATCCCCGCCGAGCGGATGCGATCACCGAAGGCGCTGTACTCCTCGAACAGTGCTTCGACGTCGAACTCCTCGCCCGCGGTCTTGCCGTAGACGTCCTCGTAGATGGCTCGTTTCTGCGGGACGACGTACTCGAGTCGCTCGCGGAGGACGTCGGGATCGAGGAGGTCGCCGATCCGGATACCCCGACGACCGACCTTGTCCTCGTAGGTAGGGCCGATGCCCCGGCCCGTAGTGCCTGCTTCGAGGTCGGAGTCGCTCTTCGCCTCCTCTTCGATGCCGTCGAGCACGCGATGATACGGTAGGATGACGTGCGCTCGGCGAGCAACCCGGACGTCGGGGTCCAGGCCTCGTTCTTTGAGGGCGTCGATCTCGTCGAAGAGCGTCCGGGGGTTGATGACGACGCCGTTGCCGAGGACGCCGGTCTTTCCCCGCACGGCTCCGCTCGGAACGAGCGAGAGTTTGTACTCCTCGCCGTCCAGAACGACGGTGTGTCCGGCGTTGTCCCCGCCCTGGTATCGAGCGACGACGTCGGCGTGATCGCCGTAGAGGTCGACGATTCCCCCCTTGCCTTCGTCGCCCAGCTGCGCACCCACGATGGTGACGGTCATGGATGAGCGTTCCCTCGCCCAGGCTAAACAGATTACGATACGCGCAACGCGACCACCGATCGGAGCATCGAGCCAGCGTGACCCCACACCGACCCTGCCGATGGTGGCAACACGAACGTGGCCGATAGCTGTGTCGTCACGACCCAGGGTCGAGATCGGTTCCGTTCGGGCATCTCGAACGAGAGTCGGCGTCGCCCGCCGCCACAAAGATTATGGTGATGCTCGAAAAATCGTCATATCTGCATCTTTCTTCCCGGCCTCCCGAGGACAACCTTTAAAGCGTGGAATGACAAGTTAACAAATGCCATGATAGATAGGCTTGAGAAGGAAGTGGATATGTTGGAGCGACATCTGCAGGTCCTGAAGATGGTCATCGAAAACGAGCCCATCGGGATCGTCAAGATGTCCAACGAGACGGGCTACCCCCATCACAAGGTCCGGTACTCCCTCCGCGTGCTCGAAGAAGAGAACCTCATCGAGCCCTCCAGCCAGGGAGCGATCACCACCGACCGAACCTCCGAATTCGTCGACGACCTCGGTGGCAAGATCAACGAGATCATCGACAAACTCGACGAGATGAAGATCGATTCGGTACCGACCGAAGCCGAGTAATTACAGTTCGGGAACGGTCAGGTGGAACGCGTCTCGGCGGTCCTCGACCAG
>JBNJDE010000051.1:0-14768 GCA_051744605.1 Halobacteriota archaeon
ATCGACGCCGGCATCACGATGGTGAGGTCGTACCCACGCGCGGCTGCGACGAGCGCGAGACCGATGCCCGTGTTCCCGCTGGTCGCCTCGACGAGTCGGCCGCCTGGTTCGATGTGGCCCTCCCGCTCTGCCGCCGTTATCATCTCGAGTGCCGGCCGGTCCTTCGCCGATCCACCCGGGTTCCGTCCTTCGAGTTTCGCCGCGACGGTCGTTCCGTCCGGTCCGTCGATGCGCACGAGCGGTGACCCGATCGTCTCCAGGACGGAGTCGTCCATTGCCGAGAGGTAGACCGTCGGCGTACTTACCAGTGGTGACCGCGACGCTCCCCGCCGGCTCGTCGCTGCCGGGTGCGGGGAGATTAAACGCCTCGGCCGCCAAACCGCGAGCGAACCCATGGAATCGATGGAACCCGCCCCCGACTGGGACGTCGACGCCCACCGGGACGTCGTCGACGCCTTCGCCGACCTGGACGAGGGCGTCGTCATCACCGTCTGGGGCGCCGACTGGTGTCCGGACACCCGAAACCAGCTTCCCGAATTCGCCGCCGCACTCGACGCGGCGGGAATCGAGGACGACCGGATCGAACAGGTCGAGGTCGACCGCGAGAAGAACGGCCGCGGAACCGAGGAGTACGGCATCGAATTCATCCCGAGCATCGTCGTCGAGCGGGACGGCGAGGAAATCGCCCGCTTCGTCGAGGAAGAACCGGTCCCGGCAGCGGTGCACCTCGCGAGTCAGTTCGGAGACGTCGACGCGTCCGCCTACTGACGATCGGTACACCCTTCCAGGAGGCACGGACGGAAACGGTTTCGCGCCCGAAAGATACGACGTGACGGAAACGGTCACTTTTTATCCTGGCGGAAACGGTCACCTTTTGTACCGAGACGCTGGAGTCCCAACCGATGAGTAACTCCGGCACCGCCCTCGATATCGGGCTGTCCGAAGCCGTTCGACAACCGACTGCCGCCGACCACGTCACGGTCGACCCGTCCTTCGATGACCTCCGCGCCTTCTCCCGAGACCTGGAGCGAACGACCTCGTTCGGTGCGCCGTCGTACGTGAGCGAATACCGGTCCCGAAGCGCGGAGCAGACCAAGAACGCCATCGACGACGAGTTCGACCAGGCCGATTACGACCTCGTCGAGGAGGCACTCGACATCGTCGACGCTGGCGACGAGGAGTTCGTCTGCGTCGATCGGATGGTCGGTCGACACCCCGAGGAGTCCTATCACGCCAGACTGTTCGTCCCGAAGGAGTACGGCCGCATCGCGCTCGGGTGGGCGAAACTCCTCGAACCGGCCGCGGGAGCGGACCCCGACTTCGTCACCATCCAGATACCGGACGACGACCGGACCGCAATCCGCGTCCTCCCGGACCAGGGACTGACCGTCGTGCTCGGCAGCGACTACACCGGCGAGGCGAAGAAATCGTTCCTCCGGCTGTTCATGCGACGCGCGAAAGAAGCCGGTGGGCTGGGTCTCCACGCGGGCAGTAAACGCGTCCGTCTCGAACGGGACGGCGACCTCGAGACCGTCGGCCAGGTGTTCCTCGGCCTCTCCGGGACCGGCAAATCGACGCTGACGGGACACGGCTTCTGGCTCGACGACCCGGAGACGGCGGAGATGCTCCAGGACGACGTCTGTGCGCTTCGGACCGACGGCGTCGTCGCCGGGAGCGAGGGCAAGGGGCTCTACATCAAGACCATCGGTCTCACACGAGAACAGCAACCCGAACTCTACGATGCCGCGACCCGGGAGAGCGCCGTCCTCGAGAACGTCTCCGTCGCGGCGGACGGGACCGTCGACTTCGACCGGGACGAACACACCACGAATTCCCGCGCGGTCGTCCAGCGGGAGACGATGGCGAGCGCGTCCGAGGACATCGACCTCGAGTCCATCGATCAGGTCTTCTTCATCACCCGCAATCCACTCATGCCGCCGATCGCGAAACTCTCCGACGAACAGGCGGCCGCCGCCTTCATGCTGGGCGAGTCGGTGCAGACGAGCGCCGGCGACCCCGACAGCGCGGGCGAGTCCATCCGCGTCGTCGGCACGAACCCGTTCATCATCGGCTCAGAGGGAGCAGAGGGGAACCGCTTCCACGACCTCATCGCCGATCTGGACGTCGATACGTTCGTCATCAACACCGGGACCATCGGCGGCGACGCCATGGACGTCAGTGTGGAGGATACAGTTCGTATGCTCACCGAGACCGCGCGCGGGACCGTCGAGTGGCGCGAGGACGACGCCATCGGGATGACCGTCCCTGACGAGGTACCAGGCATGGACGTCTCACGATTCGACGTACCGGCGGTCGTCGACGACTTCGCCGAGAAACACGCCGCGTTGCGCGAGGAACGACGCGACTATCTCGCCCAGTTCGACGACCTCCGGGAGACCATCGTCGACGCCGCGTACTGAGCACGTCCGTGGATATTTTTGGCGGTAGCAACGGTAACCTTTACACAACGGTGGCCCGTCCCCGTCGATTATGAGCGACTCCGTCCTGCTCGTCGGCGGTGGCGGTCGCGAACACGCCATCGCCCGCGCGCTCGCCGACGCCGAACTGTACGCCTGTGCGAGTAACCGAAATCCCGGCATCGCCAGCATCGCCGCCGGTTTCGAGATCCTGGACGAGACGGACGCGTCGAGCGTGGTGGAATACGCCGAGTCCGTCGACGCGTCATTGGCGGTCATCGGCCCGGAAGCAGCGTTGCAGGCGGGGGTCGTCGATGCCCTCGAAGACGCGGGAATCTACGCCTTCGGCCCGCGACAGGCCGACGCACGGATCGAGACGGACAAGGCCTTCCAGCGGGAGTTCATGGCCGAGCACGACATCACCGGAACGCCCGAATTCGCCACCTTCGACGCACGCGACCCCGCCGCGGCGTACGTCGAGTCGGTCGACGGAGACGTCGCCGTCAAGCCCCGTGGACTCACTGGCGGCAAGGGCGTCCGGGTGACCGGCGATCAGTTATCGAAGCCCGAGGCCGCCACCTACATCCGTGAGAGCGACTACGAGGAGTGGGTCATCGAGGAACGCCTCGTCGGCGAGGAGTTCACGGTCCAGGCGTTCGTGGCCAACGGCGACGTTCGCGTGACCCCGGCAGTTCAGGATCACAAACGCGCCTACGAGGGCGACGAGGGGCCCAACACCGGCGGCATGGGAAGCTACTCCGACGCCAGTTTCGCCCTCCCCTTCATGACCGACGCGGAGTACGACGCAGCGGTCGGTATCATCGAGGAGACGGTCGACGCCCTCGACGACTATCGCGGAATCCTCTACGGGCAGTTCATGCTCACGACAGAGGGGCCGAAAGTCGTCGAGTTCAACGCGCGGTTCGGCGACCCCGAGGCGATGAACACGCTGCCCGTCCTCGAGACCGACTTCCTCGACGTGCTCCGCGCGGCCCGCGACGGCGAACCGCTCCCCGACCTGGCCTTCGCCGCGCAGGCGACCGTCTGCAAGTACGCCGTCCCAGCGGGCTATCCGACGGACCCCGAGTCTGGCGCGAGGGTCGCCCTCGACGAGGAGTCCGTGGGCGACGGGTTGCTCTTTTACGCCTCCGTGGACGAACGAGACGACGGTATCTTCACGACGACGTCACGCTCGTTCGCGGTCGTCGGCGTTGCGGACACCATCGCGGCGGCCGAGACCATCGCCGCCAATGCACTCTCCGGCGTCGACGAGGGGTTCCACGTCCGCCACGACATCGGGACGGACGAACTCGTCCAGTCCCGCATCGAACACATGGCCGAACTCCGCGGCGAGTAACCCGGCAAGCCCCCCTTCTAAGTAGGTGGTCGTCGTACTAACGTGTATGGCAGACGAAGTAACCGACCTGCTCCGCGAAGCGTACGCTGACGAGATCGAGACGGTCATGAACTACATGGCCAACTCGATCATCCTCGACGGCGTCCGGGCAGAGGAGATCAAAGAATCGCTCCAGGCGGATATCCAGGAGGAACTCGGTCACGCACAGCAACTCGGCGAGCGGCTCAAGCAACTCGACGAGGCGCCACCGGGATCGATGGATTTCGAGGCCCGCCAGGAGAGCCTCCAGCCCCCGGCCGATACGACCGACGTGATCTCCGTCATCGACGGCGTCGTCGAGGCCGAGGAGGGCGCCATCGCGACGTACCGATCGTTGATCACGGCGGCCGAAGAAGCCGACGACCCGGTCACCGAGGACCTCGCCGTCACCCTCCTCGCGGACGAGGAAGCCCACCGGACGGAGTTCCGCGGCTTCCGCAAGGAGTACGCCGCCGACTGATCGGGCGGCATTCCGAACCGCTTTTACTCGACTCCCACCACCTCCTCTCACTATGAACGCGACACTCGCCGTGCTCGCCCTGGTGACCGGAACGGTCGCCGGGGCCGTCTTCGCGTACCTTCAGGTCCCGATTCCGGCTCCGCCGACCCTCTCGGGGCTGCTCGGTATCGTCGGCATCTATCTCGGTTACAAGATCGTGCAGGCCATGGGTGTCGGCTTCGACCTGCTCGGTGCGCTGGGCCTATAGGCTGACAGGCGCCACGCTCGTGTCGCGGGACGGGGTGGCGCACTCCCGCCGAGTTCGTCCCGCGCCGTTCTCACAGGATGGTCGGGAGTGGCCCCGTCTTCGGCCATAACGTCTCGGCCACGGGCACTCGGCTGAACGAGCCCCCACCCCCGCCCTGCGAGCCTCCGGCAACCCATACACCTATGGCCGGAGCGCGTCCGCCACCGCGTCGGCCGCCTCGCCGACGTCTCCCTCGTTCTCGACGAGTCGGACCGGCGCGTCGACGCTGACCGCGTATTCGAAGGCCGCCGTTCGATTGATGTCCTGCTCGAACTCGATGGCTCGAACCGTCGCATCGCCGTATTCGCGTTCGGACTCCGCTCGGCGGTCGAATACCGTCTCCGGCGCGGCCTCGACGAGGACGAACTGCCCGGGATTCACGTCGCGAAGGACCGCATCGGGAAATCCGTGCAGGTAACCGGCGTCCGTCTCGACCGCGAGGTGGGTCGTCAGTAGTATCTCCGCGGTCTCGGCGCTGTCGGCCACGTACTCGCCGGCGCGTCGCTGGAGCCGTCTCGTCTGTCGGCGGGTGAGCGTTCCCAGTTCCGACCGTCTGGTCGCCCAGTCCCGCGTGGCGGCGTGTTCCAACATCACGTCGCCGAAGTTGATCAGCTTGTACTCCTCGTCGAGTTTTCGTCGCGCGCGCTCGCTGATGCTCGTGAGTCCGACGCCGGGGACTCCCGAGAGGAGGGTGACGCTCATCAGAAGACCTCCTCCTCTTCGCCCTCTCCTTTCGGCGTGCTTCCCCGGTCGTCGTAGAACTTTCTGCCGATGAACTCGTCACTGACGAAGGTCATCAACGCGTCGTACAGCTCGTCTGCCGACCGGTACTGTTCGTTCGAGGTTCGATCGAGCACCTCTTCGATAGACTCGCTTTGCCCCGTTGGCGCCTGGAGCTCCGTTTCGCCGATGGCCTCGATAACGGTCCGGTGGGACGTCGGGAACGTCAACTCGCGGGCGAACAGGTCTCGTGTCTCTGGTAGTCGCATTCACCCTTTCTTTAATCATTTATCATATAGGTTTTGCGACACCGTCGATTTCCACTGGTATCCCTCGCGGAAACCGAGCGGTCGGCACCATCCTGAAATTTCGATGTCAGACGCCGTCGAACGGGAGCACCGATCGAATCGACTCGACCGAACCCGTCTTCTGGCGATCGGGCGAGGGTAAAAGCGAGGTAACTGAAGCGAAAGCGACCGAAAACCAGACTGGCCGTGGGCGGTGCACTCGGCGTCAGTAGCTACGCTCTTTGGGTTCCCACTCGGTATCTTCGCCCTCGAGCAGCACCGGGCGATACCACATCTCCGGCTCGCCGTCGTTCCAGGAGAGCATCGTGTGTTTGATCCACTCGTCGTCCTTGCGCTCCTGGTGTTCCTTGCGCCAGTGGGCGCCGCGGAACTCGGTCCGGGCCAGCGCGCCCATCGCGATGGACTCCGCGACGTCGAGGACGGACTCCGTCTCCAGGGTGTGCTGGAGGTCGGTGTTGAAGGTCCGGGATTTGTCCGTCACGTAGACGTCGCTGTACATCTCGCGCGCCTCGCGGATCTCCTTCAGGGCCTTCTTGATGCCTTCCTCCTCGCGGAAGACGTTGACCCACTCGGTCATCGCCTGCTGGACCTTCTTGCGGATCTCCATGTGCTCGACCCCGTCCTCACGCGAGAGCAGTTCGTCGATGCGGGCTTTTTCGGCCTCGACGGCGGTCTCGACGACCGCCTCTGGGTCCGTGACGCCACCGTCGGCAGCCGGCTCTTCGACGACGGGTTGGACCGCGCCGGGCTCGACCGGCCAGTCGACGTCCGCGCGTTCGGCCTCGTCGTCCGGCCCGACGGGGATCATCGGGTCGCCCAGGTCCACGCCGGCGGCGTGTCGGCCAGCATTGGCGCCGAAGACGAACAGGTCGGGCAGGGCGTTCCCACCGAGTCGGTTCGCCCCGTGGAGGCTCACGCAGGCCGTCTCGCCGGCCGCGTACAGGCCGTCGATGCAGGTCTGCCCGTGTTCGTTGGTCTCGATGCCGCCCATCATGTAGTGTTGGCCGGGTTTGACCGGCATCGGTTCCTCGAGTGCGTTCACGCCCTCGAAGTCCTCCGCGAGGTGGACGATGTTCTCGAGGCGGTCCATGATTCGGTCCTCGCCGAGGTGGCGCATGTCGAGGTAGACGTATTCGTCGTTGATGCCGCGCCCCTCGTTGACTTCCGTGAGTTCGGCACGGGAGACGACGTCTCGGCTCGCGAGTTCGCCGTCGTTCGTCGCATAGCCGTACTCGAACATGAACCGCTCACCCTCGCTGTTGAACAGGCGACCGCCCTCGCCACGGACGCCCTCGGTGATGAGGACGCCAGTGGACGGGAGCGTCGTCGGGTGGAACTGGATCATCTCCATGTCCTCGATGGGGACGCCGGCGCGGTAGGCCATCGAGATGCCGTCACCCGTCAGGGAGACGGCGTTCGTGGTGTGATCGTAGGCCTGTCCGGCGCCACCAGTCGCGAGGATGACGCCGTTGCGGGCCTTGAATCCGGCCACTTCACCGCTCTTGACGTCGATGGCGACGAACCCGTGGGCCGAACGGTCTTCGGGGTCCTGCTCGTCGGTGACGGCGAGTCGGGTGACGAACCACTCCTGGTAGACGTCGATGCCTCGTTTGACGACCTGCTCGTACAGGGTGTGCAACAGGTGATGGCCCGTCTCGGCGCCGGCGTACGTCGTCCGGGGGTACGAGAGTCCGCCGAACGGCCGTTGCATCACGGTGCCGTCCTCGTTTCGGGAGAAGGGCATCCCCCAGTGTTCCAGCTGGATGACCTCCTCGGGGCTGGTCTGGGCGAAGGTCTCCACCGCGGGGGCGTCCGCGAGGTAGTCCGACCCCTTCATCGTGTCGTACGCGTGGTCCTCCCAGGAGTCGTCCTCCTGCAGAGCCGCGTTGATGCCACCCTCGGCGGCGCCCGTGTGACTGCGCACCGGATGAATCTTCGAGACGATCGCCACGTCCGCTCCTTCCTCGTGTGCAGCGATGGCTGCGCGGAGTCCCGCACCGCCACCACCGACGACGAGTACGTCGTGTTCGTACATTGGTTACCAGAATTTGAGGTTGTTCTTGACTGCCTCGCGCTTGAGTGCCTGGATGTGCTCGGTCAGTGGGATGTCCTTCGGGCAGACCTCCGTACAGGAGAACTGTGTCTGACACCGCCAGACGCCGTGCTCCTCCTCGACGATCTCGAGGCGTTCTTGCTGTCGATTCTCGCCCTCGCGCTCGTCGAAGTAGAAGCGGTAGGCCTTGTTGAGCGCGGCCGGCCCGAGGTACTGGTTGTCCCCTGCAGCGATGTTACACGAGGACATGCAGGCCCCACACCAGATACACCGTGTGCTCATCTTGACCTGCTCCCGGTTCTCGGGAGTCTGGAGTTGCTGCTGGTCGGGCCCCGGGAGTTCGTCTGGATCGAAGAACGGCTCGACCGCCCGCATCTGGTCGTAGAAGTGCTCCATGTCCACGACCAGATCCTTCACCACGGGGCGGTGCGGGAGCGGTTCGATCTGAATTGGCTCGTCGAGGTCGACGGTCTGGGTCTTGCAAGCCAGTCGCTGTCGTCCGTTGACGAACAGGGCGTCGGAGCCACAGACGGCCTGTCGGCACGAGTGCCGGAAGGTCAATGTGGGATCGTACCGATCGCGGGCGTCCATGAGTGCGTCGAGGACCGTCATCCCCTCGAACTTCGGCACGTGGAACGTGTCGAAGCGTGGCTCCTGCTTGTCGGCGATCTCCGGGTCGTACCGGAAGACCTTGAGTTCGACCGTCTCGCCCTCGACGACGTCGGCCGCCGCCTCCTCTTTCGCCGCTTTCCGCGTCTCCTTTTCCTTCAGGCGGCGCGTCTGCGGGTCCGGTACATCGCTGTCCTCGGTCTCTGGTGTCTCCGTACTCATGTCAGAATGCGCCTCCACTCATGGCCAATGCGACGCGGATCCCCTGGACCACCAGGACGAAGCCGGCCCCGACGAGGACCCACTTGAGAACCCGTCTCGGCGTCCCGGTGAGCCCCTGGTTGATCAACGCGTTGTAGACGCCGTTGACGCCGTGGAACGCACCGGCGAACAGGAACAACAGCATCGTCGCGAAGTAGCCCAGTTGTTCCATCCGGTAGGCAGTTCCCTGGAAGGTGATCTCCGCCGCGTGGTTGACGAAGTGCAACCAGAAGAAGTGGAACATCAACGTGACGATGAGAATTGCCGCCGTCACGCGCTGGAGGAACCACAGCGTCGTGCCCGACTTGAACGAGGAGTACTGTTCCGCCATCAGAACGCACCCCCCATGAAGTTCGGGACGCTCGCGATCACGATGATGGCCGTGATGATGAGCGACGCGTAGAAGCTCTTTGCTTGCGATTCGAGTCCGATGCCGAGGTCGACGAGCAGCAAGCGGACGCCGTTGAGCGTATGGAAGACGGCGACCGCGAGCAGTCCGACCTCGAGCATTCGCACCAGGAGGATGCTCTCGAGGTTCTGTAACGTCTGCGTGTATACCTCTGGCCCAGCGATTGCTGAACTGAGCACCGCGATATGGGCGAACAGATACCCGATCAACACCCACCCGGTGAACTTGTGAAATACCCAGGCCCACATGCCAGCCGAGAACTCCGTCCATCGTCCGAAGTCCTCGACGGGGCCCCGGTCATACGACTGACTCATACCACATTAAAGGTGTGACCCACAGCACATAGAAGTTACTACCCTGTTCTTCGATGTACAATACATCGCCGTCGGTCAGATTCGTCAGGTTTCCCGACCACGATGCTCTACATGGGTGTCGACCAGAGTGCCCGAGAAGGCCCGTCGGGTCCTGTCGTCCAGTTCGACGATGTGACAGAGCGGATTGCCGGGATAGACCACGGGATTCTCGAGGACCCCGACGAGGAGACCAGTGAACGGGGCCTCGACGTGTGTGGTCTCGGTCTTGAATGGATTCGAGATGGTGGCGATGGGCGCACCTTCCTCGACCATCTCCCCGCGCTCCACGTGCATCTCGACGAGTCCACCAGCGTCCGACCGGAGCCACGTCTTGTGCCTGGAGTCGATGATCGTCCGCCACCCCGGCCAGTGGACCGGTTCGTCCGGCCACAGACCGTATTCGGCGAACACGCTGGCGACGCCGTCCAGTGCGCGGTCGATGAGGGGCCGCTGGAACCGGTGGGCCTCGCCCATCTCGATGGTGATGGTCGGGGCACCCACATCGGTCGCTTCTCGGCGGAGCGTCCCCTCGGACCCATCTGAATCGATAATAACGTGCGACCCGAACGCGTGCGCGAGACGAGACACCTCCTCGTCGGCCATGTCGGCCCTGACGTGGAGCATGTTGGTCCGGCCGCGCGTCGAGGTGTGGAAGTCGATGCCGAGATCCGCCGGCTCCATGAAGTTCTTGAAGAGCTGATAGGCCATCCGCTTGGCACTGGTACTGGTCTGGTCGCCGGGGAACGAACGGTTCAGGTCGCGGTCGTAGATGGGGAGATAGCGTTGCTGGAAGAGGAAGGCCGGAACGTTGAGCACGGGGAGCAAGATGAGCGTCCCGTGCAAATCGTCGTGCTCCCATTCGAAGGCGACCTCCCGAACGACTTCGATCCCGTTCAGCTCGTCGCCGTGAGCGGCCGCGGAGAGAAAGATGGTCGGGCCGGGTTCCGCTCCGTTGACGATGGTGACCGGCACCCTGATCGGGTCCCCGAGGTAGGTTTCGCTGATGCTGTATCGGATGTTGGCGGTTTCGCCGGGGTCGACTTTGCCGCCGTTGTACGTGAACGCCCCCTCGGTCATGTCGGGGGATGGGAGTGCGACCTTTATACGTGTTCGGAGCTCGGTCGAGGCGCTGGATGTTCGATTCGTAACCCAAACCAATCACAGAACGGTTTTACCGGACCCGCCCCTCAAAGGATGTATGGATCGATCCGTTTCTGTGGGCGTTTTAAGTCTCCATTCGAGCAAAGAGACGAAGGCGATTATCAACACCGTCAACGAACTGGGCCACGAGGGAATCTGGCTCCGCGAGGAGAATCTCGTCGTCGACATCGAGGACAACTCCGTCACGCTCGAACCGAACGTCGACGTCATCCTCAATCGGCTATTACTCTCGAAGACCGAGCAGCCATCGGAACTGCTGGGGCTCGCAAAGAGCCTATCACAGCTCCGACCGATGCTCAATCGGCCGGAGAACGTCCTCACCGCGTTCCACAAGTTCGCGACGGCCACGGCGATGGGCGACACCGACGTCAGGATCCCGGACGCCCTGCTCTCGCTCGACGCCGACCGGCTCAACGAAGAGCGGTTGAAGTTCGGCGACGAGGTCGTCTACAAGACCGCCATCGGCACCCACGGCGGCGGTACCTGGAAGATCACCGAGGGGGAGACCGTCAATCCCCGCGTCGGGGACCGATTCGCCTTCCTGCAGGAACTCATCGACCAGGACGAAGACCAGCGTCACAGCGACCTCCGCGTCTACATCGTCGACGACGAGATCGTCGCGTCGATGAACCGGTATGCACCGGAGAACGACTGGCGGACCAACGTCGCCCTCGGCGGGGACGTCGAGGGTGTGGACGACGTCCCGGACGAGGCCGCCGACATGGCACTCGAGGCCGCCGACATCCTCGGCCTGGACTACGCAGGCGTGGACCTCGTCAAGGGGATCGACGGCTGGTATCTCCTCGAGGTCAACCCGACGGCCGGGTTCAAGGGCCTGTACAAGGCGACCGGCGTCAGCCCGGCGGCCCACATCGCCAAACAGGCCATCGAGATGGGTGGCGGCGAGGTGGACGAAGACGAAGTCCAGCGTCTCTCGGGTGTCCTCGACGACTCGATGCCGCCGAACGTGCCGAAACGACCCACGCAGGGCGACGGCGAGCGGAAGGTCATCGGCTACATCGAGGACGTCCTCGTCAGCGGGACCAGCGGCACCGAACGCATCCGGTCGAAATCCGACACCGGCGCGTCCCGGACCAGCATCGACACGCGACTGGCCGCGAAGATCGGTGCGGGTCCGATCAAGAGCATGACAAAGGTGAAATCCGGCAGTCACAAGGGCGGCAAGTCGAGACCCGTCGTCGACATCGTCGTCGGTATCGGCGGCGACCGACATACGGTCCAGGCGAGCCTCGAAGACCGGAGCCACATGGAGTACCAGCTGTTGCTCGGGCGCGACATCCTCCAGGACTACCAGGTCGACGTCCGCCACCGGAGCGACGGCGAGGAACCGGTCACCGACGAAGAGGAGTGATCAATCGATAGTGCGCCAGAGGTACTCGCTGGCGTAACTGCGGTACGGTGCCCACCGCGTCGCCATCTCGACCATCTCGGCTCTGGTGAGATCCTCGTCGACGAGGTTCCACATCGCGTTCCTGATCCCGAGGTCCTCGACGGGGAAGATATCCTCGCGCCCAAGTCCGAACAGGAGGAACATCTTCCCCGTCCAGACACCGACCCCTTTCACGGTCGTCAGTTCCTCGATGACCGCTTCGTCGTCCATATTCCTGAAATACGATCGGGTCCACCCGTTCGTCATCCAGGCATCGGCGAGGTTCCGAACGTAGTCCGTCTTGGCAGCCGAGAGTCCCGCCTCGCGCATCGCATCGGGATCCGCGTCGAGGATGCCCGAGGGAGTCGGGTCGACGCGGTCGAACAGCCGTGCTTCGATGGCCGCCGCCGCGTCCATCGACACCTGTTGACGGAGGATGGAGGAGAGAAGGCGCTCGAAGGCGTCGGGAGCCGGTTCGACGGAGATGGGTCCGTGTTCCTCGACGACCGTCCCGAGGTGCGGGTCCGAGCGCAACGCGTCGATTGGGTCGCTCATGGCGGATGGAGGGGACCGAGCCCGGATATACGCGTCGGCGCGGTCCGCCGAGAAACGACGATGCACGGGACTCGGGTTTGCACCGGAGTAAACGTGCGTTACGTTCACGTGGCGCAATACAGAAAGCTTCAATCGTCGCCCGCAAGACCGTGTGCATATGGACCTCGACAGTATCCAGACCATCGCCGTCATGGGCGCCGGTAATATGGGCCACGGAATCGCCGAAGTCGCGGCTCTCGCCGGGTACGAGGTGAAGTTGCGTGACATCAAAGAGGAGTTCGTCCAGAACGGGTACGAGCAGATAGAATGGTCGCTGGGCAAACTCGCGGAGAAAGACCGCATCCCCGAGGCGGAAGCCGACGCCGCCCTGGACCGGGTCGAGGCGCTCGTCGACATGGAGGCGGCAGTCGAAGACGCCGATTTCGTCATCGAGGCGGTCCCGGAGAAGATGGACATCAAGGAGTCCGTCTACGACGAGATAGAGCAGTACGCACCCGAGCACACCGTCTTCGCGACGAACACGTCCAGTCTCTCCATCACGGACCTCTCGGAGGTGACCGACCGACCCGAGCAGTTCTGTGGGATGCACTTTTTCAACCCGCCAGTCCGCATGGACCTCGTCGAGGTGATCCGCGGCGACCACACCGACGACGAGGTGCTGGACCTTACCGAGGAACTCGCCGAGGACCTGGGCAAGACGCCCGTTCGCGTCCAGAAGGACAGTCCCGGTTTCATCGTGAACCGCGTCCTCGTGCCCGTCCTCAACGAGGCCGCGTGGCTCGTCCACGAGGGCGAAGCGACGGTGGCCGAAGTCGACTCCACGACGAAGTTCGGCATGGGCCACCCGATGGGCTCGTTCCAGCTGACCGACCAGGTCGGTGTGGACGTGTCCGTGCACGTTCTCGAGTACATGGAGTCCGTCCTCGGAGAGGCGTACGAGCCGTGTCCGCTCCTCGTCGAGAAGGTCGAAGCCGATGAACTCGGCACGAAGACCGGGAAGGGGTTCTACGATTACGACGACGGTGGGGTAGATATCCCATCCGACGAGGTCCGCGACGACCTCGCCGACCGACTGATGGCGATGATGGCCAACGAAGTCGCGAAACTCGTCGGTGACGATGTCGCTCCGCCATCGGCCATCGACAAGGCGGTCCAGCTCGGGGCCGGCTATCCCGAAGGGCCAGCGAAGACTGCCGACGAGCGTGGGATCGAGGACCTCTACGAGATTCTGGTCGAGCAGGACGAACCGCGCTACGAACCGGCCGAGGAACTCGAACGCATGGCCGAAGCAGGCGAGACGTTCCACGGTGCCGAGAGTGCGGACGATTCGGATTCGCTGGACCTCGAGACGATCAACCTCGAGGTGAAAGACCGCGTCGGGCACATTCAGCTCTCCCGCCCGCACCGCATGAACACCATCAGCGGCGAACTCCTCGATGACCTTGCCGACGCCATCGACGAGTTCGAGGCCGACGACGAGGTCCGCGCCCTCCTCATCACCGGCGAGGGCGACCGGGCCTGCTCCGCCGGAGCCGACGTGCAGGCGATGGCGGGGAGTGCAGACCCCCTCGACGCGGTCGAACTCTCCCGGAAAGGGCAACAGACCTTCGGGAAGCTCGAGCGTGTCGACATGCCCGTGCTCGTCGGCATCGACGGTTTCTGCCTCGGCGGCGGCATGGAGATGTCGATGTGTGGCGACATGCGCATCGCCTCGGAACGCTCCGAGCTGGGACAGCCCGAACACGACCTCGGCCTCCTGCCAGGGTGGGGCGGCACCCAGCGCCTGATGAACATCGTCGGTGAGGGGCGCGCCAAGGAGATCATCTTCACCGCCGAGCGCTTCGACCCCGAGACGATGAAAGACTTCGGGTTCCTCAACGAGGTGGTCCCGACCGAGGAGTTCGAAGACCGCATCTGGGAGGTGGCCCGTGACCTCGCGTCCGGTCCGCCGGTCGCCCAGAAGTACACGAAGCGTGCGATGCTCGCAGGTCGGGACGACACCGAGGCCGGCCTCGAGATCGAAGCGCAGGCCTTCGGGATGCTCTACAACACCGACGACCTGATGGAGGGCATCACCGCGTTCATGGGCGACGGCGAGCCGGAGTTCGAGGGCAAGTAACACGGCGACGGCCGGCGCAGAACGACATCCTTTTTAGAACCACCCGGTAACTGGGTGATGTCGCTCCGTTGGTGTAGTCCGGCCAATCATCTTGGCCTTTCGAGCCGAGGACCAGGGTTCAAATCCCTGACGGAGCATTTTTCGAACGTAGTGAGAAAATGCGACGGAAGGAATTTGATACCCTACCAGACGCGCGCAACGAAGTGAGCACGTCTGGTTCTGGTTCAAATCCCTGACGGAGCATACACGACGTCGATCTTCGGAACTGTCG